>CAIVPW010000032.1 GCA_903907895.1 uncultured Alphaproteobacteria bacterium
ACGGTCATGCACGCCGTGCGCAAGATCGACGAACTGAAGCGCGAAGATTCGGCCCTCGCCGAGGACATCGAGCTCCTCAAGCGCTCGCTCGAAAGCTAGGCGGCCGCTGCCGCCCCCGGGGCCACGAATTTGGCCTCCTCGGGGCCCCACTAACCCGTTGAACCGACAGCCATTTTCGACCCCGAAAATGGCTGCGGCGGGCCCCTTGGGCGTGCTACTGTCACGCCCCGGTCGCGCGGGCGTGCTCCGCCCCGCCGGGGGCGCCTCCTGGGGGTCTGGGGGCGCTGTGGATTTCCGTCCTCGCGTGCCCTCCGCGCTGCTCCGAAGCCTGGCTCCATGAAGCTCCGTATCGAACGGGCCGCACTCCTCAAGTCGCTCCAGCACATGCAGAGCGTGGTGGAGCGCCGCAACACCATTCCGATCCTGTCGAATGTCCTGTTGGACGCCACGCCGGGCCGCCTCGCGCTCACGGCGACCGACCTCGACCTGTGGATGGTGGAGCACGTCACCGCGGTGGTGGACCAGCCGGGCGGCACCACCGTTCCGGCGCAGACGCTGTACGACATCGTGCGCAAGCTGCCCGATGGCGCCGAGGTGGAGCTCGCCACCGAGACCGACGGCCGCCTGCTCGTGCGCGCCGGCCGCTCGCGCTTCCATCTGCCGAGCCTCGATCGCGAAGATTTCCCGCTGATGCCGGAAGGCGAGCTGCCGCACAAGTTCTCGCTCAGCGCCTCCGACTTGCGCCGCCTTATCGAAAAGACGCGCTTCGCGATTTCGACCGAGGAGACGCGCTACTACCTCACCGGCATCTACTTCCACGCCGCCAAGGGCGACGGCGCCACCACGCTGCGCGCGGTGGCCACCGACGGCCATCGCCTGGCGCGCATCGAAACCGCGCTGCCCAAGGGTGCTGCGCAAATCCCCGGCGTCATCGTGCCGCGCAAGGTGGTGACCGAGATGCACCGCCTGATCGAAGGCAAGGACGAGGAGATCGTGCTGTCGCTGTCCGAGAGCAAGATCCGCGCGGAGTTCGATGGCGCCGTGCTCACGTCCAAGCTGATCGACGGCACCTTCCCCGATTACCAGCGCGTGATCCCGAGCGGCAACGACAAGGTGCTCGAGGTCGACGCCAAGGCCTTTGCCTCCGCCATCGATCGCGTCTCGACCGTCTCGACCGAGAAATCGCGCGCCGTGAAGGTCGCGCTGGCCAAGGGCAAGGCCGTGCTGTCGGCAAGCTCGGCCGAGAACGCGTCTGCCACCGAAGAACTCGCGGTGGGCTACGAATCCTCCGACCTCGAAATCGGCTTCAACGCGCGCTATCTCATCGAGATCCTCGGCGAGATCGATGGCGAATCGGCCGAGTTCGTGTTCGCCGATGCCGTCTCCCCCACCATCGTGCGGGACGCGACCGACCCGGGCGCGCTGTACGTGCTGATGCCCATGCGGGTGTAGCCGCAACGGAACCTGTTTGGCTGCCCTAGAACCAATCCGCGCCTCCGAACCCCACGACGTGCCGCCGGCGCCGCCGGCAGCCGTGGCGGTAACGCGACTCTCGCTCAGCGAATTCCGCAACTACCCCGCGCTGCGTCTCGACGTCGGTCCGCAGTCGGTGGTGCTGACGGGCGCCAATGGCGCCGGCAAGACCAACCTGCTCGAAGCCCTCTCGTTGCTCGCCCCCGGCCGAGGCATGCGCCGCGCGCGCCTGTCCGACCTCGTGCGCCGCGATGACGGCGCCGTCTCGGTCGCCGGCCGCACGTGGGCGGTGGCCGCGCACGTCCAGGCGCCGGCCGGCGGCACCGAAGTCGGCACCGGCCTGGTGACAGGCGTGGCGCCTGCCGCCGAAGCCGACACCGACGAAGAAGCCGGCGTCGTGGAGCGCCGCACCGTGCGCATCGATGGCCGCACGCGCGGGCCGGCCGCACTCGGTGGCGTTCTTGCCGTGCGCTGGTTGTCGCCCGCCATGGATCGCCTGTTCGTCGAAGGCGCCTCCGCGCGCCGCCGGTTCCTGGATCACCTCGCCGCCGGGTTGGACACCGGCCACTCGGCCCGCGTCGCCGCCTACGAACGGGCAGTGCGCGAACGCGCGCGCCTCCTGAAAGATGGCGTCTCCGACGCGCATTGGCTCGCCGCCCTGGAAAGCACCATTGCCGAGCACGGCGTCGCCATCGCCGCCGCGCGCCGCGAATACGTTGCGCGGTTGGATGCATCGATCGCCGCCGAGGCGGTCACCACCCTGCGCCTGGCGCTCGCCGGCAGCGTCGAAGACTCGCTTGGTCAACAACCCGCCCTCGCCGCCGAACAGCAGTTCCGCGCAGCGTTGAAGCAATCGCGCGCCCAAGACGCCATCACCGGCGGCGCCGCGGTCGGCCCGCATCGCACCGACCTCGTCGTCTGGCACGCCTCCGGCTTGGCCGCCGATCAGTGCTCCACCGGCGAGCAAAAGGCGTTGCTGCTCGCCATCGTGCGCGCCGACGTTCGCCTGCTCACCGAGGCGCACGGCCGCCCGCCGCTGCTGCTGCTCGACGAAGTTGCGGCGCATCTGGACGAACGCCGCCGCCGCGAATTGTTCGAAGCGATGCTGGCGTGCGGCGCCCAGGTCTGGGCCACCGGCACCGATCGCTCCCTGTTCCGCGCGCTCGAAGGGCGCGCGCAATTCTTCTCCGCCGTGCGCGGCCAACTCGCCGCGGCATAAGGAAACGCGAATGGTCAGCAAACCAGCAGTCACAGGCGAGTCCGTCGGCGATCCGTCCGCCTCCGAGGCGTACGGCGCCGATTCGATCAAGGTGCTGAAGGGCCTCGATGCCGTGCGCAAGCGCCCCGGCATGTACATCGGCGACACCGATGACGGCTCGGGCCTGCACCACATGGTGTACGAGGTCGTCGACAACTCGGTGGACGAAGCCCTCGCCGGCCACGCCACGCGCGTCGAGGTCAGCCTCAATCCCGATGGATCCTGCACGGTGCGGGACGACGGCCGCGGTGTGCCGGTCGGCATCCACCAGGAAGAAGGCGTGTCGGCCGCCGAGGTCATCATGACCCAGCTGCACGCTGGCGGAAAATTCGATCACAACAGCTACAAGGTGTCCGGTGGCCTGCACGGCGTCGGTGTCTCGGTGGTGAACGCGCTGTCCACGTGGCTCGAGCTCCGCGTCTGGCAAAAAGGCAAAGAGCATTGGATGCGCTTCCTCGACGGCAAGGCCGAGGCTCCGCTCAAGGTCGTCGCCGAGGCGCCCGCCAGGCGCACCGGCACCGAAGTCACCTTCCTGCCGTCCAAGGAAACCTTCACCCAGATCGACTTCGACCTGCCGACGTTGGAGCACCGCCTGCGCGAGCTCGCGTTCCTCAATTCCGGTCTCACGATCGTCCTCGAAGACAACCGCGGCGTCGATCCGGTGCGCTTCGAGTTCCTCTACAGCGGCGGCATCGAGGAGTTCGTCACCTACCTCGACAAGAAGAAGGCGCCGGTGCACACGCCGCCGATCGTCATCAACGGAACGCGCGACGGCATCGTCGTCGACGTGGCGCTGCAGTGGAACGAGAGCTATCACGAGAACATGCTGTGCTTCACCAACAACATCCCGCAGTCGGGTGGTGGCACGCACTTGGCCGGTTTCCGCGCCGCACTCACGCGCACCATCACGCGCGCGGTGAATGAATCGCCCCAGGGCAAGAAAAAGGAAATCGCCATCTCTGGCGAGGACGCACGCGAAGGCCTCACTTGCGTCCTCTCCGTGAAGATGCCGGACCCCAAGTTCTCCTCGCAGACCAAGGACAAACTCGTCTCGTCCGAGGCGCGCGTCGTGGTCGAAAGCCTCGCCGCCGACAAGCTCGGCGAATGGTTCGAGAAGCACCCTGCGGAAGCCCGCGCCGTCATCAACAAGATCTTCGAAGCGGCCGCCGCGCGCGAAGCCGCTCGCAAGGCGCGCGAGCTCACGCGCCGCAAAGGCGCGCTGGATATCTCCAACCTGCCCGGCAAGCTCGCCGATTGCCAGGAACGCGATCCCTCCAAGGCCGAGATCATCCTCGTGGAGGGCGACTCCGCCGGCGGCACTGCCAAGCAGGGCCGCAATCGCCGCATCCAGGCCGTGTTACCGCTGCGCGGCAAGATCCTGAACGTCGAACGCGCCCGCTTCGACAAGATGCTGGCGAGCCAGGAGATCGGCACGCTCATCACCGCGCTCGGCACCGGCGTCGGCGAGGAATTCGATCTCGCCAAGGCGCGCTACCACCGCATCATCATCGCCACCGACGCCGACGTCGACGGCGCGCACATCCGCACGCTGCTGCTCACGTTCTTCTACCGGCAAATGCCGAAGTTGATCGAAAGCGGCTACATCTACATCGCCCAGGCGCCGCTCTATAAGGCGACGCGCGGCAAGTCCGAGGTCTACCTGAAAGACGACCGCGCGCTGGAACGCCACCTCACCGACAGCGGCACCGAAGACGCGGTGCTCATCGTGCACGGCGGCGCGCAGCGCTCCGGCGGCGACTTGCGCCAGCTGGTCGAGCACGCCCTTGTCGTGCGCCGCCTGCTGCGTTCCGTCGCGGCGCGCTACAACGCCGCGGTGGTGGAACAGACCGCCATCGCCGGCGCGCTCAACCCCCAGTTCCTGGAAGACCCGAAAAAGGCGCAAGACGCCGCCAACTACGTCGCCAAGCGCCTGGATACCCTCGCCACCGAACACGAACGCGGCTGGAAGGGCGAACCGACGCCGGACGGCGGCCTCACGTTCACCCGCACCGTGCGCGGCGTCACCGAGGTCGAAGTCATCGACGGCCGCCTCATGCGCTCCGCCGAGGCGCGCAAGCTCGACGAGCAAGCCAAGGAACTGCAGGAAACGTACCTGAGCCCCGCCGTGTTCCGCCGCAAAGGCGACGAACGCGCTGTCCTTTCGCCGACGCAGCTCTTGGACGCCGTCTTCCAGGCCGGCCGCAAGGGCCTCGCCATCCAGCGCTACAAGGGCTTGGGCGAAATGAACGCCGAGCAATTGTGGGAAACCACCCTCGACCCCGAGGCACGCTCGCTGCTGCAGGTGCGCGTCGCCCACGCCGACCAGGCCGACGAAGTCTTCTCGACGCTCATGGGCGACGAGGTCGAGCCGCGCCGCGACTTCATCGTCGAACACGCCCTCGAAGTCTCCAACCTGGACATCTGAGTGACCGACCCCCTGGAGCGCAGCCCCACCCGCACCCGCGACCTCGCGATGTTCGCCGCCCTGTCGCTCGGCGGCCTGGCCATCTCCGCGTGGCTGTTCTTCCGCGGCGACATGCTGCCGGTGATCCTGGCCCTCGCCGCCACCGGCTTCGCCGCACAGCAATTGGTGGCGACGCTAGGCGAGCCGTAAGGGCGAAGGACTCCTCGCTCCCCCGTTTCCCACGTCATGGCCGGGCTTGACCCGGCCATCCACGAATTGGCTGTTGCTCGCCCTGCTTGGTGCGCCGCGCCTGCGCGTCGCCGTCGTCGGCACCTCGCGACGCCGCCAGCAATATGGCGAGCCGACCCATCTCCCGAGTACGAGCATGTACCCGTGACGCACCTGGGGCGGACAAACGATGCGGGGGCTGACCGGTCGTCTACGATCCGATATGTATTGACACGGATAGACACGTAACGTATATAGTCCGGGCGAGGCGGCTGCAATGGGAGGCACCCATGTCCCTGCACGACTACACCGGTCTCACCCCCGAACAGATCGAACAGCGCGAGGCATACTTGGCTCGCCACGGCCTTCTTCCGCGGCCACCGGAGCAGGGCACCGAACCGTCCGGTGGAACAGCGTCCCACCATAAATCGCCCATATCTATGGACCCGGAGGCGCAGTCCGAAGGCGCCGTCGACGACACAAATGGTAGGGCAGACCGGCCGGGCCGCGACCCCGCCACCGGCCGCTTCGCGCCGGGCTGGACGGGCCGCCCCAAGGGCGCGCTCAACAAATCCACGCTCTTCGCCCGCGCGCTGCTGGAAGAGGAGAGCGAGCAGCTTGTCCGCCAGCTCATCGAGCGCGCGCTCACCGGCGATACTATGGCGCTGCGCGTCGCCACCACGCGGCTGCTGCCGGCGCGCCGCGATCTCGCCATCGAGGTCGATATGCCGCCGCTCGTCACCGCGCACGATGCGGTGCAGGCCGGCGCGCGGGTCATGGAACTGGTGACGTCCGGCACCATCACGCCGTCCGAAGGCATCAAGCTCGCGCAGCTGATCGAGACCCAGCGGCGCACCATCGAGACCGCGGATATCGAAGCGCGCATCGAACGCCTGGAGGCGATGGTCGAGACCGACGACGCCGGCAACGGGGGGACCGCGCGGCCGATGCGGTGATGGCCCTACCAGGCCCCGCGCAAAACCTGCGCGATCTCCCAACCCGGCATCGCCTCGGGGAAGGTACCGACGAACCGGCCCTGGCGGTTGAGCAGCAGTACCACGCCCGGGTGCGCGACCGTGTAGTGGCCGTTTGCATCGGCCGCGTTCACCACCCGGCGCGCACCGAAGGCGGCGAGCGCAGCACCGATCTGCTCGTCGGTCCCGGTCAGCGCACGCACGTTCTCGTGCAGCGGGCTCACGTAATCGGCGAGTGCGTTCTGCGTGTCGCGCGCCGGATCGACGGTGATGAACAGCACGCTCACCTCGTCGCCCGCCGCGCCAAGCTGCACCAACGCAAACGAAAGCGCATCGAGCGTCGCCGCGCAAAAGATGCCGCAGTGAGTGTACCCGAAGAACACCAGGCTGTAGCGGCCCGCCAGGTCGCGCTTGTCGGCGATGCGACCCTCGGTGTCGATCAGCTCGAACGCGCCGGGCTCTGCCAGCGCAACCGCAGGCGCATAGGGCAACACATTGGCAAAGGTGCGCACGGGCCGCGGCGGATGCTCCGCCGGCGCTGCGCGCACGGGCGCGCGCGCTTCAACGGGTTGGAATGCGATCTTGGGCCCGTTGCGCTGCGCGACCTCGCCGACCCACAGGCCAAGCTGCGCCACGAACAGAAACAACGCGAAGAAGGCAGTGAGGAGGGAGAGGCGCCGCATGCTCCCTCCGCGCGGCTCACACCAGCCGTTTCAGGCGGGCGACCATGTCTTGCACCGGCGTGCCGTGGCTGAAGTGCGCGGCGTACTTGCCGTCGGGCCCCAGCACATAAATGAGCGACGTGTGATCGACGACGTATTCCATGTCGTCGGGCGAGCGCTTGTCGAGCTTGCGGTACACCTTGTAGGCGGTCGCCGCCTGCTGCACCTGCTCCTCGCTGCCGGTCAGGTAGCGCAGGCGCGGGTGGAAGTGCTCGGCGAATTCCTTCAGCGCCGCCGGCGTGTCGCGCGCAGGATCGATGCTGAAGAAGTACGGCACGATCTTGTCGCCGCGCGCGCCCAACTGCTCGAGCGTCTCGGTGATGCGGTTCAGCCCGATCGGGCAGACGTCGGGGCAAGACGTGTAGCCGAAGAACACGATGCTGTAGTGGCCGAGCAAGTCGCGCTCCGTCACCGCAGTGCCGTTCTGGTCCACCAGCATGAACGGCCCGCCGATGTTCGGCCCCGTCGGCACCGCCTCCGCGGTCGCGGCGCCGTCCGCGCCTTCGCGCGACTGGAACCACAGCCCGCCGGCCACGGCGGCCACCGTCACGATCATCGCAGTCAGGAAAAGAACGTCGGTGCGGCGCATGGGGCGGCCATCCTACCCGAACTCGGGCGCCCGCGCGGGCAGAGCGCGTTGACGCAGGGGGCGTTGCCACGGTCGTTGCCACGGTCGTTGACTGCGATTTGCCCGCGGCCGAAGCTTGGCCAATGGGGGCCCTCGATACCAGCGCCGCAGGCTTCGCCGCGGCGCCCGAGCCATTGCTGCTGCTGCTCGCAGCCCTGGTCATCGAGGCCCTGTGGCCCACCCGTCGCCGTCCCGGCGCCTTTTCGGCCTCGGTCCTGTTCGGGCGCCTGGGTCGTTGGCTGGAACAACGCCTCAACCGGGCCCAGCGCAGCGACCACAAACGCCTCACGCGCGGCATCCTCGCGGTCGCGTTCCTCGTGGTCATCGCGCTCGCGGCCGGATTCCTCACGCGCTCCCTGCGCGACGTCCCGTTCGGCTGGATTGTCTACCTGTTCGTGCTGGTCAGTGCCGTCTCGCTGCGCCAGGCGCTCGATGATGCGCGGGCGATCGATGCCGGCCTGCGCACCGGTGCGGGCGCCATGCAGCATGCCGCCAGCCACGTGTTCGGTCCCGGCGCCGAAGCGATGGGCGAGCCCGCCATCGCGCGCCGTGCGGCGGCGCATCTCGCTGCGCAGCTCGTGGAAGGCGTCGTCGCGCCCGTGTTCTGGTTCCTGCTGCTCGGTCCCGCCGGCATGCTGACGTACGTCGCCATTGCCGCCGCGGCCGACATCTGGCCCGAACATTCTGCGCGCCATCAGGAATTTGGCCTCGCCGTGTCGCGCCTGCGCGTCGCGCTGCGCTGGATTCCCGATTGGATCACCGCATCGCTGATCGCTGCCGGCGCGGTGCTGTCACCGGGCGGGCATCCGGTGCAGGCCATGCGCGCCGCTGCCGGTGCGCTGCCGCAGTTCCGCCCCTCCCGCGGCACGCGCACCGCTGCCGCGCTGTTCGGCGCAATGAACATCCCGGTCGATACCGAAACCTTGCGCCCCGCCGGCTCGCGCAGCCCCAGTCCGAAATGGCACGGCGATGCCAGCGCCGCGTTGCGCGCCGCCGCGCGCAGCGATGTGCGCCGTGCGGCCTATCTCTACCGCGTGTCGTGCCTCTTGGGCGTGGCCGTTCTAGGACTGGTTGCCCTGCTGCAGTTCGCCGCGTGAGGTTTCCGAATGGCCGCCCGTCCGACGAAACCGCGTCCCAACCCGAACGGCGGCGGCAAGCCCTAGCCGAAGCACCGAAGCGGGCGGTACCGCCGCGCACCATATCTCCGGCGTGCCGGCCATCCCCGCGCCCAGCGGGGCTGATCCCTGTTTGCCTCCCTGGGCGCGCCCCAGTACAAGCCGAACCGTGACCGCCCTCGCCGATCCCCAGCCCCGGCGCCGCCTGACCGGGCCCGATGTCCGACCGCCGGGCCAGGTGCGCCTGCAAACCCTCGTCGCGATCCGTTGGATCGCGGTCGCGGGCCAGCTTGGCGCACTGCTGTTCCTGGCCTTCGGCCTCGAGCTCGAGCTGCCGCTCGGCTACGCCGTCTCGGCCGTGGCCGCCTCGGCGCTGCTCAACATCATCGTCTACATGCGCTATCCGGCCTCCACGCGCCTCTCGGATAGTGAAGCCGCGCTGTTCCTGACCTACGACACGCTCCAGCTTGCGGTGCTGGTCTATCTGACCGGCGGCACGACGAACCCGTTCATCGTGTTGTTCCTGGCGCCGGTCGCGGTTGCGGCCACCGTCCTCACCCTGCGCTCGATGCTGGTGGTGAGCGTCGTCGCCGTCCTGTGCCTCACGGTCGTCGCCGTATTCCACCGCCCGCTGCCCTGGAGTCCCGAGCCGCTGACGTTGCCCGGCATGTACCTGATCGGCCAATGGGCCTCGATCTCGGTGGCGGTAGCGTTTCTCACCGTCTACCTGTGGCGCATCTCGGCCGAATCGCGGCGCATGCAGGACGCTCTTGTCGCCTCCCAGATGGCGCTGGCGCGCGAGCAGCGCGTGTCGGCGCTCGGCGGCCTCGCCGCGGCTGCGGCGCACGAACTTGGTACGCCGCTCGGCACCATCGCCATGGCGGCAAAGGAAATGACGCTCGAGCTCGACCCCGACGATCCGGTGCGCGACGACGCCGAACTGATCCTGCGTGAATCGCGCCGCTGCCGCGAAATCCTGGGCCAGATCGCCAAGCGGCCCGAGCGCGTCACCGAAGGCCACCGCCTGGGCCTCGCCGACATCGTGCGCGAGGCGGCCGCCCCCCATCACCGCGACGGCGTGACCGTGACCATCGACGCGCCTGAGGCACAGCCGCAAATCCCGCGCCGGCCCGAAATCGTCCACAGCCTCACCAACCTCATTGAGAACGCAGTGGATTTTGCCCGCTCGCAGGTGTTGGTGCGCGCTTCCGCGGACGACAAAGAAGTCCGCATCCAGGTGCTGGACGACGGCCCCGGTCTGTCCCACGACCTGCTCAGCTCGCTCGGCGAGCCCTATGTCTCTTCCCGCAGCGAGCAGGGCGAAGGCCTGGGCCTTGGGGTATTCATCGCCAAGACGCTGCTCGAGCGCACCGGGGGCGAATTGTTGATTTCCAATCGCAAGACGGGTGGCGCCCAGTTCGAGATGGTCTGGCCCCGCGACGCCCTGGTAGTGGAGAATGGGGACCGCAAGGAATGATGAGTGAAAATCGCGTGACGACCCAAAAGCAACCTCCGGCCGTGGCCGCCCAGCGCACGCTGCTGATCGTGGACGATGACGAGCCGTTCCGCTCGCGCCTCGCCCAGGCCATGCGCACGCGCGGCTACAAGGTGGACACAGCAGCGGGTGTCGCCGAGGCGTTGACGAAGGTGAAGGCATCGGCGCCCGAGTTTGCGGTAGTGGACCTGCGCCTGATCGACGGCTACGGCCTCGACGTGGTGCCGCGCCTGCGCGAAGTGCGGCCCGACATGCGCATCGTCATCCTCACCGGCTATGGCAACATCGCCAGCACCGTCGCCGCCGTGAAGGCCGGTGCGGTGGACTATCTGCCGAAGCCCGCCGACGCCGACGAAGTCGAAGCGGCATTGCTGGCCGGCGAAGACGGCAAGGCCCCGCCGCCCGACCGTCCCATGTCGGCCGATCGCGTGCGCTGGGAGCACATCAACCGCGTGTACGAGCTGTGCGACCGCAACGTCTCCGAGACGGCGCGCCGCCTGAACATGCATCGCCGCACGCTGCAGCGCATCCTCGCCAAGCACTCGCCCAAGGAATAACCGATGGCGTTCCCGCCGCGCGTGCCGCAAGGAACGCGCGTCTACGCCATCGGGGATATCCACGGCCGCCTCGACCTGCTTCGGCAATTGCGGGCACAGATCGTGGACGATGCGCGCCGGTCTGCTTGGACGAATCCGGCGGATGCGCGCGACAACGTCGTCGTCTACCTCGGCGACTACGTCGACCGCGGCCCCGACTCCTGCGGCGTGCTCGACCTGCTGATCGACGAGCCGCTGCCCGGCTTCCGGTCCGTGCATCTCAAGGGTAACCACGAGGAAATGCTCCTCGCCTGCCTGCGCGATCCCGATCGCGCCGCGTCCCAATGGCTCTACAACGGCGGCGAGCAGGCGGTGGAAAGCTACGGGGTCGCGCCGCGCGGCTCGCCACGGGCAGTCCGCGACGCCTTCGCCCAGTGCCTGCCGCCGCGCCACCTCGCGTTCCTCGAGGGGTTGCCGCTCCATCACAGCGAAGGCGACTACCTGTTCGTCCACGCCGGCATCCGCCCCGGCGTCCCTTTGGAGCGCCAGACGCCCGAGGACCTGCTGTGGATCCGGACCCTCTTCCTCGCATCCCCCGCCGACCACGGCATGGTCGTCGTGCACGGCCACACGCCTGTCGCAGAGCCGGAAATCCGCCCCAATCGCATCGGAATCGACACCTGGGCCTTTGCCTCGGGGCGCTTATCGTGCTTGGTGCTATGGGACGCCGAGCGGCGTATCTTGCGCACCGGATTTTAGGGCCCCCGCCGCGGGGCCCAGCCGAGGGGCAACCAACAAGGGGACCAGCCAGTGAGTTTCGATTCCGCCGCCTACCTCCGTACCGAGCACGCCCAGCACGTCACCGTGGCCAACGACCTGTTGGCCAAGGTCGCCGAGCCGTTCGACAAGATGGTGCGCGTTGTCACGGAGTCGCTCAGCAACGGCGGAAAGATCCTCTTCTTCGGCAACGGTGGCAGCGCGGGCGACGCGCAGCACCTCGCCGCCGAGTTGGTCGTGAAGTACTCCAAGGACCGCAAGCCGCTCGGCGCCGTCGCGCTCACCACCGACACGTCGGTGATCACCGCCACGGTGAACGACTTCGGCCCGCAGTTCGTGTTCGTGCGCCAGGTGCAGGCCATCGGCCGCAAGGGTGACATCGCGTTCGGCATCTCGACGTCGGGCAATTCCGAGAACGTCCTCCTCGCGCTGCAGGCGGCGAAGGAAATGGGCATGACGACGATGGGTCTTGCCGGCGGCACCGGCGGCAAGATGGCCGGGCTCGCCGATCCGCTGCTGGTCGTGCCCAGCACCAATTCGGCGCGCATCCAGGAGATGCACATTTTCCTGGGCCAAACCATGTGCGGCGCCGTCGAGCGCGCCCTTGGTCTGGTCTGACCGGACCTCGTCTGATCGCAGCATGACCGATCCGTCGGCGCTGGGACCGGTGCTCGAACGCCTGCGCGGCGCCCGGGTGCTGGTTGTCGGCGACGTCATGCTGGATCGCTTCGTGGCGGGCAGCGTCGAGCGCATTTCGCCCGAAGCCCCGATCCCGGTGGTGCGCGTGCGTTCCGAGCAGACCATGGCGGGCGGCGCCGGCAACGTCGCGCGCAACGTCGTGGCGCTCGGCGCCCAGGCATCGCTCATCGGCTTGCGTGGCGACGACGCCGCGGGCGCCGCGCTCGCGCACCTGCTCGGCGAGATCGAGGGCCTCGACGTCCGCGTCGTGGCCGAGGCCGGCCGCGTCACCACCGAGAAGACGCGCTACTTCGGCGGCAGCCAGCAGCTCTTGCGCGCCGACCGCGAGGTGAGCTCGAAGCCCTCGGCCGCGTCGGCCGCGGCCTTGTTGGCGCACCTGGAGGCGGCGGCAAAGACCGCAGGCGCCGTCATCGTGTCGGATTACGCCAAGGGCGTCGTCGATCCGGATGTGTTCGCTCGTGCGGTCGCCGCGGCGAAAAAATCCGGCGCCAAGGTACTGGTCGATCCCAAGGACAAAGACCTGCGCCGCTACGCCGGCGCCACGGTGCTTACGCCCAACGCGCACGAACTCGCGGCCGCCACCGGGATGCCGGTGGACGGTGACGACGCCGTTGCCGCCGCTGCGCTGACGGCCGCGGATCGCGCCGGCGTGGAGTCGGTCGTTGCCACGCGCGGCAAGGCCGGCATGACCGTGGTGGAGCGCAACAAGGCGCCGGTACACCTGCGCGTGCGCGCCCGCGAGGTATTCGATGTGTCCGGCGCGGGAGACACGGTCGTCGCGACTCTCGCGGCCGCCCTCGCGGCCGGTGCAACGCTCGTCCAAGCCGCCGAGCTCGCCAACATCGCCGCCGGCATCGTGGTGGGCAAAGTCGGCACCGCTGTCGCCACGCACGCCGAGGTGCTCGAATCGCTGCACACCGGCGAATTGCTTGCCGCCGATGCCAAGGTCGTCGATGCGGCCACCGCGCTCGAGCACGTGCAGCGCTGGCGCCGCAACGGCGAGACCGTTGCTTTCACCAACGGCTGCTTCGATCTGGTGCACCCCGGCCACGTGTCGTTGCTGAATCAAGCCCGCGCGGCGGCGAGCCGCCTAGTCGTCGGCCTCAACACCGACGAATCGGTGCGCCGACTGAAGGGCGCCAGCCGCCCCATCCAGGGCGAGTCCGCGCGCGCCACCGTGCTCGCCAACTTCGCCGCCGTGGACCTGGTCGTGCCCTTCGGCGACGATACGCCGCTCGGCCTGATCCAGACGCTCAAGCCGGACGTGCTGGTGAAGGGCGCGGACTACACCATTGCCACAGTTGTGGGCGCCGACGTCGTGCAGTCCTATGGCGGCAAGGTCGTGCTCGCCGAGCTGGTGCCTGGCGCGTCCAGCAGCAGCCTGGTCGAGCGCATCAACGCCAACCGTCCCAAACGCAGCGCCTAGACATGATCCTCGTCACCGGCGGCGCCGGATTCATCGGCTCGGTTTTGCTCGCTGCGCTGGAAGCGCGCGGCGAGACCGAGACTGTGGCGTGCGACCGCCTGGGTGCCGACGGCAAGTGGCAGAACTTGGCGCGGCGCGAACTCGCTGCCGTGGTGCCGCCCGAGCGTCTGTTCGATTTCCTGCGCGGCAACGAGAAGACGGTGGACGCCGTCTTCCACATGGGCGCCATCAGCGACACCACGGAGCAGGACGCCGGCAAGCTGATGGAGAACAACTATCTGTTCTCCATCGCCCTGTGGGAATGGTGCGCCGAGCACAACATCCGCTTTATTTATGCGTCCAGCGCCGCGACCTACGGCGACGGCGCGGCGGGGTTCGAAGACGGCGCGTCGTGCGAGCATTTGGCCAAGCTTGCGCCGCTCAACGCCTACGGCTGGTCCAAACACCTTTTCGATCGCCGCGTCGCGCGCATGCTGGCCAAGGGCGAAACGACGCCGCGCCAGTGGGCGGGCTTCAAGTTCTTCAACGTGTTCGGCCCCAACGAGTACCACAAGGGCAGCCAGCGCAGCGTCGTGCACCAGGCTTGGGGCGCGGCCACGGCGGGCGATCCGGTGCGCCTGTTCAAGTCGCACCGCACGGGCATCGCCGACGGCGCCCAGGCGCGCGACTTCATCTATGTCGATGACGTCGTCGATACGATGCTGTGGTTTCTCGACCATCCGGCGGCGAACGGCCTGTTCAACCTGGGCACCGGCCAGGCGCGCACGTTCAAGGATCTCGCCACGGCGGTGTTCATCGCGCTCGGCAAGAAGCCGAACATCGAGTACATCGACATGCCCGAGGTGTTGCGCGCACGCTACCAGTACTTCACCGAAGCGCCGATGCAGAAGCTGCGCGCTGCCGGGTACACCCGGCCGTTCACGCCGCTCGAAGAAGGCGTGCGCCGCTACGTGCAGGACTTCCTGCAGACCGAGCGGCAGTACCGCTAGCTCCAGAAGGGCTCAGCGGCTCAGAAATCCAAATCCTGCACGACCGGTAGTCCCGGATCGTTGGCGAAGCTGAGCCGGTACGCCGCACACCGTGCGAACCGCAGCGTCAGCGCCTTGCGGCGCGCGGCCGGCAGTTTGGGCCGCGGTCCCGGCCGCACGATCGAGCCGCCGAATTGATCGGCGACGATCAAGCCTGCGTCCGGCGGCAACGCGTCCTTCGGAAATCCTTCCGGCACCGCGAAATAAAATACGTCGCAGAAGGCGAGATACTCGTGCCACTTCTTGTCGGCGCGGAAGTCGGCGAGGCAGCTTTTCACCTCGGCCACGGCTACGGTTCCGTCTCGGCGCAGGCCGGCCACATCGACGCGCCGGCCGATCCCCAGCGGGAACTCCACCAGCGCCGAAAACCCCAGGTTCTGGAACAGGCGTGCGACGCCGCGCGCGATGATGGCGCCGTCGCGGGATAGCTCGCCGTCCGCGTCTTGCGCGGGGAAGGGCAGGAGTTCGGCCATGGAAACGAAAAGTGTATAGTCCGCGCCCCACCCGCAGAAGAGGCACGTGGTTGCGATGGCGCTCGAAGCATTGATCTGGGACGTGGACGGCACGCTCGCCGAGACCGAGGAAGCGCACCGCCACGCCTTCAACCGCACGTTCAAGGAACATGGCTACGACTGGGAGTGGAGCGTCGCCAAGTACCGCCAGCTGCTGAAAGTCACGGGCGGCGTCGAGCGCATCACGCATTACCTGAAGACCGAGAATCCGAACGCCCTGCCGGCCGATACATCCGCCGACATCATCAAGGGCCTGCACAAGGCCAAGACCGCCAACTACGTCGCCAGCATCGAGAATGGCGAAGTGCCGTTGCGCCCCGGTGTGGCGCGCGTCATGCGCGAGGCGCGCGA
>CAIVPW010000033.1 GCA_903907895.1 uncultured Alphaproteobacteria bacterium
ATAGCGCCAGGCGATCCAGGCCCCCGGCAGTACCAGCAGCAGGAACACCGCCGTCTTGAGCGGTGCGAAACTGCCGGCCTTGTCGGTGAACGGGGCGATCGCGCGGCGACGGAACTCGGTGGCCGCCGCGCTCATGCCTCCTGCCTAGGCCTGCTGCGCTTCGCGCAGATTGCGCGCAGCCACGGCGCCCGCCGCTTCAATGATCGGCCAAAAGGTTTCCGCCTTCAGGCTGGCACCGCCGACCAGTGCGCCGTTCACGTTCTTCGCGAACAGGATGTCGCGCGCGTTGGCGGCCGTCACCGAGCCGCCGTAGAGGATGCGGATGGCGTAGCCGTCGAAATCCATGCGGTCGTACAGCATCTGGCGGATGTGGTTGTGCACTTCCTCGATCTGCTCGACGGTCGCCGTGCGGCCGGTGCCGATTGCCCACACGGGCTCATAGGCAACCACCGTGTTCGCCGAATGAGAGGTCTCCGGCACCGACACCTGCAACTGGCGGGTGACGACCTCGATGGTCTTGCCGGCGTCGCGCTCGGCCTCGGTCTCGCCGATGCAGATGATGGACGTGAGGTTGACGCGGTGCAGAGCCTCGGCCTTGGCGCGCACGAGCGCGTCGTCCTCCTTGTGGTCGCGTCGGCGCTCCGAGTGCCCGACGATGCAGGCGGCCATGCCGAGGTCGGCAAGGTGCTCCGCCGACACGTCGCCCGTGTGCGGGCCGTTCTTCAACGGGCTGACGTCCTGGGCGCCGACCTTGAACGGCGTCGGCGCCAGGAACGCCGCCATCTGGCCGCACAAGGTCAGCGGCGGGCAAATCAGATAGTCGACCGGAGGACGGCCCCATAGGTCCATCCGCTCGGCCAAGTCGGTGCCCAGCTGCAGTGCTTCGGCGTGGAAGAGGTTCATCTTCCAGTTGCCCGCAATCAAACCCGTCGGTGCCGCCATCCGTTCCCCCGGGGCCTCTGCCGCCCCTCGCGCGAAATCTGGGATCTACCGCACCCCCGGACGGGGGTTCGGCAGCAGCGGCGCGCCCGCCAGACGCTTGTCGCGGATTTCACCGCCCGTCTGTTCGAGGGCGAGGAAGCGCAACGCGGTCGAGGGGTGCGACGTGCCGCGCAGATCAATAGCACCTGGGTCGAGGACCGCGAAGCGCCGGAGAAGGTCTGCGGCATCATCAACGTTGTACCCGGCCCGCGCGGCGTAATACGCCCCGATGTAGTCGGCCTCGGACTCGAAGCCCTGGCTGTTGGCCTCGACACCCATGGTGGCGCCCTGGATGGCCAGACCGACCCCGATCACGGCGCCGACCGGGCCGGTGGCAAAGAGTGCCCCCGTCGCCCCGAGCAGCCCCCCCGTGACGCCGTTCTGCACGATCGCCGAGCGGTGTTTCAACGTGTTGTGTGCCAGCTCGTGGCCCAGCACGAGGGCGAGTTCGTCCTCCGACCCGACGAAGCGCAGCATGCCGGTGGTGACCGCGACGCCGGAGCCGTCGGCAAACGCGTTGACGCGGTCCGAACGGCGGACGCTGAACGCGTAGTCGCACGTATTCTCGGGCGTGATGTCCACCGCCATCGGGGTGCCGCCGCGCACCAGCGTGAAGGTGACGGCGTGGTCCGCGCGCCCGTGCTGCCGCAGCAGCGTGCCAAGGTGTTCGCTGGCCTTCTCGTCTGGCCCGACGCTCGAGCCCCCAACTGCAACGATGCGGTCTCCGACTTCTATGCCTGCCTTTGCGGCCGGGCTGTCCGGCAGCACCCAGTAGACGAACGGTTCGTTGGCTTCGGCGTGCAGGCTCGCGCTGCCAAAGATCTTCCGCGCCGCATCGCGCTGGTCCGCGCGGAAGTCACCGGCGCTCGCCGTCAGCATGCCGGTGTGGAGATACGCCGTGCGCGGGCACTGCTCGGCGTTCTTGTGCGCGATGTTGGCGAAGACGGTCGTCGAGTGGATCAGCTTGTCGCGGAAGTCGGTGAGGTAGATTGCGTTCTGCTTGTCCGCCTCGAGGCGCGCGGCGACTTCATCCACCTGCGGCAGGAGCGACGCCGATTGACCTGCACATGCGCCTACAAGAACGCACGCCAACAAGCTGATTAACCTACGCATTTCCCCATCCGAGATGCGAGCAAGCAACAACACCACCGAGTACTCGAACGCCTCCGACCCCCCGATCGTGGCGTTCCATGGCAGGCATATCTCGATAGGGGGAGGAAAACACTATCCCCAACGGGGGATGGAGGCGGTGCCGTCGCAGGCCCGGAAACGCGCCGGTTGCAACGGTCCAGCTACCCGTAAAACGGTTGACTTCCCTTCCGATTCGCCGCACTTCCGCGGTCAGAATCTTCGCCCCGCAGCAGGCCCCATCCCATGCTTGAAACCTTCCGGAATGCGACGAAGTCGTGGATCGTCCGCGGCCTGCTTTTGGTCGTTGCGTCCACCTTCGCGCTCTATTTCGGCTCGGGCGCGACCATGTTCTCGAGCTTGGCCAACCAACCGGTCGCCAAGGTCGGCTCCATCGAGATTTCGCAGACCCAGTTTGCCGAGGCCTATCGCGCCCGGTACGTGGAGCTGCGCGGTCAGCTGACACCGGATCAGGCCCGCCAGTTCGGCCTGCCCTACGCCGTGCTCACCGACATGATCGGTGCAGCACTGCTGGACAACGCCGCGCACGACCTCGGCATCGCCGTGTCGGATGCCATTCTTGCGGCGCAAATCCGATCCCAGATCGGCACCATGGACGAGGCAACCTACCAACAGGTCCTGCGCCAGCAGGGCATCACGGCGCGCCAATTCGAAGGCAACATGCGCCGGGACCTGACCCGTCAGCAGCTCGCCGCGGCCGTCGTCAGCACGCCGCCCATCCCCAAGGTGATGGCCGACACGCTCTACCGCTACCGCGAGCAGCGCCGCGTGGCCGAATACGTCACCATTCCACCGGTGGCCCCTGACGCCATCGCCGAGCCGGATGCCGCCGCGCTGACCGCCTATTACGACGTCAACCAGCGCCGCTACGCCGCGCCCGAGTACCGCGACATTACCTACATCGCAATGCGGCCGGCCGACGTGATGGACAGCATTCGCGTGCGCGACGAGGAACTCGCCGCCGAATACGCGCGTCGCCGGTCCGAGTTCACCCAGCCCGAGACCCGCGAGGTCTCCCAGCTCTACTTCACGACCGAGGCAGAGGCGCGTGCCGGCAAGGAACGCATTGACCGCGGCGTGGCCTTCAACGACGCCGACAAGGCCGACGCCGTGCCGGCAGATCCGATGGCGCCGCCGCGCCTGACCCTGAACGCCGGCCAAACCGACCCGAACAGCCTCGGCACGTTGCGCCAGGACGAACTGCCCGGCGAAGTTGCCGCGGCGGTATTTGCTTTGCCCGGTGGCGGCGTCAGCGAACCGCTGCGCACGACGTTCGGCTGGCACCTCTACAAGGTCAACAAGGTCAACGCCGGCAGCGCCAGGAGCCTCGACGAGGTGCGCAACCTGTTGCGCGTCGACCTCGCCCAGGAACAGGCGCTTACGGAGCTCTACAACCTGTCGGTGACGCTCGACGACGCCCTGGCCGGCGGCGCAACGCTGGAAGAGGGCGCGCAGAAGGTCGGCTTGCCGGCGCAAAAGGCGACGATCGATTCCACCGGCCGCACGCGCGACGGCGGCGTGGCAGCGATCCCCCTCCTCAGGCAGTTCCTGCCGACAGTGGTTGCTACACCGGAAGGTCGCGAGTCGCGTCTGGTCGAAGCGACCGAAGGCGGCTATTTCGTGATCCGCGTCGACGCCATCACGCCGCCCACCACCCTTGCCTACGACGCAGTGAAGGACCGGGTGCGCGCCGACTGGCTGACCGAGGAGCGCCGCAAGCGCACGGACGAAGCCGCCCAGGCATTCCTCGACAAAGCGAAGGCCGGTGAGCTTGCCGCAGTAGCGGCCGCGGACAACGTCGCCGTCGATACCACCCTGCCCTTCACGCGCAACGGGCTTGGCCTCGGCACGGCCTTCCCGGCGCAATTGGTCGGCCAGATGTTTGCCAACGAGGTCGGCGGCTATGCCCTCGCCCCCCATGCCAGCGGCTCGACGATCGTCGCGCGCCTCAAGGAGATCATCGCGGCCAACCCGGTATCGGCGATCGAGGCCGTCGAGAAGATCCGCACGGACGTTCAAGGCGACGTCACCGAGGAGATGTTGGCGGCCTACCAGGAAGCGTTGCGCACCACCTACGGCATCCAACTCAACGACCGCGCCTTCGAGCAGGCGATGACCCTGGCGCAGCAGAGCCTGCCCACCTTCCCCGCTCGCTGACGTCCATGGCGCTGCATCCGGGGACAGGGGCGTTCGCGCAGGTCTACGACCAGGGCAAGGCCCAGGTCGTCTGGACCGACCTGGTTGCCGACCTGGAAACTCCCGTCTCCGCGATGCTGAAGCTTGCGGGGCGGCCGGAGGCGTCTAGCGGCAACTTCGCCCCCAACTCGTTCCTGCTGGAATCGGTGGAGCGCGGCGCCAATCGCGGCCGCTATTCCATCGTCGGCGTTCGCCCCGACGTTATCTGGCGCTGCAAGGGCAACGTCGCCGAGATCGCGCGGGAGGCAGATGCGAACGCGCCCAAGTTCGTAAAGTCGTCCGATGGCGCGCTTGCCTCTCTCCGGGCGCTGGTGCGGGAGTCGCGCATCGATCTGCCGCCAGAGCTGCCGCCGATGGCGTCGGCTCTGGTCGGCTACGCCGGCTACGACATGGTGCGCCTGGTCGAGCGCATCCCGAGCAAGAACCCCGACGTGCTGGGCGTGCCGGACGGTGTCTTCGTCCGTCCGACCGTCATGGCGATCTTCGATTCGGTGAAGGACGTCGTCACCATCGTCACGCCGGTGTGGCCGAAGCCGGGTGTGAGCGCCTCCCAGGCGCTCGCCCGTGCCACCGAACGTCTCAATCGTGCCGTCGAGGACCTCGATCGCCCGCTGCACATTCCGCAGGCGACCGCCGACGTCTCATCGTTGCCCGAGCCGACATCGAACCGTACGCGCGCCGAGTATCACGCGATGGTCGAGAAGGCGAAGGAGTACATCCGCGCCGGCGACATCTTCCAGGTCGTGCCGTCGCAGCGCATGAAGTTCCCCTTCTCGCTGCCGCCGTTTGCGCTCTATCGCGCGTTGCGCCGCACCAATCCGTCGCCGTTCATGTTCTTCCTCGACTTCGGCGGCTTCGCCGTCGTCGGCTCGTCGCCCGAGGTGCTGGTGCGCCTGCGCGACAACACCGTGTCGATTCGACCCATCGCCGGCACCCGCCCGCGTGGCGCGACCCACGCCGAGGACGAACGCCTGGCCGAAGAGATGCTGGCCGATCCCAAGGAGCGCGCCGAGCACCTGATGCTGCTCGACCTCGGCCGCAATGACGTCGGGCGCGTCGCACAGATCGGCTCGGTGAAGGTGACGGACCAGATGATCGTGGAGCGCTACTCCCACGTCATGCACATCGTCTCCAATGTCGAAGGCAAGATCGATCCCAAGTACGACGCCATGGACGCTCTGCTCGCCGGCTTCCCCGCGGGCACGGTGTCGGGCGCACCCAAGGTGCGCGCCATGGAAATCATCGACGAGCTCGAGAACGAGCGGCGCGGCATCTATGCCGGCGCCGTCGGCTACCTGTCGGCCAACGGCAGCATGGACACCTGCATCGCGCTCCGCACCGCCGTCATCAAGGACGGCACCATGTACGTGCAGGCTGGCGGCGGGGTGGTCCTCGATAGCGACCCCGAGGCGGAGTACCAGGAAACCCGCAACAAAGCGAAGGCACTCCTGCGCGCCGCCGAGGAAGCCGTCCGCTTCGCCACTGCCGGCGACAAGTCGCTCTAGCACCTCCGGCAAACGCGGCTCGTCGTAGCCACCTGCCTCGTCGGCTGCTCCGCTTACCGCGTCGGGTTGTTCGCCCGGGCCACGGCCGCCGGCGCCGCGGGGGGCGGCTGCAGAAGGGCGGTCAGCGGCACGAGAACAAGTCCGCGTTCCGACAAGGTCGGCAACCATTCTCGCAGGGCCTGGATCGTGCCAGGCTTGGGATGCGCAATCGCGATTGCGCTCCCATCGCGGCGCGCCACCGCCTCAAGCTCACGTAGCTGCTTCCGGATGGCCACCGCCTCCGGCTCGTTATCAAGGAATACGTCGCGCGCCAGGTACGGCACGCCGGCCGCTTTGCTCGCCACACGCCCGGCCGAATGGCCGGTGGTGAGCGAATCAAGGAACAGCAGTCCTCGTCCCGCCAGTTCCGCCATCAGCGTGTCCATCGCGCCGCGGTCCGCCGTGAACTTGCTGCCCATGTGATTGTTTACACCGACGATGCCGTCCACGCGCGTGAGCGCCCAGCGGATACGGCGCCGAAGCTCCTCACGCCCGATGCCGGCCTCCAGCACGTTGGGACCGGGATCGACGTCGCCTGCCTCCGGCTCCATCGGCACGTGCAGCATCACTTCGTGGCCGGCCCGACGCGCCGCGTCCGCCAGTTGCGGCAGGTTCATCGCGTAGGTCATCAGCGACACGGTCAGCGGGCCTGGCAGGTCGACCGCCAGGCGCGAGGCCGGCACGTTGACGCCCACATCGTCGATGACGATGGCGATCCGCGGCCGCCCCTCCGCCTTTGGAGCGGGCACCGCGAACTGCCGCCACGCCGGAAATACGGGTCCGGCAACCGCTGCCTGCGGACTTTCCGGCCCCAGCCGCGCAAACAGTTCCGCCGCGGTCTGCTGCGCCTGCGCAGCCGACCCCCAGCAGAGTGACAAAGCAACCGCAAACCAGGCGTTGTTCACGGGGGCACGGTAGCGCCCGCGCCCCCGATCGCGCTACGCTTTCCCCGGCCCGTGAACCGGATCCATGAAGTCCGCCAGGATCGGACATTCCGGCCGCGCATCGCCCGGGCACTGCTGTGCCAACGTCTGCAGTGCGTCCCGCATGCTCGCAAGTTCCTGCATCTTCCGCTCGATATCGGCGAGCCGGGAGACTGCGATGCGTTTGACGTCTGAACAGGCGCGTTCTCTGTCGCGATACAGCGACAGGAGTTCGTTCACCTGCTCCACCGAAAAACCGAGGCCGCGGCCACGGCTGATGAAGCGCAGGATATCGACGTCCTGCGCGGTGAAATCGCGATAGCCGTTGGCCGCCCGTCCGGTCGGCGGCAACAGGCCTACACTCTCGTAGTAACGAATCGTTTTAGACGGAACTCCGGAAAGTTCCGCCGCTCGGCCGATGTTCATGCGGGCCCCTCTTCCCTCACGGACAATCTCTAAAACTAGGCTTACCAGCCGCTGGAAGGTCAAGACTTCGTGATCCCACACGGAAAGAACTGGAGATCACCGGTTTCGCTA
>CAIVPW010000034.1 GCA_903907895.1 uncultured Alphaproteobacteria bacterium
GCATACCCAGAGCAGCAACAGGCCGCCGGCAAGCAGGAGTCCGACGATCGCCAGGAGCTGCGTGGTGACTGCGGCGAACGCTACGCGCAACAGCGTGGCGGCGCCGATGCCGAGCATGATCGCGCGGTTGCGCTGATCCGCCGGCAGGCCCGCAGCGGCCAAGCCGATGATGATTGCGTTGTCCCCGGACAACACCAAGTCAATGAGAATGACCTGGATGAAGGCGGTAAGGACACCCGGGGCAAGGAAGTGTTCCATCAGCACGTAGCTCGCAATCGGATGCCGCGCGGTGACCGCCCCGCCTCAAGCGCGTTCCTGCCATGTCCTTGGTGGCAGGTCCGCGGCGCAAGGGCGCCGGATCGGAACGGTCCGCCGTGCTTAACCGAGGCAGTGGGCAGGCTCAAGGGAATTGTCTATGCCGCCTGATCCAGGGAACGCCGAAGGCTCAATATGCGCCCGATTCGGCGCACTTATTTGTTCTGCCCTGTGACGAACCGTCCCTGTTGACGCGGCGGCCACGCAGGACCAAGTGCGCCGTACCACGCACTCGATTGCTTGGAGACTCCATGACGCCTGGAATGCAATGCCCCAGCTGCAAGGTTGATCTGGTCATGACCGAGCGGCAGAACATCGAGATCGACTATTGCCCCAAGTGCCGTGGCGTATGGCTCGACCGCGGCGAGTTGGACAAGATTCTCGAGCGCGGGGCGCAACAGCCCGTGCCGGTCGCGCCGCCTGCGGCCCACACGCCGCCGGGCCCCGCACATCCCGGGCGCTATTACGATGACGATGACTACAAGAAGCGAGGCTATCGCCGGAAGCACTGGCTAGCCGAGATCTTCGACTAGCCGCTCGTCCCGTCCGGCTGGCCGGCGCGCTAAGACAGAACGTGCACCGGCCAGTCGGCGTGACGCGGATCGCCTCCGTCATCCACCACCCGCAGGGAAGCGTCGGACGAAGCGTTGTCGTCGCTGGATAGGATGGCATCGATCGCTTCGATCAGCTTCATGTGCTGATAGTGCGACCAGACGGCGTCGCCCCCTTCGCGAATGCGTTCGTGCGCCCAGCTGCGCAGTTCCCGCAGGTTCCTTGCCGGAACGCCTTGTTGTTTTCGCTCCATAATGTCGAGCTTAGGGAAATTGACTGCCCGCGCGGCGTGCGGGAAGGGCGTACCTCCCCCGGGTGAAGCGCAGCCGCAACGAGCAGCCGCCGGCTACCTCTTCCGGCCGTCGCACGCTACCGCATCCGCGCCGGCGTACAACCGGTTCGCACCGTACCGCGCCCCGCCTCGGAAGCGTGTACTGCGCCGTGGGCAGGGGTCTGGCTCCCGCCGGAGATGCAGGAATGCAGCTAGCCGTTCGCAGTCAACGCATCTACGCACTGGATGCACTGCGCGCATTCCTCATGTTCTTCGGGCTGCTGGTTCATGCCGGAAGCCACACCAGCGTTGTGTGGGGAATGGGTGCCATCGCCTTCGTGTCGGGTTTGTTCCGAATGGAAGGGTTCTTCGTTCTCGCCGGCTTCTTCGCCGCGATGATCCTCACAAAAGTCCCCGCACGCACCTTCCATGTCCGCAGGCTTCAGGGAATCCTGGTGCCGCTGCTGGTGGTCCTGCCGACCAACTTGTTGGCCATCGAACTGCATGACATCTACCTGCAGCAGCGGGCGTCGCTCTTTCCGGGCCTGCCGGTGGGCGAATTGCAGACGCCGTGGCATTTGCACCTATGGTTCCTCTTGGTGCTTGCCGGCTGCACGGTGCTTACTTTGCCGCTCGTGCGGCTCGCAGACAGGATTCAGGCGATAAGCCGCCATTTGCCCCTGCCGCCCCACATGATCTGCCTCGCCATTGCCATTGGCGGAGTTCTCGTCGGGCGCATCGCAATCACCGGCACGTTCGGAGAATACGCAACGCTTGATGAGCGGCTCTATCCGATCGTCGCGTTCGGCAACTATCTTCCATTCTACCTTGTGGGCATTCTCTCGTACCGCAGCGAGCCAGTTCGTATGGCCATGGTGGCGCCCCAGCGCGCTGACGTGGTCGTCTGGTCGGCGGTTGCCGCCATTTCGGCCGCGGCCCGGTTCGGCCTGCCGCTGACTGCGGGCGCCATTCTGACGGTCGAGGCAGCGCTCGCCCTCGCCGTTTTCGGCTTGTTGTGCGCCCTGTTCCAGCGCTTGGTGCGCGGTCCCAATCCCTCGGTCGCGTTCCTTTCGGACGCCGCGTACACCGTGTACCTGCTGCACTATCTGGTGATGTGGCTGGTGTTTGCCGCGTTCGCCCCCGTATTCGAATCCTACTGGGCGCTGTACGCGCTGGCGTTGGTCCTGGCTACGGCAAGCATGCTCGCCTTCCACGCGTTGGTGGTGAAGCGTTCACCCGTGCTCAGCTTCTTGCTCAACGGCAAGCGGCGGGAGGCCGCGTCGAAGGCTACGGCGGCAGCGCCGGTGCGCGCGCAATCCGCGGGCTACGGATAGACCTCGAGGTAGAACAGCGCACCGCGGCCGTGCGCACCGCCCTCGCCGTGCTCCTCCACCGGAAAGCGTCCGGGCGCATCAGCGACGAACAGGACGGAGACAGGCGACTGCGGCGCCACCAAGGCTTCAATGTCGTAGCCTTCCAGGTGCACCGAAATGGGTGCGTCGCTCGTCCACTGCAGGCGGATCGTCTCGTTCTGCTTTACCCGCAGCGTGCTCTCTCCGGCGACGCGGCCGCCCTTGAGGTCGATGGCGAACGTCCGAGGCGTTCCAATCGGCGAGCGGCGACGGACATCCGGTACGCGGAGGACAATGCGATCGCCGACGATGCGTCCACCCGACGCAAACGCCCGGTGGTCGATGGCCTTCAGGCCAACCGTGATTTCATGATTCCCCGGCGACAGTGGCGGCAGCGTCTCGGTCAGGCCCCCAAAGTCGCTGACGTACGCGCCGTCGATGTAGAGGTGAGCGTGCCCGCGGCCCGGCATATTTGTCGTGCCGGCATCGGTGCCCGCGATGGCAAAGTTCGCGAGCACCAGGCGCGCGCGCACTGCCCCGTCCGGCGTCTGCTCAAGATGCATCGCTACGTGCGGCGCCTCGGACGCCGGCACAACCAGAACCTGCGCCGGATCATTGATGTCGTACATCGCGGCGAGTACGTGGACGTGGTCGTGTCCATCACCCGCGGCTGGCGCCGAGGGGGGCCCCGCCGATGTCCACGCATTCATGAGGAGCGCGACGGCCACCGCGACGACGACCGCGCCGCCCACAAGGGGCAGCAAGGGAACCTTGGGTTTCACCGCCATGCGCGCAGTCTAGCTCTCGCCCGGCGGGC
>CAIVPW010000035.1 GCA_903907895.1 uncultured Alphaproteobacteria bacterium
GCGTTGGAGGCCGCATGAAGCCCTGGCTATGTACTCTCGTCGCCTTGCAGTTGCTCGTTGCGTCCGCCGCGGCCGCGGCCCCGGCGCTCAAGAAGGTCGCGGAGCTTGATCTGCCCGGACCGCTGGGCGAACGGTTCGACTACATGCGCATCGATCATGCCGGCAAACGGCTATTCGTAACGCATCTCGGCGCGAGCCAAGTCTACGTGGTCTCGCTCACCGACCTGAAGGTCGCCGCGACCATCAAAGGAACGCCCGCGGTGGAGGACGTTGCCTTCGTGCCGGAGCTGAACCGCCTCTACACAACCAATTGGGGCGAGAACAAGATCGGCGTCATCGACTTGGCGACGATGCAGGTGGTCGATCGAATTCCCACGGCCGAGAAGCCCGACGGCATCGAATACGCGTCGAAATTCGGCAAGCTCTACGTCTCCAACGAGCGTGCGCGCGTCGAATCGGTAGTCGACGTCCGCACCAACCAGCAGATCAAAGCAGTCCCGTTCCGCAGCCAGACCGGCATGCCGAGGTTCGACCCGGTCGCCAACAAGGTCTACGTCAACCTGCAGGACCTCAACACGATTGCAGTGATCGATCCGCAGACCGACACCGTCGAGGCTGAGATTCCTGTACCGGGCTGTCGCGGAAATCACGGCATGGCGCTCGATCCCGCAGGCCGCCGCGCCTTCGTCGCGTGCGAGGGGAACAACGTGCTCGTGGTGATGGACCTCGAGACGCGTCAGCCAGTCGCCCAATTCGACATCGGCCGCGGCAACGACTTCATCGAGTTCGATGTAGGGCTGCGCCGTGTCTACGTCCCGGCGGGCGGTGTCATGACGGTGATCCAGCAGGATGGTCCCGACCGCTACCGCGCGTTGGAACCATTCCCGATCGCCATTGGCGTTCACACGCTTGCTGTCGATCAGCAGACCCACCGCGTGTATGTGGCGCAGCAGCAAGAGAACAATCGCCCCGACTCCAAGCTCGTCGTCTACGAGGCGATGTAGCGGGGCCGCACGGAGCCTAGGGCGCGATCACTAGCTCACGGGCTCGCGCGCCATCGCGCAGGGAAAACGTGCCGGGCGTGTCGGCAAGGAAAAGGAATGAAGCGCCCGTAACCGGGCCGATCTGCGCATCCAGGCCATACCCGTCGAGCACGACCCGGCGCTCCGCCCCCATCTCGAAGTCCAAACGCACAAGTTCTCCGCGCTGCACCGCGATAGGGGTATCGCTCTCGGCCACCGCGATTGGGCGCGCGGGGCCGGCGCCCCGCACGTCGGCAGAGCGCACGTAGGTGCGGAAGACCAACGGCACGCGCTCGCGCGCATAGAGTCGATGGTCCACCGTCGTGACGCTCAGGACGATCTCATGCACTCCGGCTGGCAACGGCGGCACCCAGCGCCGCGGCGTCACGAAGTCGTCCACGTAGTCGCCGTTCACCCATAGGTGGACATGGGCCCGGCCCGGCACGTGAGCCGCATGCTCGATCGGTAGCGCCAGGGCGAAATTGCGGGGTTCAAGGTCCACGTTCCATCCGCCTTCGATGGCAGGTGTGATCGCCACCGCGAGGTCGAGAGCATCCACGCCCCCCACGTTCTCAACCAGTCCCCGATCATCGACCGCGAACATGGTGGCCAGCTTGTACCCCGTAATGAGGTCGTGGCCCGTCAGTCCGGGAGTCTCGGTCGCCCGGCCACGCGCACCGCCTTCGAGCTGTGGCGCGACGTTCCACGCCCGCAACAGAACCGCCGAAAGCACACTCAGGACGATGGCCCCGGCAAGCAGAGGGAGGAGGGTGGCGGTCAGAAGCCGGCGCATGGTGGCGGTGAGTAGCACTTCGGAGGGAGCGGGGCCACGGCGACGGGAGGCGCTCGCTCTGCCCATGCATGCAACCATAGGATCGCGGGGCAAGCCCCTAAGCGCCTAGGCGTCCTGCCCGGCCGCCGGTAGCATGGGGGACTGGCAGGGGGCGCCGCGTTGAACGACGCGACCGAGTACTTCAATCGACAAGCGGCCGCGTACGCCGGGGCAAGCAATCGCTTCCCCTGGAGTTGGTTGCGCACGCGCGAACGGCAGTCGGTGCTGAACGTCATGGGTCCGCTGCACCGGGCCGACGTCTTGGAACTGGGCTGCGGAGCTGGCTACTACACCCGTGTGTTGTTGCAGGAAGGTGCTGCAGGCGTCTGGGCCGTGGACCGCGCCGAGGAAATGCTGCGCCATCTTTCCGGTGACCCACGCATCACGCCCGTCCAAGGAGACGCTGCGACGGTACGGCTCGGCCGCACCTTCCCGGTGATTGCGGCGTTCGGTGTGTTCGAGTTCGTCGATGCCATCGACGTGTTGCGCAACGCCGCGGTGCACGCCGACCCCGGTGCGTGGCTGGTGGTTCTATTCTCGGTGCAGTCCGTGCCCGGCATGCTGATCCGGTGGTTCCATGCATCGCATGGGGTCGAGGCACGACTCTACTCGCTGCGCCACTTCGAGCACGCCGCGCGCACCGCCGGCTGGCAGTTGGAAGCGAGCCGCAGGGCGGGGCTATTCGGCATGGCGGCGCGCTTCCGCCGCGTGCCGGCATGAAGAGGGTCCTGTTTCTCGTCAACGGATTGGGCCTCGGCAACTCCACGCGCTGCCACGCCATCATGCAAAAGCTGGCCGGGCACGGTGTGGCCAGCACCGTCGCGACCTCCGGCAACGGCCTTTGGTATTTCCGCCAGCAGCCCGGAATTGACGATCCCATCGAGCTGGAGGCGCTGCAGTACGGCACCAGTGGGGGGCGTATCTCGGGCGTCCGGACGATCCTGTCGGTACCGCGGTACCTCGCGACCATGCGCGCCAACTCGAAGCTGATCGAGGGGGTCATGGATCGGTTGAAGCCCGACGCCGTCGTCACCGACTCCACCTACATGCGTCGGCGCCGGCGCGGCAAGCAGGTGCCCCTGTTCGCGGTGAATAACGCCGACGTCGTACACACCCTCTACCGCCATTACACTGATCGGCCTGCATCCATCCGCCTGCAGTTTCATGCGGTCGAGGAACTGGACTTCCTCTATCACCGCTTCGTTCCGGATGTGGCGCTAAGCCCGAGTCTGACAAGCGCGGCCGGCAAACCGCCGGCGCCGTACGTCCGTATCGGACCCATTGTGCGCCCCGCCTGCCGGCCGTCGGCGACCCAGGGGCGGCCGTCGCGCATCCTCGTCATGCTGAGCGGCTCCAAGTTCGGCTCGCCGGTGACGCTCGAGCGCGCTCCCGCCGGTTGCACCGTCGACATCGTCGGTCGTGCCGCACCGGCGAACCAGGCGGTGCCGGGCGGGCTGCACTATCTCGGTCGAGTCCTGAACACGCCGGAACTCGCGGCGAGCGCCGACCTGCTGGTGGTCAACGGCGGCTTCAGCGCCGTGTCCGAGGCCTTCGTCATGCGCAAGCCGCTGATTGTGATCCCGGTTCCCAATCACGCGGAGCAGTGGGTTAACGCCCGCACGATCTGCGACCTCGGCGTCGGAATGATGGCGCGGGAAGAGGATCTGCCGGCGGCAATCGACGAAGCTCTTGGCAAGATCGAGAATTTTCGGGCGGCGTACGCCCTGCTGCCCCCTGCTGCCGACGGTGCGGAAGAGGCCGCCGAGCAGATCCTGAAGGCGGTAGCCTAGGACGCGAACCGACCCCAACGGACGTTCGCGGCGGCAGCATCGGCCAAGACCTCCTGGCCTGCCAGATACGCGAACTCAATGGCGCGGGCCGCAGCGATCGGATCGCCGGGCGTTTCCTTGTCCGGCATCGCCGGATGGCAGATCAGGATCGTCGTTTCGCGCACGCCACGCAGAAACCCCTGGAAGTGCGGCCGGTATCCGTCGCGCGGGCGAAAATCGTACACGCCCGAGAAACCATCGTTCGTGCGCAGGCCATGGCGGCGCAGGCTGTTGTGCAGGTGCGTGCCAGCCCAGGAAAACGCCAGCGCGCGTGTGCGGTCGCCCCCGCGTGCCCAAATGACGCTCCGGCGGTCGAAGCAGGTACGCACGTACGGACGCTGCCCGGCCGGCAGCTGCCGGACGAATTGCAGGACCGCCCCGCGGATGCGCGGCAGCTGGTGCACATGCTGGTGGGAGTCGATATGGGCGGGCTGTTGTCCGAAGGCGTCCACAAACCGCGTCCACTGCCGCGTAAGCTCATCCACCAGGACATCGCGGGGCAACTGGCGCAGCCAGGCGAGGCGCTGCACTTCGCCGAACGTGAAGGCGCGCCCGTTTCTGCGCAGTTCCGTGCGTTCGGTCGGTGTCTCCGTCAACGCGAAGTGAAGTCCGATGTCTGCCGCGCCAGCGAAGGGCCGCAACGCGGCCGCGTGAGCAGGCCATAGCGGCGCGGTGCTCATGACGCTCACGCCCGACAGCCGTCCTGCGCCCAACAGGCGCAGGATGCCCTCGTCGATGCCTTCGGACAGCCCGTAGTCGTCGGCGTTGAGAACGATGCCAGTAGGCGGCGAGGGCATTGGGTCCGTCTGCACGGGAGGGGCGGATTGTGGCCACAATGGGCGGCTGCGAACAAGCCGTACCCCGGCCGCAGGGTTGCCGTGGCCGTGCCGCTGGCTCAGACTCTCCGATCCATGAAGCGCCCCTGGCTCGCCTGGCTCCTTCCCGCGCTCCTGCTGACTGGCGGCGTAGTGTTGCTCGCGCGGCAATTTCCACAGGCGCTAAGCGACCAAAGTGACCGCATCGGACTGACGGCGGGTCTCCTTTGGGCGATCCTCTTGTTCGGCACGGTCGTCGTGCAGCACCGCAGCCGCGGCGGTGAGGCTCTTGGCGCCGCAGCGTTCTGGTTGTTGGCGGCGGCGTTGCTCGTACTTGGCTATGCCTACCGCTACGAAGCCCAGGACATGGGCCGCGCGTTGTTGGCCGAATTGGTCCCGTCGATGGGCCAACGGGGCTCGGAGGCCGAGATGGTGTTCCGTGCCGACCGCAACGGCCACTTCTCGGTGCAGGGCGAGGTGGAGGGAGTGCCGGTGCGCTTCCTGGTGGATACCGGCGCCAGCGACGTCGTGCTGACGATGGCCGACGCGAAGCGGCTCGGCCTCGACCCGTCCCAACTGCGGTTCACCCTGCCGTATCGCACGGCCAACGGCGTCATCCGGGCGGCCGCCGCGCGCCTGAAGGCGGTTACGATCGGCGACATCACCATCGAAAACGTGGAGGCATCGGTGAATCCGTCCCCAATGCAGCAGTCGCTGCTGGGAATGAGCTTCCTCGCCCGCCTATCCGGCTACGAGATCACCCGCAACACCCTGACAATGCGCCAGTAGAAATCAGGGCCGATAGGGCAGGGCGAAGGTCGGCGTTGGACCGGCATGCATTTCGACCCCATAGGTCGCGCGCACGTTGTCGGCCGTGACCACGTCGGCGGGCGCACCTTCCGCCAGGATGCGTCCTTCGACCAACAACGCGAGGCGTGTGCAGTAACGCATTGCCAGCGGCAGATCATGGAACACCGCCAGCACTGCGCCGCCCCTGGCGGCAATGCCGCGCAGTATCTCGAGGACCCGCAGCTGATGGTACGGGTCGAGTGCCGCCGTCGGCTCGTCCGCCAGCAACAGCTTGGGCTCCTGCGCGAGCGCCCGCGCGATCATGACGCGCGCCCGTTCGCCTTCGGAAAGTTCGGTGATGGGACGGTTGGCTAGGTCAGCCGCTTCTGCTTGCTGCATCGCAGCCGCCACCACCTCGTGGTCATGGTCCCGCAGTAAGCCGAGCGTGTTCGCGTGGGGTAGGCGGCCCAAGGCGACGACGCTCTCAGCTGGCATCGGCCAATGCGCCGGGGCGCCGTGGGCGAGGTAGGCGACGGTACGCGCCAGCGTCTTGCGACCGCGGCCGTCGAGAGGTTTGCCGTCGATCAGCAGTTCGCCTCCCGACTTGCGTACCAGCCCAGCTGCTGCACGCAAGAAGGTGGTCTTGCCCGCGCCATTCGGACCGGCAAGACCGACGAACTCGCCGGCGGCCACCGACAACGTCACGCCGCGCAGCACCACTTTGCGGTGCAGCTCGACCGTCAGGTCCTTAGCGATCAGCAAGCTCACAGCGCGCCTCGCCGCGTGCGATAGATCAGGTGCAAGAAGAACGGCGCACCGAGCAAGGCGGTTACCACGCCCAGCTTGAGCTCGATCGGTCCCGGCGCGACGCGCACGACGATATCCGCGCCGACCAGCAACGCCGCGCCGCCCAACGCGCTGACCGGCAACAGCCGGCGCGGGTCGTGTCCCACCAGCGGCCGCAGCAGGTGCGGCACCACCAACCCAACGAAGGCAATGCCGCCGGTGACCGATACGGCAGCGCCGACCGAAAGTGCCGTGCCAAGAATAACCTGTAACCTAGCAATACTTAACGATATTCCAAGGCTTTTTGCAGTATCTTCGCCCAGACTAAGCGCGTTCAGCGCCGCGCCTGACGTAAGGAGAAGAAGCCAACCGACGGCCATGAGCGGCAACGTGAGCCAGACGTGCTCCATGGACCGGTCGGCGAGCGAACCGAGCAACCACGAAACGATCTCGAGCGCTGCGTAGGGACTTGGGGCCAAGTTGAGCGCGAGCGAGCTGAGCGCGGCAGCGAAACTCGATACGGCGACACCCGCAAGCACCAGCGTCAGTACGCTCGAGTCGCGTCCAGCAAGCAGATAGAGCAACCCGACCGACAGGAGCGCGCCGAGGATGCCTCCGAGCGGCAGCGCCAAAGCGAACTGCGCGGAAAAACCGAAGTAGAAGACGATCACCGAGCCGAGGCTGGCCGTGGTCGACACGCCCATTATTCCGGGCTCCGCCAGCGGGTTGCGCAGCAATCCTTGCAGCGCGGCTCCAGACAAGCCGAGCGTCGCACCGACCATGAGGCCGAGGAGCGTTCGCGGCAGCCGGATCTCAGCGAGAATGATGGAGGCGATGGGCGGCTCGGCGTCGAACAGGCCGCGCAGCGCCGCCGCGACGTCGATGTGCGCCGGTCCGACGGCGAGCGAGACGCCAGCGAGGAGCAGCGGGAGGACGGTCAGCGCCGCGGGCAACGCCCACGCCGCCTGCGTTGGACGGCGTTTGCGTGCAATCGGCATGGCGAGCGGGACTGTATCAGCGCATCGGCGCACCACAAGCCCACTGCAGTCGACCGGAGCGCAGAATCACACATCGCGCCCAACATCGCGGCTCGATGTGGCTTTAGCGACGTGCCCGGCTCCTTTGCGGAGCTTCACAAGAAGCGCAAGAAACGGATGCAAAGCGTGCCGACGCCGAGGTGTTTCACGCCGCAACGAACGGCGTTGCTCCGGTTCGGTCCGCGTGAGGCGGTCCTTTGGGGCGTGCGAACGGTGTTAGGCGGCTGTCATCGCGCACGCCGCGAGACGCGCACGAAGCGTGATGCGGACGTTGCGCAGCACGAGTCGTTGCGCTAACAGTCAACGCGCAAGCTCGGCGCAACGGCGCGGTCTCGTTGGTGCAGTACAAGAGTCCCTGGATTGCCGGTTGGATTCGTCCCTTGGCGGTGGTCGCAATTGCGGCCGTGCTGGGTCCGCTACCCGTCCGCGCACAGCAAATCGACTTCCAGACATTCCTGGCCGGCGTTCGAACGGAAGCGCTTGATCGTGGCATCCGCGCCCAAACGCTCGACGTCGCGCTGACGGGCATCGAGCCGCTGCAGCGCGTCATTGAGCTCGATCGGGCACAGCCGGAGTTCACGCTCACCTTCGAGCAGTACCTCGCCGGCCGCGTCACCGAGGGACGCGTCGCACGCGGCAAGCAGATGCTTGCCGAGAATCGCGAGTTGCTGGCCCAGGTCGAGAAGAAATACGGCGTGCAGTCGCGCTTCATCGTCGCGCTGTGGGGCCTCGAGACGGACTTCGGCCGCAACACCGGCGGGTTCTCTGTCATCCAGGCGCTGGCGACGCTCGCCTATGACGATCGGCGCGCCGCCTACTTCCGCCGCGAACTCTTGAACGCACTGCAGATCGTCGACCAGGGCCACATCACTGCGACGGCCATGCGCGGGTCGTGGGCGGGGGCGATGGGCCAGGCACAGTTCATGCCGTCCACGTTCTTGTCGGCCGCCGTCGATTTCGACGGCGACGGCAAGCGTGACATTTGGACGAACAAGGCCGACGTGTTCGCCTCCGCGGCGCAGCTGCTGGCGAAGAACGGCTGGCTTGGTGACCAGACTTGGGGCCGGCCCGTGAAGGTGCCGAACAACTTCGACCCGGCGCTCGCCGGCTTGCCGACGCAGAAGCCTATCAGCGCCTGGCAGGCGTTGGGTGTGCGCCGGAGCGACGGCGGTGACCTGCCGACGCGCGACTTGCAGGCCTCTATCGTGCTGCCGACGGCCGGCTCCAGGTCACCCGCGTACCTCGTCTACAACAACTACCGATCCTTACTCCGGTGGAACAACGCAACGTTGTTCGCCGTTGCGGTAGGAACCCTTGCAGACCGAATCGGCGACGATTAGGGTACAAGATAAGGGCCCCACAACGGGGGGAGTCTACCAGATGTGGCAGAGAGGGATGGGACTCGGCTGGGGCGCGTTCGCGCTGCTGGGCCTTTCCGCGTGTGCACAGCTCGAGCTCGGCAACCACCTCATGAAGGCCCCTGTACCGGCGTCGCGGCCACAGCAACAGGCCGCCGTGCGGGCACCGCAGGAGCCCAATCCAATCTACAAGGTTGGAACTCCGTACGTGGTCAACGGGGTAAGGTACGAGCCCAAGGAAGACCCGCTCTACAACACCACCGGGATCGCGTCCTGGTACGGCTATCCGTTCCACGGCCAACGCACGGCCAACGGCGACATCTACGACATGAACGCGATGACGGCGGCGCACCAGACGCTGCCGATGCCGAGCTACGTGCGCGTCACGAATCTCGAGAATGGCCGTTCCGTCGTCCTTCAGGTGAACGATCGTGGCCCGTTCGTGAACGGGCGCATCATCGACGTGTCGCGCCGCGCCGCCGATCTGCTCGGCTTCTCGGAAAAAGGCACCACCCTGGTCAAGGTCGAGGCGGTGCAGGGCCCGACCGAAAATCTGATCGCCACCCGCGGCGCCGTCGCCGACGCCCCGCTTGTAACGGTTGCCGCCGCTCCGCGTCCGGTCGTGGCGGTCGAGGCTCTAGCGCCAGCCGCAGGTGTTGCGCTCGCGCCGCCGCCCCCCACAAACACGCCGCGCTTCAACCCTACGGTTCCGCCCGAGGTGACGTTTGTCGGGGTGCCGGCCACCAACCGCATCTTCGTTCAGGCCGGTGCCTTTGCGAGCTATGAGAGTGCCAACACGCTGCGCAGCAACTTGTCGGCGCTGGGGCCGACAGCGGTCACGACCGTCGATGTCAACGGGCGGCCGCTGTACCGCGTGCGCCTGGGACCCCTGGAAAACACCGCCCGGGCCGAAACAACACTCGGTATGGTGATTGCCCGTGGCCATACAGAAGCCAGAATTGTGGTCGATTGAGGCCGCTGCTTCGCCTAGACCGGGCGTTGCCGCAGGTTTCCTTGGGGAAGCAATGAACGCAGCCATCCCGACCGCCGACCGGCCGGCACGCGCGCTAGCCCTCGTCGCGGCCCTTGCCGCACTCCTCGCGTCCAACGCCGCCACCGCGCAGGCGACGATCGATACGCTCGCGCCGCGCGTCATCCTCATCGAGCACGCCACGGGACAGGTGCTTTTTGCCAAGAACGCCGAGGAACAGATTCCGCCGGCCTCGATGAGCAAGATGATGCTGCTCTACATCGTGTTCGAGCAACTGCACGAGGGCAAGATCACGCTCGATGACACCTTCCGCGTCAGCGAAAAGGCCTGGCGCATGGAGGGCTCGAAGATGTTCGTGAAGGTCGGCGAGCGTGTCGCCGTGCGCGACCTGCTGCAGGGCATCATTGTGCAGTCCGGCAACGACGCCTGCGTCGTCATTGCCGAAGGACTCGCCGGCTCCGAGGGCGCGTTCGCCGATCAGATGACCGAACGCGGCCGCGAGATCGGGCTCAAGGAAAGCGTGTTCTCGAACGCCACCGGCTGGCCCGGGGAAGGCGACCTGATGAGTGCGAGAGACCTCGCCACGCTGGCGTCGCGCATCATCACGGATTTCCCGCAGTTCTACGCGATGTTCAGCCAGACGGCGTTCACCTACAACAACATCCGGCAACCGAACCGCAACCCGCTTCTCACCTCCTATCCCGGTGCAGATGGCCTCAAGACTGGCCACACCGAGGAAGCTGGCTACGGACTGACCGCCTCTGCGGTGCGCAACGGCCGCCGGCTGATCCTGGTGGCGGCTGGCATGAAGTCGGAGGCCGAACGCGCCAAGGAGACCGAGCGCGTGATGGATTGGGGCTTTCGCGAGTTCGCCAACTTCGAGTTCTTCAAGCCGGGCGAGGTCGTCGCCGAGGCGCCCGTTTGGCTGGGCGAGAGGGCCAGCGTTCCGCTTGTCGTGGACGGCGGTCTCAGCCTGACCATGAGCCGCACCGCACGCCGCCAGATGACCGTGAAAGCGATCTACGACGGCCCGATTCCCGCCGGCATCAAGAAGGGCCAGCAGATCGCTACCCTGCGCATCGAAGCTCCCGACATGGACCCAATCGTGCGTCCCTTGGTGGCGGGCGCGGACGTAGGCCGCCTCGGCTTCGCCGGGCGTCTCGGTGCAGCGGTAAGCCACCTGGTGTGGGGACCGCCCGCGGCGGCGACCAACTAGCCTGGCCGCAGCGAAGTTCATCACTCTCGAGGGCGGCGAGGGGGGCGGCAAGTCTACGCAGGCGCGCCGGCTTGCCGACGCCCTGAATACTGCCGGTATCGCAGCCGTCGCCACCCGCGAACCTGGTGGCGCTCCCGGCGCGGAGGAAATCCGTGCACTGCTTGTCAGTGGTGCCCCGGGCCGCTGGGAGTCCCTGACCGAAGCGTTGCTGCACTTCGCCGCCCGCCGCGAACACCTGGAACGCACCATTCGCCCGGCTCTGGCGCGCGGTACGTGGGTCGTCAGCGACCGCTTCACCGACTCGACAATGGCCTACCAAGGCTACGCCCAGGGCCTCGGGCGGGATGCCGTGGAGCGGTTGGAGGCAGTCGTCCAGGGCGGCCTGCGCCCGGACCTGACGCTGATCCTGGACCTGCCCGTAGAGGCAGGCCTTGAACGCGAGCAGCAACGCGATCGCTATGCCCGCATGGGAGTCGAGTTCCACGCCAAGGTGCGCGCGGCGTTCCTCGACATCGCCCGGCGCGACCCTCAGCGCTGCGCCGTCATCGATGCAACGCAGACTGTGGAACAGGTTGGCGCCGCCATCTGGTCGACCGTGCAGACGCGCCTGCGCTAGTTCTCGCTCCGGAACACCATGGTGACCGCAGCCTGCTCGCCGGTCGCGACCGGCACCGCGGGTGCAAAATCCATCGCCTGAGCGCTGCGCAACATCGGCCGCGGTAGGGCCCTCCGAGACGACCCCTGCCTGGACCTCGGCTTGGTCGGGGGTTGCGACAGCGGTGCCTTCCCCCGTCACAGTCAAGGTGCGTTACGCCCGGGCGGCGGCGGGGAGGGAGCCCAGCACGAATAGGAATAGCGCGAGCGGTTTGCAGAGGCGGGAGAGGCTAGGCATGATCCGGCCATGCTCCCCTCGGAACATGGCAAGTCTGCGGTCGCGCCGGCGCTTCGCATCGGGGGCGTCGAGATCGGCGGCCGTATCCTCAACGCGCCCATGACCGGCATCTCGGATCTGCCGTTCCGCCGGGCGTGCAGCCGCCTGGGTGCCGCCTATGTCGCGACCGAGATGGTGGCGTGCCAGGAATTCGCCCGCGGCCGTGCCGACGTGGTGCGCAGGGCGGCCGTCGGCGACGGCCTACCGCTTATGGTCGTGCAGCTGGTTGCGCGCGAGCCCCGATGGGTCGCCCACGGCGCGCGTCTCGCCGCCGCAGCGGGCGCCGACATCATCGATCTCAACATGGGTTGCCCGTGCAAGGAGGTCACTGGCGCTCTGTCCGGTGCGGCCCTGATGCGTGACTTGGACTTTGCCGAACGGATGATCGAGGCCGCCGTTCGTGCCTCGGACGTCCCGGTGACGGTGAAGATGCGCCTCGGCTGGGATAACGCCTCGCGCAATGCCGCCGAGCTTGCGCATCGGGCCGAGCGCGTCGGCGCGCAGGCGGTCACTGTCCACGGGCGCACCCGCCAGCAGTTCTACAAGGGCAGCGCCGATTGGCATGCGGTGGCGGACGTGAAGGCGGCGGTCGCCGTGCCGGTCATCGTCAACGGCGACGTCACCGATGCCCAGGACGCGCGGCGCGCTCTGGCCGAGTCCGGCGCCGACGCCGTCATGATCGGACGCGGCGTCTACGGCCGCCCGTGGGTCGCGCCAGCCATCGAGCGGGCGCTGGCCTCTGGCGATACCATGACCGAACCGGACTTGGAGGCGCGGCTGGGAATCGTGCTCGACCACTTCCGCGAGACCTTGCGCTTCTACGGCGATTCGCTTGGCCTCAAGCACTTCAAGAAGCACCTTGGTTGGTACATCGAGGCGGCACCATGGCCGCTCGCATCCGAGGCGCGCCGTCTTGCCAAGTCACGACTGTGCCAGATCGATGAGGCGCCGGCCGTGGAACGTGCACTGAGCGACTTGTGGACGTCGTCTTTGCAGGCGGCTGCATGAAGCGGCGCAATCGCTAATGGCCGCCACGCCCATCACGGACGAGTTCGACTTCCACCCTCGCAAGACCGCGGCGCTGGTCGGTCATGCCGGGGCGGAGGCGGAGCTGAAGCGCGCCTTCGAAGGCGGGCACATGCCGCACGCGTGGTTGCTTGCTGGCCCGCGCGGCATCGGCAAGGCGACGCTCGCATACCGGTTCGCGCGCGGTGTGCTCGCCGCCGAGAACGGCCAGGACTCGTTGTTCGGCGGCGGGGCAGGGCCCGCGCTTGGCACCGTAGAAGTGGAACACCCGATCTTCCGCCGCGTCGCCGCACAAGCGCATCCCGATCTTTGCATTGTCGAGACCGGCGTCAACGCCAAGACGGAAAAACCGCGCGAGGAAATCCTCGTCGACGAAGCGCGGGCCGCGGTGACGTTCTTTTCGCACACGTCGGCCGAGGGTGGCTGGCGCGTCGCAATCATCGATGCAGCCGATGAATTGAATACCGCCGCCGCCAATACGCTCCTCAAGATCATCGAGGAGCCGCCCCCGCGTGGGTTGATCCTGCTCATCGCGCACCGTCCGGGCTTTGTACTGCCCACCATCCGCTCGCGCACGCGCACGCTGCGCATGAAGCCACTGCAAGCTTCTGACGTAGCGACCGTGCTGCGCCAGCAGTGGCCAGAGCTGCAGGCCGACGATCTCCGCGCGCTCATGGCGATGTCGGAAGGCAGTCCCGGCCGTGCCATCGCGCTTGCCGAGGCCGACGGGGTCGGCTTCTACAAGGATCTGCAGGGCTGGGCTGCGAAGCTGCCCGCGATGGACGTCGCCGGCATGCACCGCATCGCCGATCGCCTAGCCAAGCGCGACGTTGGCCGCGGCTTTCGCGTGCTCGCTGCTCTGCCCGAATGGTGGCTGACGCGAGCCATTCGGGCACAGGCCGGACACCCCCCCGCCGACGAGGTTTTGGACGGTGAAATCGAGGTATTCGGCCGCGTCTTGGGCCGGCGTAACCTTGAACATTGGGTAGGGGTGTGGGAGAAAGTCTCTCATCTCCTGGCGCAGGGGATTGCCCTCAATCTGGATCGCAAGCAGCTGGCGCTGACCGTGTTGTCGGCGCTGGCGCGCGCGGCACGAGCCTGACCCATGGCCGACCGGTACTACATCACGACTCCGATCTACTACGTGAACGACGCGCCTCACATCGGGCACGCCTACACGACGCTGGCGTGCGACGTGATTGCGCGCTTCATGCGCCTCGACGGCCGTGAGGTGAAGTTCCTCACCGGCACCGACGAACACGGCCAAAAGGTCGAGAAGGCCGCCGCAGCGGCCGGCATCGCACCGCAGGCGTTCACCGACAAGGTCTCGCAGAACTTCCGCGACCTGGCGCAGCGCATGGGCTTCTCGAACGACGACTTCATCCGCACGACGGAGGCGCGCCACGTGCGCGCGTGCCAGGCGCTGTGGAAGGCAATCGAGGCGAGCGGCAATATCTACCTCGGCCACTACGAAGGCTGGTACGCCGTGCGCGACGAAGCGTTTTACGGCGAAGATGAGCTGGTGCCGGGACCCGGCGGCAAGAAGCGCGCGCCGACGGGCGCCGACGTCGAGTGGGTGCGGGAGCCGAGCTACTTCTTCAGGCTCTCCGCGTTCCAGGAGCCGCTCCTGCGCTTCTACGAGGAGCACCCGGAAGCGGTGCAGCCGGACTCTCGCCGCAACGAGGTAGTCAGCTTCGTGCGTGGCGGCCTGAAGGACCTGTCGATCTCGCGCACCACCTTCAAGTGGGGCATCCCCGTACCGGGCGCACCCGAGCACATCATGTACGTGTGGCTCGATGCGCTGGCGAACTACCTGACCGCCATTGGCTACCCGGATACGGACAGCGCCGAATTCAAGAAGTTCTGGCCGGCCGACGTGCACGTCGTGGGCAAGGACATCCTGCGCTTTCACGCCGTGTACTGGCCTGCGTTCTTGATGGCTGCCGGCCTGGAGCCGCCGAAGCGCGTTTACGCGCACGGCTGGTGGACCAACGAAGGCCAGAAGATTTCGAAGTCACTCGGCAACGTTATCGACCCGAACGCACTTATCACGCGCTACGGCCTCGATCCGGTGCGCTACTTCCTGATGCGTGAGGTGCCGTTCGGCAACGACGGCGACTTCTCACACACCGCCATGGTGCAGCGGTTGAACGGCGACCTTGCCAACGACCTTGGCAA
>CAIVPW010000036.1 GCA_903907895.1 uncultured Alphaproteobacteria bacterium
CCTTGCCGAGGATGCGGATCTGGTCGATGCGCTGGCCCAGCGTGTGCTCGACTGGCACCGTGACGTATTGCCAGCCTTCGTTGGGGTGCAGGATGCGGTTGCGGTTCATCCAGGTCTTCGCCGTGTACTGCACCACGTCGAACACGACCCATTGGTCGGTGCGGTTGATGAGGTCGAAATAGCCGAGGTACGGGAAGAAGTACGGCTGCATGGCGCCGAGCTTCATCGCGCCGCCCTCAGGTTCTCAAGGGCGATAAGGCCGAGTGCGGCCTGCATCTCGCTCATCTTGGCGTTGGTGCGCACGTCGACGTCCGCAAAGGTTTCCGACGGATGGAAGTTGCGCATGGTCCGCAGCCGGCCGGCGAGCGCCGCGTCGTCGGTGGTGATGAAGCCGCCTTCGCCCGCGTTCATGCTCTCCAACGAGAATGCGGCGCCGAGTCCGGCGACGCGGCGGGGACTGACGGCGCGGGCATCGACGAGAAGCGGCAGGCTGGGCTCGCTGGCGGCAACCTTCCCCTCGCCGAGGACGTCAACGACGGCGACGGCGCTCGCCGAGACCGCGCTCGTCGGCACGAGGCCGGCCCAGCGCAGCGCGTCGATCGTGGAGCGCGGGGCGTCGGGCGGCACGACGACCTCACCGCTGCGCGCCACCGCCATCGCCAGCAAGGTCAAGGCGGCCGTGCCGTTGGTCACACAGACCGCGTGGCCGACACCGAGTGCCGCCGCCAGCCCGGCGTCGAGCTGGCGCACCAGCGGGCCATTGTTGGCGAAGTAGCGGCGCGCAAAGATGCCGCGCACGGCCTCTTCGACCTGCGGCCATGCCATCGGCTCGTTCATGGCCGGCGCAAGCGTGCGGCGACGGCGTCGCCGCGACGCGCCACCAGATCGAGGACGTCGCCAAGGCGCGCGATGTCGTCGAGCGAGACCAACTCACCCACCGGCAACTGCAGGAATCGCGCGGCGAGGCGCTCGGCCACGGGCAGCACCTGCACATCGTAGCCCGGCGGACAATGCACCGAACGGTGCAAGGGCGGGCTGTAGTACGCCGCGATGGCGGCGCCCTCGGCGCGCAATACGGTTACCATCTCGTCGCGCGTCAGCGGCCACGGCGACGACACGTCCACCACGGCCATCGAGCAATTCGAGCCGGCCTCGACGGGGACCAGGCGCAGGCCGGGCAGACGTGCGCACATCGCCGCGTAGGCCGCAAAGCGGCGCCGGTTGCCGCTGACGATGGCGTCGAAGCTTTCCAGGCTGAGCAGCGCCATGGCAGCGTGAAGCTCGCCGAGGCGCGCATTGGTGCCGAGCACGGCGTCCGCCGGTGGCGCGTCCGCCGATTCGTCGCGCTGCCAGCGCAGGACGGCAGCGAGGTTGCCGTCGTCAGTCGTGACATAGCCGCCCTCGAAGCCGTTGAGCAGCTTGGTGGCGTGCAGGCTGTAGACCTCGGCAGCGCCGAAGGCGCCGAGGCGGCGGCCCCGGTAACTGGCGCCGACGGCGTAAACCGAGTCGAACAGGATCGGCACGTGCGCGGCCCGGGCGACGGCGCAGAGGCCGTCGATGTCGCCGGGGCTGTTGTAGTTGCACACGGCGAGGATCGCCGACGTCTGTGGGCCGAGGGCGCGCTCCACCGCGCGAGGATCGAGCCCGTGCGTCCTTTCCTCGACGTCGCAGAACCGCGGCGACTGCCCCGCGATGCGGGCGAAGTGCGGCAGGCCGCGGTAGGAGAAGGCCGGCAGGATGACCTCGCCCGGCCGGCCGCGGCCGAACCGCTGGAGGAGCATGGTCAGGCCGAACGCGGCGTTGGCGACGGCGACGCAGTGGCGGACGCCATGAAACTCCGCCAGTTGCTGCTCGAGCCTTAGCACCAGCGCGCCATTGCTGAGCCGGCCCTGCTCCACCGCCGGACGCGCCAGCGCCAGGAAGCGCTCGACGTCGGGCGTGAAGAGCTGGCCGATCGGGCGCGGCTCGGCGAAGGCTGGCCGGCCGCCGAACACAGCCAGGTGTTCGACGGGGTTCGACCGCGCGCCCACCGCCGTTGCGCGCGTCACGCCCGGCTCAGGATGGCGTCGTAGCGATAGTGCGACGCATAGAAGGCGGCCGGCATCATCTGGAACGTCGCGCTCCAGCCGGCACGGGCCGCCATCGCCGCGAACTCCTCGCGCGTGCGCCAGATGCCGAGCGGCGTGTCGGCACGCGCGAGCACTGCCGGCTCGGGCATGGCGTTCACGAAGAAGCGCTCGGCGAGCGCGCGATCGGGCAGGTTGCCGATGGCGAAGCGCGCCACATTGGGGAAGCGCATGCGCAGATCGCGCAGCAATGCCTCCCCTTGGCCGAGGTATTGGAACGCGCCGTAGCAGAGCGCCTTGGTGAAGCGTGCAGTGTCTGCCGCCTCGCCGACGAACCGCACGGCGTCGGCCATGACGTATTGCTCGTGGGCGCCGCGTACAAAGTTCCGGCGCGCCACCTCGATCAGGAAGCCGGAGTAGTCAACACCGAGGCCGCCGCGGCAGCGCTGGAAGAAGTAGGTCGTCAGGGCGCCGTTGCCGCAGCAGAGGTCGAGCAGCTCGTCGTCGCCCGCAAGGTCGAGCGCCGTCAGCATCGCCGCGACGATCATGTCGATCTGGTCCTGGCCGACCGGCTTGCCGTTGACCGTGCGCTTGACCTGGCCCCAGTAATCGTCGGGCGCCACGTTGCGAGCGTGCTCGTTGTACAGGTACGCGGGGGTCGGCAGCTGCTCAGCCATCGGCCTTGCCCTTCACCAGCAGCCAGCCAAGAATGCGCGCGAGCTTGTCGGCGGTCAGTCCATCACCGGGCGGCGGATCGCCGCCGACGGGCGGCGACTCCAAGAAGAGCTCCCGCCGGCCCAGGTACGCCTGCGCCACCGCGGCATTGCCGTCGGCGTACTCGGCCATCACCTCGCGGCGGCGGGCAGCCGTCAGCAGCGCGCTCTCATCGAACAGGCCGCTGCCCTTCGCGCCGGAGCTGAGCGCGATCAGTTCCTTGTGGAAGCGGCGCTTCTCGATCGTCGCGAGCGGCAGGCCGTTCACCACGCGCTGGAATTCCAGGATGTCGCGGTTGAGGCCGGTGTTCACCTCCGCCTCGGGCAGCACGAGCCCGCGCGCGTCGATTCCGGCGGCGGCCGCAAAGTCGGTGAGCAACGAACCGCCCTCGAACTGCTGCTCCTCGTAGACGCGCACCACGAGGGCATCGCGGCCGAACGCGTCCGCCCACTTAGCGAGTTGCGCCTCGTAGTCCCACAGGCCGTGGAAGCGCGCGATGCACTCCTCCAGCGTATGGGTGTAGCCCTGCGCCTTGATGGTCTGGTTGAACCACGACTCGTGCGCCGCATCCTGGCGCCGCAGGTAGACGACGATGGCAGGCTCGACCAGCCAGCAGCGCTCCAGCAGCCCGCGCAACGTGGCGGGCTCGGGGTACAGGTAGAAATTCTCCGAACTCAGCAGCACCGTGCCGCGATGCGCCGTCACCGTCTGCTTCAATTCGGCTTCGATGTCGGCCAGGTTGCGCGGCTGCGGCGTCGCCCACTCGGGGTAGCCGCCGCCCAGCAGGAACGCGAGGTCGTGGTGGCCAAAGCCACGCAGGGAGGCATCCGGGTACAGCACGCCGCGTGTCTGCAGCAGCGCGCGGTTGTCGGTCAGGACCTTCTGCAGCCAGGTGGTGCCCGTCTTGGGTGCGCCGATGTGCACCACTCCGCGCAGGCGCGTGCCGGCGCTGCGCGGCTTGGGGGCCTGGGACGGGGCAAGCGGCTGGGACAACGCGTTCATGGCTCCCCTAAGATGGCGCCATCATCGTTAAGGACACGTTTACCGTAGCAGACCTAAGGTGGCCGCCATGAGCGCCATGCCCCTCGCCTCCTTCTCGGTCTGTACCTACAACCAGAAGGAGTTCATCCGCGACGCGGTCCGCGGCGCGCTCGCCCAGACCTACTCGCCCCTCGAAATCCTGATCTACGACGACTGCTCGACCGACGGCACGTTCGAGATCGTCCAGGAAGAGGTCGCCCGTTACAACGGGCCCAACAAGATCATCGCCCGGCGCAACGACAAGAATCTCGGTTCGCGCCTCAACCACCTCGCCACCATGCACGAGTCGACGGGAGAATTTATCCTCCTCGCCGATGGCGACGACGTCTCGCACCCCGACCGCACCAAGCGCACCGTCGAGGCGTTCCTGAACAAGGGCGTCTCGGTCGTCACCTGCAACGGCATCTTCGTCGATGCCACCGGCCGCAATGCGCTGAAGTTCTGGCGCGACCCGAACGGCCCCTTCGACGCCACCATCGAGGAATTGGCGCTGCAAGGCTCCAACGCCTGGACCTTCGGCCCCGGCCTTGGCCTGTCGCGCGAAATGGTGTCGCTGTTCGGCCTGCCGCCGCCGGGCTTCGAATCCGGCGACCTCATCCTGCCGTTCTGGGGCAGCCTGCTGAATGGCTGCGAGTTCGTCGCCGAGCCGCTGGTGAAGTACCGCGTCCACGACGGCAACAACTGCGTCGGCCGCCGCGTCGAGCGTTCCACCGGCAAGGAGAAGGCCGTCCAGGAAGAGCGCCAGTGGTACCTGCACGCCGCCATCGCGCTGTGGGAGATCGACCAGCTCCAGGCGTTCGTCACCGCGCATCCTGAGCGCGCCGCATTGCGCGACCGCATCCTGCCCCTGCTCTACACGCAGGTGATCACGCTGTCGCAGAAATGGGTCGGCGTGCGGCAAATGCTCGACCAGTACGGCTCCAAGTTCGTCAGCCGCGACGGCACGAAGTAGCCCCGGTAAGGACCCAGCGCCGGGCGGCGTTGGGGAGGTCAGCGCCGCCCGGCTGGGTCGTTTACTACGCGGAC
>CAIVPW010000037.1 GCA_903907895.1 uncultured Alphaproteobacteria bacterium
CGGCGGCTGGCGGCAAACGTGATGCGCAGCCGCTTTTTGGCACGCGTCACCGCCACGTGCGCAAGGCGGCGTTCTTCCTCGAGCGAATTCTCGCCGCCTTCCGTAAGCGCGCGTGCGTGGGGCAGCAGTTCTTCTTCCCAGCCCGGCAGATACACGATGTCGAATTCGAGGCCCTTGGCGCCGTGCAGCGTCATCAACGAGACTTTGTCCTCGTTGGTGGTCTCGTCGTTGTCCATGACGAGGCTGACGTGTTCCAGGAATCCGCCGAGGTTCTCGAAGCCTTGGACCGCGCCCACCAACTCCTTCAGGTTGTCCAGCCGGCCCGGCGCGTCCGGCGACTTGTCGTCCTGCAGCATCTTGGTATAGCCGGACTCGTCCAGCACGATGCCGATGACTTCGGGGTGGGGCAGGGTGGTGAGCTGCCCGCGCCAGCGCGTCAGCGCGTCGAGCAATCCGGCCAGCGCACGCCGCGCCTGCGGCTTCACCTCGTCGGTGCCGATCAGTTCGACCGCCGCCTGGGTCAGCGGAATGTTCTTGGCGCGCGCAATGCGGTGCATCGCCTGCTCGGTCGCCTCGCCGATGCCGCGCCGTGGCACGTTCAGGATGCGCTCGAAGGCGAGGTCGTCGTCCGGCTGCGCGATGACGCGCAGGTAGGCGATGGCGTCGCGAATTTCCTTGTGCTCGTAGAACCGCAGGCCGCCGATCACGCGATAGGGCAGCCCCAGCGTCAGCAGCCGGTCTTCGAATTCACGCGTCTGGAAGCTCGCGCGCACCAGGATGGCGATGTTGCCGAGCCGCTCGCCGCCGCGGTGCGAGGATTCGATCTCCTCGCATACCAGCCGCGCCTCTTCCTCGGCGTCCCAGGCGCCGCGCACCAGCACCTTCTCGCCGCCCTTGCGGTCGGTCCACAGCGTCTTGCCGAGGCGGCCCTGGTTGTGCGCGATCAGCCCGGAAGCCACGGCGAGGATGGAGGATGTCGAGCGGTAGTTCTGCTCCAGGCGGATGACCTTGGCGCCCGGGAAGTCCTTCTCGAAGCGCAGGATGTTGCCGACCTCGGCGCCGCGCCACGAGTAGATCGACTGGTCGTCATCCCCCACGCAGCACAGGTTCTGGTGCTTTTGCGCCAGCAGGCGCAGCCACAGGTACTGGCCGACGTTGGTGTCCTGGTACTCGTCCACCAGGATGTAGCGGAAGCGCTGCTGCCACTTCGCCAGCACTTCCTTGTTGTTGGCAAAGATGGTGCCGATGTGCAGCAGCAGGTCGCCAAAGTCGGCCGCGTTCAGCGTCTTCAGGCGTTCCTGGTACAGCTTGTAGAGGGCCTGGCCCTTGCCGTGGGCATAGTCGCCCGGCTGGTCCGCCACCTTGTCGGGGGTGAGGCCCTTGTCCTTCCAGTCGTTGATGACGTTGGCCAGCATGCGCGGCGGCCAGCGCTTCTCGTCGATGTTCGCCGCTTGGACCAGCTGCTTCAAAAGTCGCACCTGGTCGTCGGAATCGAGAATGGTGAAATTGGGCTTCAGCCCGACCAACTCGGCATGCTGGCGCAGCATGCGTGCGCCGATGGAATGGAAAGTGCCCATCCACAATGCTTCGACCGGCCGCTGCAGCGCGTCCTCGACGCGCGTCTTCATCTCGCGCGCCGCCTTGTTGGTGAAGGTCACGGCCAGAATCTCGCCGGGGCGCGCCTTGCCGGTGAACAGCAAGTGGGCGAGGCGGGTCGTCAGCACCCGTGTCTTGCCTGTGCCGGCGCCGGCGAGCACCAGGACAGGCCCTTCCGTCGCCTCGACGGCGGCGCGCTGGGCGCTATTGAGCTTATCGAGGTAGCTTGGACGCGGCGGTGGTGCGGCAGCCGGCAGCACCGGCTCCACTTCGCCAAGTTCAAACGGATCGGATGTCATGCCCCGCCCTATATAGCACCCCAGGCCCCCGCGCCGAGGTGTTGCAAGCCTGGCTTGGCGCGGGGTTTAAAAGCGGCCCGCGCCGAGGTGTTGCAAGCCTGGCTTGGCGCGGGCTTTAAAAACGGCCCGCGCCGAGGTGTTGCAAGCTTGGCTCGGCGCGCGGGAAATGAGAACGATGATGGGGTACCTTCGGCGCCGCGCGGGCGGGTTGCCCTCCGTTGTGCGAGGACGCGGGAAACGAACATGACGATTGTGAACTTTCAGCCATGGCCTGCGCTGCTGGGCGGCGTGCTAATCGGGCTGTCGGCGGCGCTTCTCTTGCTGCTCAACGGCCGCTTGGCCGGCGTGAGCAGCGTGATGGGCCGCCTGCTGCCGCCCACACCGGGCGATGCCGCCTGGCGCCTGTGGTTTCTCGGCGGCCTGGTCGGCGGTGGAGTGCTGTGGCGGCTGTTCTCCGGCCAGACTGCGGCCGACCTCGTGTTCGAGGCGGGCGTGCCCTTGCTACTCGTTGGTGGCCTCCTCACGGGCTTCGGCACCCGACTCGCCAACGGCTGCACCAGTGGCCACGGCGTATGCGGCATCGGCCGGCTGTCACCGCGCTCGATCGTGGCGACGCTGACGTTCATGGCCACCGCCGCCATCACGGTCTACGTCAGCCGCCACGTGTGGGGAGCCTGAGCGATGCGCAATCTGGTTGCCGCCCTGAGCGGCGTGATCTTCGGCATCGGCCTTGGGGTGTCGCAAATGGTGAACCCCGAAAAGGTGCGCAACTTCCTCGACGTCGCGGGCACGTGGGACCCGAGCCTCGCCTTTGTCATGGGCGCGGCGGTCGTGGTGTTCTTCTTGGCGTGGCGCGTGGCGCGGCAAAGCAAGCAGCCGCTGTTCGACACCCACTTCCGCTGGCCCGACAAGGGTATGGCGCTCGACGCCCGCCTTCTGTCGGGCGCCGCTATCTTCGGCGTCGGCTGGGGCTTGGTCGGCTTCTGCCCCGGCCCGGCGATCACTTCGCTCGCCTACTTCGCGACGCAGTCGGCCATCTTCGTCGCCGCGATGGTGGCGGGCTCGTGGCTCGGGGGCTTATGGGCACCGAAGGCGCGGGTGGTGGACGTCGCGGCCTGAGGTTGGGCAGCTCGTCCGCATCCTTCGCGGCATCATGTTTAGGCTCCACCTCGGCCGAGGCGAGTCGCTAGTCTGACGGCCTGATCAGTGTGGCGGGAGCGCTCCAATTGCCCTACCCAGCCATGAGGACCTGCTGAGACGCGCCCACGAAACTGCTGCCCCCGGCACCAATGTACGAATTTCAAGCGATGAGCTTCATGCGCGCCGTTGACGACTTGGCTGCGTTAGATCGGGTTCTTGCGGCCCTTTCCCTCGGGCCCAGCGATAAGCTCGTAGTCGATGCTGACCTTCGGCTCCGTGCCGCCGATCTCTGCACACATTTTGAGCGGATGCACCTCCCTGTCTCACTTGCAGGCGCAAAGGAACTGCTAGGCATCTTCGACGAGCCGAAGGAGGGCGTTGTAAGCGCGACCCGAGTACAAAAGCTCTCCCGCGAGGTTGGCCGGCGAATGCACGATGAGATGGGCACGCAGTTCTGGCTCCACCTCGAAAGCGACGAAGTTAGTTCCTATCGGGGAGCCTCGGAACTGTTCGGCGCAGAGGTAATCGGAAAGCTACCAAACGCTTCGTCGGATATCGGTGAAGCTGGAAAGTGCTTCGCGCTCAGCCGCTACACCGCATGCGTTTTTCACGTCATGCGTGTGATGGAACACGCAGTGCAACAGCTTGGAAGCAAACTTGGCGTTACAATGCCGGACACACTTGTTTGGCAGGTCATCCTCGATCAAGTGAACAAGTCCATCAAAGGCATGGACCAGAAACTACCTGCAACCAAGAAATACGCAGAAATATCGGCTCACCTTTATTGCGTGAAGTTGGCTTGGCGCAACGAGGTCATGCACCCGAAGGCGACTTACACAAAGGAGGAAGCCAAGGCGGTTGTAGATAACGCGCGCCTGTTCCTTCGAAGCTTGGTGGACGTTCTTTGATGTTCTGCCCGTCTTTGATCCCGTCGCCACGTTCGGCCGTAGAAGCTTCTTGAACGAGCGCTCAAGCGCTTTGCCAGAGTCGTCAACGCCGGTCTCGCTAGGCTTTTTGGATGAACCGCCTCGGTTGCTGAGGGTCATCTGGCGGCAGCATGGGCTTGCGCGGTCCGGCGCTACGCGCTCGCGTGCCCTTGCGGTTCTTGGCCGTTCCGCCGACGTAGGGTTCGGCCTCGATGACTTTGTTTTCGCAACGATGGCTCGCCACCTTGGCCCGGGTGGTCGGGCATCGCCTAGCGGAGGTCGACAGGAACTAGTCGGTCTGCATTCTGACACTGCGTTCCACCGCAGGTAACTTGCGCGCAGTGCAGGCTGCATCCCGCTCGCGTCTCGCCGGCTTCCTCGCCGTCAACGCCGCCGCCATGGTGTTCGGGGCCGCGGCGCTGTTCGCGCGGCTCGATGTGCCCATTGTTTGGATCGTCGCGGGCCGCGCAGGCTTCGCGGCGTTGACCCTGGCATTTCTGGCGGTGGCACTGCGTGTGCCACTACGTCCGGCCCGCGCGCATGCCATCACGCTTGCCTGGACCGGCGCCTTGCTCGCCGCCCACTGGCTCACGTTCTTCTGGGCGGTGCGCCTTGCGGGCGTTGCAGTGGGCACGCTGACCATGGCGGCGTTCCCGTTGTTCACGATCCTGATCGAATCCGCGCGGGCGGGACGCCGCCCCACCGTGGTGGAGATCAGTGCCGGCGTCGCCATCCTCGTCGCTGTGTCCGTGCTGGTGCGCCCCGGCATCGCCGGCACGCACGTGATCCTGGGCGCGCTGATCGGGCTCGCCTCGGCCGCTGGCTTCTCGCTGTTCGGCCTCGCCACGCAGCGGCTTGCGCGCGAGGTGCACTCCGTTCCGCTGGTGCTGTTCCAAAATGCCGTGTGCGCCGTCGTGCTCCTGCCGGCGCTGCTGCTCGTCGCGCCGCCCAGTCCGACCCAGCTGTTCGCCATCGCGCTGCTCGGCATCATCGCCACGGCGCTCGTGCACCAGTTGTACTTGTTCGGCCTGAAGCGCCTGCCGGCGGCGGTGTGCGGGGCCATCGTGTCGCTGGAGCCGGTCTACGCCATCGTCTTCGCCGCCGCGCTGTTCGGCGAGGCGATCGATGCGGCGGTGATCGCGAGCGCCGCGCTCATCGTCGGCGCATCGCTGTTGCTGCTGCGCTGGCAGACGGTGCCGGCTGCAGTGGCTTGACCTCGACCGCCGGCACCCCAATATGAACCGGCCGGCCATGCGCATACCGGCCCGTTCACGGCGGAGTGATCTGCGTAGAATCTGCTTAGAATTGTGGGACATATCCGGCGCACGTGTGCCACCGCGGGCCGTGTCCGCATTGTCGCAGCCCTCGCTTCGGGCCCAGCGACTCCTTATATAGACGGCAATCGATCCATACCGTCCGCCGGTTCGAGGCGGAGGAGGCGCTCATGACCACCACGCTGCAAGCCGCCAACGTCCGCGCACCCGTGCGCGTCGTTCCCGCCATGGCCGCGCAGGAAGGCGCCGGCGTGCTCATTCATCGCGCGCTTGGCATGCCGATGCTTCCCGACCTCGATCCGTTCCTGATGCTCGATGAGTTCAAGAACGACGATCCGAAGGCATACATGGCGGGCTTCCCCGACCATCCGCACCGCGGCATGGAGACGGTGACGTACATGCTCGCCGGTGCCATGTCGCATGCCGACAACCAGGGCAACCGCGGCCGCCTTGGTCCCGGTGACGTGCAGTGGATGACCGCCGGGCGCGGCATCGTGCACTCCGAGATGCCGCAGCAGGAGCAGGGCATCATGTGGGGCTTCCAGCTGTGGGTCAATCTCGCGGCCAAGGACAAGATGATGAAGCCGCGCTACCAGGAGATCAAAGCCGACACGATCCCCGCGGTGGCGCGGGCCGACGGCGTGCGCGTGAAAGTGATCGCCGGCACGTTCGATGGCACCGCCGGTCCGATCAACGGCATCGGCGTCGATCCCACCTACCTCGACGTCGCGGTACCGAAGGGCGGCGTGTTCGAGCACGCGGTGCGCGATGGCTACAACGCGTTCGTCTACGTGTTCGACGGCACCTCGGTGACGGTGGGCGAGGGCGATCGCGCACGCCCCGTGCCGCGCGGCAGCATCGCGGTACTCGGACCCGGCGATTCGGTGCGCCTCGCGGCGCCCGCATCCGACGCTCGCGCACTCCTGATTGCCGGCCGCCCACTCAACGAGCCCGTCGTGAAGTACGGCCCCTTCGTCATGAACACGCGCGAGCAGATCTTCGAGGCGATCGAGGACTTCCAATCCGGGCGTTTCTGATCCCGCCCGCAGCCAAATGCGGCCCCGGTCCAGGTGCCTAGCGGATAGGCACCGGGACGGGGTCCTGCTACTGGGTCACCGAGAGAGTGTATTTCCCGGCCCAGGCGCCGCGATCCCGCCCTATTGTTGGCCGAGATTGCCCACCTTCGTCGGATCGCTGAAGGACCGTTAGTGACCCGCGTCCTCATAGGGGCTGCCCTCGCGCTCGTTGTTCTCGTGGGCGCGGCTCTCGCAGCCCCGAGCTTCATTGACTGGAACCAGTATCGGGACCAGATCGCCGCCCGAGTTGAGGAGGCGGTGGGCCGTGCCGTGATCATCGGCGGCGACGTGGATTTCCATTTGCTGCCGTCGCCCTCGCTCTCCGCGACGCAGGTGCGCATCGCCAATCCGGGCGGCGCGTCGATGCCGGCGCTGCTGCAGCTCGGCGCCCTCGACATCAAGATCGCCTTCGCCCCGCTGCTGCGTGGCGACATCTCGGTGCGCAGCCTCGTGCTGCAGGACCCCGTGTTCGAGCTCGAGATGCTGGCCGACGGCCGCTCGAACTGGTCGGTTTCCTCCGCCGGCCAGCGCACCCGCATGAGCGTCGGCGCTCTGGCGCGCAATGACCTCACTGTCGACAGCATCGTCGTGCGCAACGGCTCGGTGACGTTCCGCAGCGTCCAGTCCGGCACCACCGAGCGCGTGACGGGCATCAACGCCAACGTCACAGCTCGCTCGCTCGCCGGCCCCTATATCGCAGACGGTACGTTCTCCTACCGCGGCGTGCCCGCCCGCTTCGCTGCGAACACCAGCGCCGTCGCCGACGGCCGGCCGGTCGGCCTGCGCGTCGAAACGACCTTCGCCAACGGCGAGAAGGTCGAGCTGCGCGGCACCCTCAGCGAGCCGTCCGGCAAGGGCGTGTTCACCGGCACGCTGGCCGTGGATGGCGCCAATCTCGCGGCAACGACCGAGCGTTGGCGCAAGGCGTTTCAGAGTACATCCACCACGCCGGTCTTTGCCGTGCCATTCCACCTGGGTGCGCAAGCGTCGTTGGCGCTGGCCGAAGCCGGCCTGAACGACATCGACCTGCGCGCCGGCAACTTCATCGCCCAGGGCGCGCTCAATGCCACCTTCGGCCCCGAGCCGCGCATCGATGCCACGTTCTCCGCGAGCCAGCTCGATGTCGATGCCGTGCTCGCCCGCGTGGCGCGCGAACGCCGCCCCGGCCTGCCGCAGACCGCCGCAGCGCCCTTTGTACTGCCCAGCGCCACCGGCACCGTGGAGCTCGCGGTCGAGGCGCTGACCTACCGCGGCCGCCTCCTGCGCAACGTCGAGGTTGCCGCCGCGCTCGCCGACGGCGCCGCCACCATCAGCCGTGCGCATGGCCTGCTGCCGGGTCTCAGCGATCTCAGCGCCAAGGGCGCGTTGGTCGCCGCCGATGGCAGGCCGCAGTTCGACGGCGACGTCACCGCCACCAGCGACAACCTGCGCGATCTGCTCACGTGGCTCGGCGCCGATGTCTCCGGCGTGCCGGCCGAAAAGCTCCGCACCCTGCAATTCCAGGGCAAGGCGCGCCTGCGCCCCGATCTCGTGCAGGCTTACGGTTTCAACCTGCGCTTCGACACGACGGTTGCCTCCGGCGCCGCGGCGTACGCGTTCCGCGCGCGCCCGGCCTTCAGCATCGACGTGGATCTCGACCGCTTCGATCTCGACGCCTACCTCGGCTCGCGCCTCGCAGCGCTGAACATGCCGCTCGCCAGACTCGATACCTTCGACACCGATCTACGCATCCGCGCCGGTGAGATCACGGTCGAAGGCGAACCTGCCCACGGTGTCGTCCTCGACGTCGGCCTTTTGAATGGCGCCCTCACGGTGCGCGATGCCAGCGTCGCCGACTTTGCCGGCGCCAAGGGCAAGCTCGGCGGCATCGCCACCGGCTTTGCCACCAAGCCGGGCGGTGCCGGCACGGTGAACATCGCCGGTGAGTCGGTCGCCGCGCTTGCGCGGGTCTTGAAGATCGAGGTGCCTGGCGTGGACCTCGGCCGCCTCGGCGCCTTTACGTTCAACGCCAATCTCGACGGCGACCGTGATCGCCTCCGCGTGGACGTCGGCTCCCGCATCGCCGACACCGACGTGCTCATCCAAGGCACCCTCGCGCTCGGCGATCGCCCGGCCAGCGATCTCGTCTTCCAGGCCGCCCACGGCAACGTCGCGAACCTGTTCCAGATGCTGGGGCTCGGCTCCGGCTCGCGCGGCCGCCCGCTCGCCATGGCGCTCAATGGCACGGCGAGTGGCCCCGTCGAAAAGCTCAATGTCGCGCTGTCGGGTGTGCTGGGCGGTGCCGAGGTCAGCGCCACCGGCAACGTCGCCCTGAAGCCCGCGCTTGCCTACAAGCTCGAGATGGCAGCACGGCATCCCGATGCCTCCGCCTATGTGCGTGATCTCGGCTTGCGCTACCAGCCGCGTGCCGAGTTTGGTGCCGCCGCCCTGCGCGCCAGCATCGAGGGCACCGCGCGCAAGATTCAGGTCGCCGCCGCACAGGCTTCGCTCGGCGACATCGAAGCCAAGGGCACCGGCTCGTTCGACCGCAGCGGTGCCATTCCGGTGCTCGTGGCGGCGGTGGAGGCCAACAAGCTGCCCATCGACCGCTTCTTCCCGCCGCAACCGCCCCAGCCCCGGCGCGAGTGGTCCAGCGCGCCGCTGCCGCTCGCGTGGGCGCGCAGTGCCGATCTCGCCGTCGATATCACCGCCCGTACGGCGCTGTGGCAGGACGTGTCCTATCAGGACGTCGTCCTCGGCATCCGCTCCCAGGGTGGGGTGGTGAACATCGGTCCCGCGCGCGCCAAGGCATTCGGTGGCGAAGTGGATGCGACCGTCACGGTGGGCGCCGGCCCCGCGCCGATGGCGTCGGTGTCGCTCGCGCTCACCAACATCGACCTGGAAGTGGTCCCCAAGATGCAGTGGGCCGTCATGCCCGTATCGGGCCGCGCCACGGTGCGCGCCGACGTCACGTCCCAGGGCGCGAGCGAGCGCGAGCTTGTCGCCAACGCGGCGGGAACCCTTACCGTCGCGGTGGCCGAAGGCATGCTGCGCGGTGTCGGCCTCGCCGAGACGGGCGAGCAGCTTGATCGCCTGAAGGACGTTGCCGAACTGCCCGACCTGCTGGTAGCCGCCACGAACGGCGGTCAGACCTTGTTCAAGACGCTGGAATTCTCGGCCCGCGCCGCCGATGGCGTCCTCGGCATCGAATCGCTGGCCGCGCAGCTCGAAGGCGCCAATGTCACCGGCGGCGGCACCATCGACCTGCCGCGCCGCCGCGCCGCGCTCGACCTCTCGGTTGCGCTGTTGCAGCACCCGCAGGCGCCGGCGTTCACGCTGGAACTGTCCGGGCCGTGGGAACAGACGCGCCGTCTGCCGCGTAGCCGCGAGCTGCAGGCCTACGTCGCGCGCCGCCTGGCCGATCGGCCGCTCGGTACCCTCGTACCCACGGTCGCTCCGCGCCCGGAACCGCCGCAGGCTCCCATCGTCCCCGCGCCGGAGCCGATCGCCACCGCGGCGCCGCCACCCGCGGCACCGCAGCCCGAGCCTGCTGCTGCCGCGCCCGTTGCTCCCGCGCCGGAGGCTCCGCCGGCCGCACCGCTCACGCCGTTCGAGCAGCAGATGCGGGGCTTCCTGCAGGGCTTGGCGCCGGCACCCTAAGCGCGGCGAGGGTTACGTCCTCGCGATCCGATCCAGCACGAACACACGGATGGCGCTCGACAGGTTGCCGTTGCGGCCTTCGTCGATCTGACTGATCAGCTTGTTGAGGGACACGCCATCGCGCTCGGCGATGCCGGCCAGTGCCGTCCAGAATGCGTCTTCGAGGGAAACGCTGGTGCGGTGGCCCGCCACCACCACCGAACGTTTGGTGATGCGGGTGGGGCCTTCGGTCACTTGCCGCCGGGGCGGATCATGTCCTCGGCTCGCACCCAGCGGTCGAAGTCCGGGCCGCTGACATGGCCGAGCCCGAGTGCCGCCTCGCGCAGCGTAGTGCCCTCGGCGTGCGCCTTCTTGGCGATGGCGGCGGCCTTGTCGTAGCCGATGTGCGGCGCGAGCGCCGTCACCAGCATGAGCGAGCGGCCCATCAGCTCGCCGATGCGCTGCTCGTTGGGTTCGATGCCCACGACGCAGTTCTCGGTAAAGCTCACCGCACTGTCGGCCAGCAGGCGGATCGACTGCAGCACGTTGTAGATGATCACCGGCTTGAACACGTTCAGCTGCAGGTGGCCGTTGGCGCCGGCGAACGTCACTGCCGTGTGGTTGCCCATCACCTGCACCGCCACCTGGGTCAGCGCCTCGGCCTGGGTGGGGTTCACCTTGCCCGGCATGATGGACGAGCCCGGCTCGTTCTCCGGCAGCTGTAGCTCGCCGAGGCCCGCGCGCGGACCCGAGCCCAGCAGACGGACGTCGCTGGCGATCTTGAACAGGCTCACCGCCAGCACGTTCAGCGCGCCCGAAAGCTCGACCAGCGCATCGTGGGCCGCAAGACCTTCAAACTTGTTCGGGGCCGTGGTGAACGGCGCGCCGGTGAGCTTGGCAAGCTCCGCAGCGATGGCAGTGTCGAAACCTTCGGGAGCGTTGAGGCCGGTGCCCACCGCGGTGCCGCCCTGCGCCAACTGTTGCACGCGGGGCAGGGCGCCCTCGATGCGGGCAATACCGTTCGCCACCTGCTGCGCAAACGCGGAGAACTCCTGGCCGAGCGTCATCGGCGTGGCGTCCTGCAGGTGTGTCCGTCCGATCTTCAACAGCGCGCTCCAGGCGTCCGCCTTGTCGGTCAGCGCCTGCTGCAGGTGCTTAAGCGCCGGCACCAGCGTCTGCCGTACCTCGAGCACCGCCGCGACGTGCATGGCGGTGGGGAAGGTGTCGTTGGACGACTGGGAGAGGTTCACGTGGTCGTTCGGGTGGACCGGCTTCTTCTGGCCGCGCGTGCCGCCCAGCAGTTCGTTGGCGCGGTTCGCCAGCACCTCGTTGACGTTCATGTTGGTCTGGGTACCCGAGCCGGTCTGCCACACGACCAGCGGGAATTCGTCGGCCAGGCGCCCGGCCAGCACCTCGTCAGCTGCCGCGCCGATGGCGCCGGCGATCTTGCCGTCGAGGCCGCCGAGCCGTGTGTTCACGGCCGCTGCGGCCTTCTTGATCAGCGCCATCGCGTGGATCACCGGCATCGGCATGCGCTCGCCGCCGATGCGGAAGTTCTCCAGGCTGCGCTGGGTTTGCGCGCCCCAATAGCGGGCGGCGGGAACCGCGATCGGTCCGAAGGTGTCTGATTCCGTGCGTGTGGCTTCGGCGGCGGGGGCCGCAGGCTGCTTGGTCGTCATGCCGCCAATTTAGCGGCTAGTGCCGCCGGAACGTATCGAGCTTTACCACTTTCGGCTCGTCGCTCTCGGTCCGCGCCGGTTGTTCGGGCGCGGGTGCCTGGGCGATGTCGGCCTTCACTTGCTCGGCCGTCAGCGTCTTGAACTGCAGGCCGAAGTCGAGGGAGGGGTCGGCGAAGCCGGTCACCGCCGAGAACGGCACGACGATGCGCTCGCTCTTGCCGCCGAACGACAGGGTCACGCCAAAGCGCTCGTCTTCCACCGCCAAGTCCCAGAACTGGTGCTGGATCACCAGCGTGATCTCCTGGGGGTACTGCTCGCGCAAGTACTTGGGCAACTGCACGCCGGGATCCTTGCTCCGGCACGTGATGTAGAAGTGGTGGTCGCCGGGCAGCATCCCGGTCTTGGCCACCTTGCGCAAAGCCTCCCGCACGACGGTCCGCAGGGCGGACTCGACCAGCTGGCCGTACCCGATCAGATCTTCCGGAGGTGATTTCTGTTCCGTCATTGCGTCTGCAGTTTAGTACGAACGCCGCACGCGTGCCCCACCGCGCATAAGCAGCGCGTGTCATGAAAAAGGCGCCGGCAGAGCCGGCGCCTTTTTATCTAGTGGGGGGCTTCTGTTGCCCGGTGCCCCCCGAACCGCGCATACCTAGTTAGGCTGCAATTGCCAGACGGTTGTTGTCGTTGGCAGTTTTAGAATGACCCGATAACGGCGGAATCATGCCGGGCAAACGCTTTGTCTTTACCCCGCGCGTCGATCCTATTTCGCCCCCATAAACCGCAGTTTTCTGCGGGAATCTGGTGGAGGCGCCGGGTACTGCCCCCGGGTCCGCAACGGCTATTCCACAAAGTTTTTATCGCCATAGCCGGGTTGCCCCGGCGCTCTGAATATAGCTGCGCCGGAGCCCACTTTCAAAGCGGTGCTCCGGCGCGGGCTAGGCGTACTGAGTTAGTTCGAAGCCGTCAGATCAACCGGCGGCGGCGGCGCGGCGACCACGGGTCGACTTCTTGCGAGTGGCCGTAGCGGTCTTTGCCTTGCCACGACGAGCGGTCGCCGTACGGCGAGTCGTCGTCTTGCGCGCGCCGGTGGCGCGGCGAGTGGCAGTCTTGCGTGCACCGCGACGGGCAGTCGTCTTGCGCGCGCCAGCGGCGCGGCGAGTCGTCTTCGTCTTGCGCGCGCCGGCGGCGCGGCGAGTCGTCTTGGTCTTGCGGACGCCGCGACGAGCGGTGGTGGTGCGACGGCTGGTGGCTCTCTTTGCCGTCGTACGACGCTTGGTCGCCGTCGTCTTGCGTGCAGTGGTCTTGCGCGCAGTCGCCTTACGTCGGGTCGACTTTCTGCGGGTGGGCTTGGTCGCCGGCGCTTCGCCGGAGGTACCATTCATCGTTGCCATCAATAGTTTCCCTCAATGGGGTGGGCCTGCGAGAACATAATTTCCCCTTTTTTTTTGTTTTCGCAACACATTCAACACAGTTGGCGTGATTTTTTCACTTCAAGTCGCCGTCGTGACACGCGCGCACAGCGGACGCTACAGTCGCGCGCACAATCAATTCCGGACTCAACATGGCAATCACATCCGAACAGCAGCGCGAGATCGACGCCGAGCGTGAACTGACTCATGCGACGCGCAGAGTCGTCTCAGCAGGTCTCGAAGACATCCTGTTCAAGGCGCTGCCGGTGCTCGACCACGGCTTCGTGCGCGTCGTCGATTACATGGGCGACGACGGCGCCATCGTGCAGGCAGCGCGCGTTTCCTACGGTCGCGGCACCAAAAAAGTTCGGGAAGATCAAGGTCTTATCAACTACTTGATGCGCCACCGCCACTCGACGCCGTTCGAGATGTGCGAGATCAAGTACCACGTGAAGCTGCCGATCTTTGTCGCGCGTCAGTGGATCCGCCACCGCACGGCGAACGTGAACGAGTACTCGGCGCGCTACTCGATTCTCGACAACGAGTTCTATCTGCCGGCGCCCGAACAGCTCGCGGCGCAGTCGGAGTCGAACCGCCAAGGACGCGGTGACGTGCTGTCGGGTGAGCAGGCCGCCCGGGTGCTGGACGTGCTGCGGGACGACGCCACCCGCGCCTACCGCCACTACCAGGAACTCCTGAACGTCGCCGACGACGGCAGCGTGCTGGATGAGTCGCAGGACGGCCTGGCGCGCGAGCTGGCCCGGATGAACCTGTCTTTGAACTTCTATACGCAGTGGTACTGGAAGATCGACCTGCACAACCTTCTCCACTTCCTCTCCCTGCGGGCCGATCCCCACGCTCAGTACGAGATCCGCGTCTATGCGGATGTCATGCTCGACACGGTCAAGGCGTGGGTGCCTGCGGCGCATGCGGCCTTCGTGGACTACAGGATGGGCGCCGTGACTCTTTCGGCCAGCGCCATGCAGGTCGTCCGCCGCATGCTCGGTGGTGAGCGGATCGACCAGGCATCGTCCGGTCTTGGTAAGCGCGAGTGGACCGAGTTGATGACCGCGCTCGGCCGGGCGGAATAG
>CAIVPW010000038.1 GCA_903907895.1 uncultured Alphaproteobacteria bacterium
GATCGATGTGACCGCGACCCGTACCAGTCGCTCGGCTCTTCCCGTACCCCTGCCGCCGGCATTGCTGCTGCTCGGTACGGCGGTCGCTTCGCTGCTCAGCTTGCGTACGGTGCGGCGAGCCGCTTAATCGGCGTTCATTTGCGTGACAGCTCAATGCCGGCTTCGATGGTGGGCGCGAACAACACCAGCGGCGGGCGGCCGCCGTGCGCAACCAGCACCGTCCGCACCGTCTCCACGGCGCCGGCAACCACCAGCTGCGCCCCCGCGCGCTGGGCGCGCCGTGCGGTTCCCTCAATCGCCTTCGCGGCAGTCGAGTCCAAGAACGGGACGCCGGAAAGATCCAGCACCAGCGTCCGCGGACGCTCCGCGAGCCGGTCCAGGACGGCGCCGATCGCCGCCGCGGCGCCAAAGAAGAACGCCCCGCTTACTCGGTAGACCAGAACGTCGCGGTCGGGTGCCGGTGCTTGTTCCAGCTCCGCGCGGTCGGCGGTATCGAACGGCACCGCTTGCAGGCTGATTGCCTGGGCCATGCGGTTCACGAACAGGATCGATCCAAGCACAAAGCCGACCACGATGCCGGTGGCAAGGTCGCGCAGGACAGTCAGGCCGAACGTCGCCACCAACACGAGTGCGTCGCCGCGCGAGGCGCGTAAGAGCATGGCGCAGGCGTGTCGCTCCGCCATGGTCCACGCCACCAGTGCCAGCACCCCTGCCAAGGCGGCCAGTGGAATATAAATGGCCAGCGGTGCCGCGAGCAGCAGGAAGCCCAGCAGCAACAAGGAGTGCAGCATCCCCGCGATCGGCCCGCGGGCGCCCGCCCGGACATTGGTGGCCGTCCGGGCGATGGTGCCGGTCACCACGATGCCCCCGAACAAGGCGGAACCAACGTTGGCGACGCCCTGCGCAACCAACTCACAGTTGGAGCGATGTCGCCGCCCGCTCATGCCGTCCGCTACCACCGCCGACAGCAGCGACTCGATGGCTCCCAGCAACGCGAACGACAGCGCGTCGGGCAGGACGGCTGACGCCAACTCGAACGAGAACGAGGGCAGGCGCGGGACAGGTATGGACGCCGGGATGCCGCCAAATCGCGTCCCGATGGTATCGACCGGCAGGCCCATGGCGGCCGTCACAACCGACGCGGCGACAATCGCCAGTAGCATTCCCGGCCACTGCGGACGCCAACGCCTCAGCATGACGATGGCGGCAACCGTCAATGCCGCGATCGCTGCTGCCCACGGATTGATGGTCGGCAGCGCCCGCGCGAGTGCGGCGACCTTGGCGAGAAACTCGCCTGGCTCCGCCTCGGTCAACGTCAGTCCGAACAGGTCGCGAATTTGACTCGCAAAGATGATGACGGCGATGCCGGCCGTGAATCCGACCGTCACCGGATACGGGATGAACTTGACGTAGGTGCCGAGGCGCAGAAGGCCGGCCGCCACCAGAATTGCGCCTGCCATCATCGTGGCGAGCAGTACGCCATCGATGCCATGGCGCTGCACGGCGGCGGCGACCAGCACGATGAACGCACCCGCCGGCCCGCCAATCTGAAACCGGCTGCCGCCGAGTGCGGACACCAGGAAGCCGCCAATGATCGCTGCGTACAGGCCGCGGTCCGGCGTGGTGCCGGAGGCAATCGCAATCGCCATGGAAAGCGGCAGCGCGACGACCGCGACGGTGAGGCCGGCAACCGCGTCGGCGCGCAAGTGGGCGAGGCCGTAGCCTTCGCGCAGCACCGTTACAAGCTTGGGCGTGAATAGTTCGCGGAAGGTGGGTGCCGCGCCAATGTCGGAGGGCGCGGCGGGGCGTTCGCTCATTGACGCCGAGTCTACACCTGCGCGCTTGCCTGCGTCATAAGCTCGGGCCGGCGGCGAAGCGGTCCGTCATGCGGCCCGCACCGACCGGTATGGTCGGGTCGAGAGCAATTGGCTGATCCGGGCGCCATCGCACGCGCCACTTGCACGGCCCGGCCCACTCCATTTCCCAGATGGGGCAGCTGAAGCCGAACCGCACCTCGGGCGTCATGCGCTCGATGGTTCGCTCGATGCCCGGCGTGCTTTGAAAGGCCTCCGGCTCCAGCGCCGCGCCCGCTGCCGCCACCCCTGGCCCAAGGGCCAGCTTCAGAAATGTCGCCGCCGCAGCCACCGTCAACGGACTCATGCGCCCTCCGGAGGAACTGCTGGGAGAATGGTCCGCGCCGGCGCAGGTTCAAGCTTCGGCCTGCATTGCCGGCGCCGATTCGCCATCCGCCGCGGCCGGGCTGGCGTCCGGACGCGGCACCACAAAGGAAAAGCGGGAGCCACGCTGCAGCCGGCTGGTTACGGCAATGCGACCCTCGTTCCGCTCGACCAGTTCCTTGCACAGGATGAGGCCAAGGCCCGAGCCGCTGGTGCTGTCGGCGCCGGCCGTCGAACCTGCACCGGCCAGCGCGAACAGTTGCGGCAGCCGGCTCGCTTCGATGCCGACCCCGGTGTCGGTGACGGCGATCTCGACGAAGCCGCAGTTGACTGCCCGCGCCGAGACCGCCACCCGTCCGCCGGTCGGCGTGAACTTGATAGCGTTGCTCAGCAGGTTGCGCAGCACCGTCTCGATGGCCCGGCGATCGGCATGGGCGGTGAGGGCGCCGTGCGCGACTTGCACTTGCAGCTCGATCTCCTGCGTGACGGCCTGCGCGCGCAACATGTCCAGGCTGCTGGCGATCAACGCATGCACGTCGATCTCCTTCGGCTCCATGGTCACCCGATTCATTTGCAGCCGCGCCCACTCCAACAGGCCGTCGCACAGGCCGCTCGCCCTTCGCGCGGCATCGGCGTTGAGCTGGGCGAAGGTGCGGATGCGCTCGGGTGGAGCTTTGTGTGCCAGGCGGTCCAGCGCCGTCGCCGAGGTCATCACCGCGGCGAGGGAGTTCTTCAGGTCATGGGAGATGATGCTGAACAGGCGATCCTCGTCGCGGTTGAGGTCTTCCAGGCGCGCTTTGGTTTCCCGAAGTGCCAAGGTGCTTCCTCTCAGGCTGCGAATCATCACGAAGACGCACACCACGGTGACCAAGCAGCTCGCGTCGCCGATCCCAAATGGGATCGCCGGCACCTCCACGAACGAGTGGATGAACTGCATGCCAGCGGTGTCGAGCAGGAGGCTCGCCCAGCCCACCCAGCGGCGGCAGAACCACGCGGCATAGACTGTCACCGGCATGTAGAAGAGCAGCGGTCCGTAGGCCGCCGGCGCTAGCGCGTCAGCGATGCAGGCGATAGCGGCTACCAGCAATCCGGCCGCATCCGCCTGGTGGTTCGGGACACTTGGAACGAACTTGGCGAGCCGATCCACGTGCGTCTGATGATCTCGTTGAACCCCCGTTCAAGACGCCGGCGATGCCGACCTCGGATTGGATAGCCCCTTCGGTGCCCACCAGGCACCCCTTCGGAGGGGATACCGGCGC
>CAIVPW010000039.1 GCA_903907895.1 uncultured Alphaproteobacteria bacterium
AGCATGGGGCTCTGGCTGTGAACCACGTCGTGTTCGCCCGCCAGCCACTCGACCGGGGGCCATTCCAGCCGATTCCAGGCCCACACCAATCCCCGAATGGGAATCTGAACGTCGGCCAGACAGGCCGACGGCAGCTCGGCCGCAAGGGCGGGTGAGAGCCGGTCTTTCCAGGAGCTGCTGAAGAGGGTGATGGTGTCGGACGAGACGGTATCGACGCACAAGGCCTGGGCCAGTCCGTGGACGAATTCTCCGACGCCCGTCCGTTCGCGAAGCGCGGGACGATAGTCGAGCAGGATCCGCACCGCGAAAGGGTACCAGAAGAGGTTCTGCAAGACCAGCAAGTCCTTTGGGTTCAGTATGTTGACAGCATAAACCCCGGATGATACGCTTTCGTGTTTCGGGGGGATGATGAAGATCGCGGTTGTAGGGACAGGGTATGTGGGACTGGTACTCGGCGCATGCATGGCCGAGTCGGGCAACGACGTCACTTGCGTGGACAAGGACGCCGCCAAGGTCCGCATGCTCCGGCGTGGCAAGGTGCCGATCTATGAGCCGGGCCTCGAAGAGATGGTCAAGCGGAACAAGACCGAAGGCCGCCTCGTGTTCACGACCCAGTTGCCCAAGGCCGTCCGCGGAGCCGAGGTGGTCTTCATCGCCGTCGGCACGCCCCAGGGCGAAGACGGCTCTGCCGACCTGCGCCATGTCATGGGCGTCGCGCGAGAGATTGCCCGCGCCATGAACGGCTACAAGGTCATCGTTAACAAGAGCACCGTGCCCGTGGGCACTGCCGAAAAGGTGCGTGAGGTGGTGCGTCGCGAAACCACCCACCCGTTCAGCGTCGTCAGCAACCCCGAATTCCTGAAGCAGGGCGCGGCGGTCGATGACTTCATGAAGCCAGACCGCGTGGTCATTGGCGCCGAGGATCCACGGGCGGCCGAGTTGATGGTCAAGCTCCACAAGCCGTTCACGCGCACCGGCGCGCCGATCATGGTGATGGATTGCCCGAGTGCCGAGCTGTCGAAATACGCCTCGAACGCGTTCCTGGCAACCAAGATTTCATTCATGAATGAAATTGCCAACGTCTGTGACCTGTTTGGCGCGGACGTCGATCGCGTGCGCCAGGCGGTGGGCTCGGATCGCCGCATCGGCAATTCGTTCCTGTTTCCGGGAGTCGGCTACGGCGGCAGTTGCTTCCCCAAGGACGTCAAGGCCGTGATGAAGTTCGCGGCCGACAAGAAATACGACTTCAAGATCCTGAAGGCCGTTGACGCGGTCAATGACAGCCAGAAGCGGGTGCTCGTGAAGAAAATCGAGGCCCACTTCGGGACCAGTCTCAAGGGCAAGACCATCGCCGTGTGGGGCCTGGCGTTCAAGCCGAAGACCGACGACATGCGCGAAGCGCCGTCGGTGCCGATTATCGAGGCGCTGCTCGCCAAGGGCGCCAAGGTGCAGGCCTACGATCCCGAGGCGATGAAGGTGGCCAAGGGTATTTTCGGAACCCGCATCACCTACAGCAGTCGCAACTACGACGCCCTCAAGGGCGCGGATGCGCTAGCCGTGATCACCGAGTGGCAGGAGTTCCGCGAACCGGACTTTGCCCGCATCAAGAAGTTGATGCGCACGCCGGTGGTGTTCGATGGGCGCAACATCTACCAGCCGGACCAGATGAAGGCGCACGGCTTCACCTACTTTTCGATCGGACGGTAGCCATGTCTCGCGTTGTCGTGACCGGGGGCGCGGGTTACATCGGCAGCCACGCGGTGCGCGCCCTGGTGGACGCGGGCCACGCGGTGGCGGTGTTGGACGATTTGTCGGCCGGTCACGCGGAATCGGTGCCGGCCGGCGTGCGGCTCGTGCGCGCCGCGATTCACGATGTCGACGCCGTCCGCCAGTTACTGATCGACCATGGCGCCGATGCCGTGATGCACTTCGCGGCGTGGCTCGCGGTGGCGGAGTCGGTGCAGAAGCCTCTCGACTACTACCAGAACAACGTCGTCGGCACATTCGGGGTGCTCGAAGCCATGCGCCAGGCCGGCGTCCGCCGCTTCGTGTTCTCGTCGACCTGCGCGGTCTACGGTGAGCCGTTGCAGGTGCCGATTGCTGAGACTCTCGACAAGCACCCGATCAACGCGTACGGCGAGACCAAGCTGGCGATCGAGCGGGCCTTGCCGCACCTGGAGCGCGCCTACGGGTTGCAGTGGATGGCGCTGCGTTACTTCAACGCCGCGGGTGCCCATCCGGATGGCACCATCGGCGAGGATCACGCGGTTGAAGTGCACCTGATCCCGCTCGCGATCCAGGCGGCCACCGGTGGCCAGCCACTGAAGGTGTTCGGGGAGGATTATCCGACGCCTGACGGCACCTGCCAGCGCGATTACATCCACGTCTGCGACCTGGCGGAAGCCCACTTGTGCGCACTCGCGGCGCTGGAACGCGGCGCGCCGTCGGCGGCCTATAACATCGGCACTGGCACGCCGCAATCCGTGCGCGCCGTGATCGACACGGTCAGCCGGGTGGTCGGTACTCCCGTGGCGTGGCAGGCGGCACCGAGGCGTCCCGGCGACCCCGCCACGCTGTATGCGGCCAGCGACCGCGCCCAGCGCGAGTTGCACTGGACGCCACGCTACGCCGACCTCGAAGTGATCGTCCGTCACGCGTGGCAGTGGCATTCCAACCACCCGACAGGGTATAGGGTGTCTGACACCCGCTGATGAGTCCCTTCCTGCGTCTCCTTCGTTACGCGACCCCCCACAAGACGGTCATGGCCGGCGCGGCCGTGGCCATGGTCGTGTACGGGGCCTCGTCCGCGGCGCTGGCGTACCTGATCAAACCGATCATCGATGACGTGTTGACGACGCGGGGCAAGCTGGCGTCGATTACCACCGCGCTCCTGATCGTCTACCTGCTCAAGGGGTTGGGCTCGTATTTCTCCAGCTACCTCATGGAGGGACTGGGCCACCGCGTGGTGATGGTGGTGCGCAACCAGTTGTTCCGCCACATGCTCGACCAATCGGCGGCGTTCTTCGCGCGCCGGACGGCGGGGCAGTTGTTGTCGCGCATCAATAACGATGTCGGCCTGGTCCAACGCGCGGTGTCGGAGACGATCGGCGATCTGGCGCGCGAATCGTTGACGCTGGTTGGTTCGGCGGCCCTGCTGTTCTACTACGATGCCAAGCTGGCGCTGGTCTGCATGACCGCGGCGCCGCTGGTGGTCTATCCGATCGTCCGCCTCGGCAAGCGGGTGCGCCAGGTGTCGCGCTGGAGCCAGGAGGCGCAGGAACACATGTCGCACGTCGCCGGCGAAGCGTTCACCGGCCACCGCATCGTCAAGGCGTTTGGCGCCGAGGGCCGCGAGGCCACCAAGTTCGAGCGCGCCTCGTCCACGCTGTTTCGGACCAACCTGAAGGTGACGCGGGTGCTGGCGATCCTCCCGCCGCTGATGGAGTTCCTCGGCGGCGTCGCCATTGCCGGCGCCCTCTGGTATGGCAGCCGTGAAATTGCCCAGGGCCGGCTGACGGCGGGTGAGTTCACCTCGTTCGTGGCAGCGCTGTTGCTGATGTACGGGCCGATCAAGAAGCTGTCGCGCGTGAACGCCAACCTGCAGCAGGCGATGAGCGCGTCCGACCGGATTTTCGAACTGCTCGACACGCACACGGAAGTCACGGAGCGCCCGGGCGCGGTGCCGCTGCCGCCATTCACGGGCGCGATCGAGTTCAGCGACGTCAGCTTCGGTTACGAGGATGGCGTTGGCCGCAGCACGCTGCGGGGCGTGTCGTTCTCGGTGCGCGCCGGGCAGATGGTGGCCATTGTCGGCCGCAGCGGCGCCGGCAAGACCACGCTGGTCAACCTGCTGCCGCGCTTTTACGACGTCACGACCGGCGCCATCACCATCGACGGCCGGGACCTTCGCGATGTCACGTTGGCCTCGTTGCGCGCGCAGATCGGCATGGTCACGCAGGAGACCGTCCTGTTCGACGACACCATCGCCGCCAACATTGCCTATGGCACTCCGGGCGCGCCGATGGCGGCCATCGAAGCGGCGGCGCGGGCCGCGAACGCCCACGATTTCATCGCTGCGCAGCCGCACGGCTACAAGACGACGATTGGCGAGCGCGGCCAGCGCCTGTCGGGCGGCCAGCGCCAGCGCCTGGCCATTGCCCGAGCGCTGCTCAAGAACTCGCCGCTGCTGATCCTCGACGAAGCGACCTCAGCCCTCGATTCCGAATCCGAACGCCTGGTGCAGCAAGCGCTCGCCACGCTGATGATGAACCGCACGTCGTTTGTGATTGCGCACCGGCTGTCCACGGTGCAGAAGGCCGACGCGATCATCGTGCTCGAGCGGGGCCTGGTGGTCGAGATGGGCAAGCACGATGAGTTGAGCCAGCGGCCGAACGGCGTGTACGCGCGGCTGCATCAAATGCAGTTGCTCGAGACCCGCCCGGACGCGAAAGAACTGAAGGCTGAGACCCGCCGGCTGAAGGCTGAGAGCACCCTATGATTAAGAGCATGACCGGCTTTGCCTCACTCACGCGTGACGACGAGCGTGGCACGGTCGGTGTGACGATCCGCGCGGTCAATCACCGCTTTCTCGATCTCCAGTTGCGGTTGCCGACGCCGCTCGCCTCGCTCGAGCCGGCGCTGCGGGCCTTGGTGCAGAAGCGCCTGGGCCGCGGCCGCGTTGAGATCGCCGTGTCGCTGCAGACGCGGCAGGCGTCGGTGCCGCGCATCGAGTTGAATGCCGAGTTCGCGCAGGCGCTGTCGGCGGCCATGGACCAGGCGCGGTCGCAGGGGCTGGTGAGCGGCATGCTCACCCCCGGCGATTTGCTGCGCTTGCCGCAAGCGCTGACCATCCAGGAACAGTTGCCGGAATCGGGTGGCTTGGCCGAGGCCCTGGGCACGCCGGTGGCAGCAGCAGTGGACGGCGCGATCGATCAGCTCGAGACGATGCGTGTCCTCGAGGGGCAGCACCTGCGCGTGGACCTGGATACGCGCAAGGCGTTGTTGGCGGAGTTGATCCGTCGCATTGCCGCTGCCGCGGACACCGGTCGCCAGGAACTCGAGGCGCGGCTCATGGAGCGCGCCCGCGAGCTCGCTGGCGCACTGCCGATCGATCAGTCGGCGCTGGCGCAAGAGGTGGTGCGCGTCGCGCAGCGCTCGGACATCAGCGAAGAGACCACGCGGTTCCACGGCCACCTGGCGCATTGGGACGCCCTCTCCGGCAGCCCCGAACCCTGCGGCCGTAAGCTCGACTTTCTGCTGCAGGAGATGAACCGCGAGGTCAACACCATCGGCTCGAAGGCCGATGGCCTGCTGGTGTCTGAAGTCGTGATTCAGGCGAAGGCCGAGCTGGAGAAGATGCGGGAGCAAGTCCAGAATGTTGAGTAACGACCGCGGGCTGCTGTTCATCATCTCGGCCGCGTCGGGCACGGGCAAGACGACACTGGCCGAGCGTCTGGTGCAGACGCTGCCGAACCTGCGGATGTCGCGGTCGTACACCTCCCGCGCGGCGCGCGCCGGCGAGCGCGACGGCGTCGACTATAATTTCACCAGCCGCCCTGAATTCGAGGCGATGGTCCAGCGTCAGGAGTTCCTGGAGTGGGCCGATGTCTTCGGCAACTTCTACGGCACGCGCCGGCCAGACACCGAGAAGTGGCTGGCGTCCGGGCAGGATGTGGTGCTGGTGATCGACGTGCAGGGTGCGCGCCAGGTCAAAGCGACGGGCATTGACCACACCGCGATCTTCGTGCTGCCGCCGTCGTTCCCGATTCTCGAGAGCCGGCTGCGCGGCCGCAGCGCCGACAGCGAAGAGGCGATGCAGCGCCGCCTGGCGGCGGCCCGCGCGGAAGTCGGCGCCTACGTCGACTACGACTACGTCGTCATCAACGATCAGCTCGAGCCGACCGTGGTGCGGCTGCAGGAAATTATTGCGGCGGAACGATCGCGGATGCACCGGATGCGCCCGATCGCTGAAGCGATCATCAGGTCGTTCGAGAAATAACAAATAACGAAGAACGAAGAACGAAATCCATGGCATTCATTGCGCTCGGCGTGACCGGCGGCATCGGCGCCTACAAGGCGGTTGAAATCGCGCGCGGACTCCAGAAGAACGGGCACGAGGTGGTCGCGGTGATGACCCGATCGGCCACGCAGTTCGTCGGGCCGCTGACGTTCGAGGCGATTACCCGGCGCGAGGTCATTACCGACCAGTGGAAGGCGGGCGCGAACGCCGACATCGAGCACATTTCGATCGCCTCGACGATCGACCTGCTGCTGGTGGCGCCGGCCACGGCCAACACCGTCGGCAAGTTTGCCAACGGCCTCGCTGACGACTTCCTGTCGTCGTTGTTCATCGCCACCAAGGCGCCCGTGCTGATCGCGCCGGCGATGAACACCAACATGTTCGAACACCCGGCGGTGGTGAAGAACCTCGAGACGCTGATGGCGCGCGGCGTCCAGGTGGTGGATCCCGGCTCCGGCTACCTGGCGTGCGGCTGGATCGGCAAGGGCCGCCTCGCTGAGCCCGAGGCCGTCGTGGCGGCGGCCGAACTGGTGCTGCGGTCGCATGGCGGCACCACTTTGTCCGGCCGCCGCGTGATGGTCACGGCGGGACCGACGTACGAGGACATCGATCCGGTCCGCTTCGTCGGCAACCGATCGAGCGGACGCATGGGATACGCGCTGGCGGCCGAAGCATTGCGCCGGGGCGCGACCGTGACACTGGTGAGCGGCCCCACGCACCTGACGGCGCCCCACGGCGTGACCGTCGTGGCGGTGCGAAGCGCGGCCGACATGCACGCCGCGGTCATGTCGCGAGCTGCCGAGCAGGACGCCGTGATCATGGCCGCGGCGGTCGCCGACTACACGCCGGCCAATCCTGCGGCGCAAAAGGTGAAGAAAGGGGAGGGCGAAATGACGATGACCCTCCAGCGGACGAAGGACATCCTGGGCGACCTCGGCCGGTTGCCCTCGCGCGCGCAGCGCCTGCCGGTCCTGATTGGATTCGCGGCCGAGACGCAGGACGTGGTGGCCTATGCGAAGGGCAAGCTCGAGACGAAGGCCGTGGACCTGGTGGTGGCCAATGACGTCTCGCGTGCCGGCGCTGGCTTCGACGTCGACACCAACGCCGTGACCATCGTGTCGGTGGGTGGCGTCGAAGAGGTGCCGCTCCAGAGCAAGAGTGCCGTGGCCGCGCGCGTGCTCGACCGACTCGAGCAGCTGTTGATCGCCGTACCGTCGCGTGACGCGGCTGCCAGGGCCTGACCGGATGTCACGCGAAATCGCCGACCACCTGCGCTACTACGCCGACCTGGGCGTCACCGGACTGAGCCGCGACCCGAATTGGCGCGTACGTGCGGCAGCGAGTCCTGCAACGGACGCGATCTCTGAGCCCGGCTCCCTTGGCACCCCTGGCACCTTGGAAGACATCAAGACCGAGATCGGCCCGGCCTGTATGCGCTGCAAGCTATGCACGCTGGGTCGAACGCAGATCGTCTTTGGCACGGGGAATCCGAAAGCCCGCCTGATGTTGGTCGGCGAGGCGCCGGGTGAGGAAGAAGACGAGCGCGGCGAGCCTTTCGTGGGCCGTTCCGGACAGCTGCTGACCAAGATCATCGAGGCCATCGGTCTGTCGCGCGAGCAGGTCTACATTGCCAACGTGATCAAGTGCCGTCCGCCGGACAACCGCAACCCGGAACCGGATGAGGTCGCGGCGTGCGAGCCGTACCTGTTTCGCCAGATCGACGTCATCAACCCGATGGTGATTGTGCCGCTCGGCAAGTTTGCGACGCAGTGCCTGCTGAAGACCACCGATCCCATCACGCGGTTGCGCGGCCGGCGGTTCGACTATCGCGGCACCACGCTGATCCCGACGTTCCACCCCGCGTATCTGCTCCGCAATCCATCGGCGAAGCGCGAAGTGTGGGACGACATGAAGCTGGTGCGCGCCATTCTCCAGGGCGACGCGTAGGCACCACGTGACGGATCGTCTCGTCTCCGTCGCGGTGCCCGTGCCCGCGCTCGGCCTCCTCACCTATCGCGTCCCGTCCGACCAGGCGATGCCCGTGCCAGGCGCCCGCGTGATTGTGCCGCTGGGCCCGCGCCAGCTGACCGGTGTGGTGGTCGGGCACGTCAGTGCTGTCGATGTCGCGTTCAAGGTCAAGGACATTGTCCAGACACTCGATGCCGACGCCTTCGTCCCGCCCGACGTCGTCAAGCTCACCGAGTGGGTCTCCGAGTACTACCTCGCCGGCCCCGGCGCCACGCTGTCGGCCGCGCTGCCGCCGCACGGGCTGGCCAACCGTGTGGACCGCTTCAAGACCGTTCGGGTGGTGGCGCTAACCGGCACTGGCGTGGTCCGCCTAAAGGCGGACACTACAGATAACGATGTGGCGTCCGGCTTTAGCCGGACCCTGCCGGGGCTGGGGCCCAAGCAAGTGCAGGCGCTGCGGCTGTTGTCCGACGCGCCCGATGGCCGGTCGGCGCC
>CAIVPW010000040.1 GCA_903907895.1 uncultured Alphaproteobacteria bacterium
CCTTCCGCTCCCTCATCGTGGATGCTTTCGCCGGCGCGTACGCGTCGGCCCTGTCTTGACGGAGGCTTGCGCCGCTCAGCCTTCGCCCATCAGCAGCGATTTGGGCGGCTTGGGGATGCGCAGGTTCGGCCGTACCTCGAGAACGTCGACGGACACGCCGGGCGGGCTCGACAGACACCAGGCCACGCTGGCGCCCACGTGTGCCACGTCCATTCCCACGTCCATCTCGCTCCCCGCGCTGTACCAGGCTTCCAGCGCCGCGTCGAAGCGCGTGCGGTCCCAGCCCGCCGCGAAGGCGGTGGGTGCATTGCCCGGGCGCAGGATGGTGACGCCGATGCCGTCGGCCTGCAGTTCGCGGCGCATATCGCGCGAGAAGCGCTCCACCGCGCGCTTGGTGGCCGCGTAGATCGACAGGTGTGACATCTCGTCGTGGTGTTCGGCGCTGGCAGACGAGATGTTCACGATGCGCGGGTTGTCGCCGCCGCGCAGCAGCGGCACAGCCGCCTGGCAGCAGAATACGGTGCCCAGAAAGTTGGTTTCCACCTGCAGGCGGACCTCGGCCTCCTGCAGGCTGTGTATCGAGCCCGGCCGCGCGAGGCCTGCGTTGTTCACAAGGCCGTCCAGTCGGCCGAAGTGGGCCTTGATGCGGCCGAACGCGTTGGCGATGGCCTGCGTGTCGGCAACGTCTGCGACCACGCCGAAAGCGTTGTCCGCGCCCAGAGATGCTGCAACCGCCTCGATGGTGGCAGCCTCACGCCCGGTGATGCCGACACGGGCGCCGGCGTCAACGAGAGCTTTGGCTATCGCCTCGCCGAAGCCGCGCGAGGCACCGGTGACGATGTAGACCCGACCGGAAAGCGCGCCGTTCATAGCCCGGTCGCCACGGTCTTGGTTTCGAGGTATTCCTCGAAACCCTCGACGCCCATCTCGCGGCCGATGCCGCTCTGGCGATAACCGCCGAAGGGTGCGTCTGCGCCGTAGAAGTTGCCGCCGTTCACGTTCACGGTGCCGGTGCGCATGCGTTTCGCGAAGGCGAGGGCCTTCGCTTCGTCGGCCGACCACACGCCACCGGAGAGCCCGAAGATGGAGTCGTTGGCGATGGTGAGAGCTTCTTCCTCTGTGTCGTAGGCGATCACGGAAAGCACGGGTCCGAAGATCTCTTCCTGCGCGATGCGCATGTCGTTGCGCACGTCCACGAATACCGTGGGTTCGACGTAGAAGCCCTTCGGCAGATGCGCCGGGCGACCGCCGCCGAGCAGAAGCCGCGCGCCTTCCTCCTTGCCGATGCGGATGTAATCGAGCACACGCTCCATCTGCCGGCGGTTCACGAGCGGGCCCATGATCTGCTGCTCGCTGGCCGGATCCCCGTAGGCGATGAAGCCGAAGTACTGCTTCAGGATCTCCTCGACTTCGCCCTGACGCTTGCGGGGTATCACGAGCCGCGTGGCGATGGCGCAGCCCTGACCCGCGTGGAAGCAGACGGCCAGTGCGGAGAGCAGGCCTTTCTGCAGGTCGGCGTCTTCCAGCATCACGTTCGCCGATTTGCCGCCGAGTTCGAGGAAGACTTTCTTCACCGTAGCGCCGGCCATCGACATGATCTGCCGGCCAACCTGCGTGGAGCCCGTGAATGAAATCATGTCGACGCGCGTGTCGCGCACGAGCTGCTCGCCGACTTCTCGCGGGTCGGAGGAGGTGATGACGTTGAACACGCCGGGCGGAATATCGGTGTGTTCGGCCACGATGCGGCCGAACTCCGTGGCAGACCAGGGCGTATCGGGTGCGGCTTTCAGCACCACCGTGCAGCCGGCGGCCAGCGCGGGCGTGCACTTGGCGAGGTTGATCTGCAGGGGCACGTTCCATGGCGTGATGGCGCCCACAACACCGATGGCCTCCTTATAGACGGTGCGGCGGCTGCGAACCCCGAGAATGGTGGCCTCGCCCAGATCCCGTTCCCACTCATAGCCGGGCAGGAAACCGAGCAGCCAGTCGCCGAAGCCGATCGGCACATCGCACTGTGGGCCGCCGGCGCCGCAGATGCCCATGGGCGCGCCCGTTTCGGCGGCGATCAGCGGGCGCAGGTGGTCTTTGGCCGCGGTAAGTGCGTCACGCAGTTGCCGCAGGCAATGCAGCCGGAAAGCGTGGTTGGTGGACCAGTCGGTCTGGTCGAAGGCGCGGCGCGCGGCGGCTATCGCGGCCTCCATGTCCTCGGGGCCTGCGTCCGCGACGTGGCCGATCGTCTCTTCTGTGGCGGGGTCCATGTTCGGATAGAGCTTTCCCGAACGTGCGGGAACGAGTTTTCCGTCGATCAGCAGACGGCTCTCGCCGGCGGGAAGAGTGCTCATGCGTCGTGCCCCCTGTTCATGAAGACGTCGTGGATCATGGTACGTGCAAGTGCGGTGGCGGGCAGGTGGAGCTCCAGACTGCGTGCGGTATCGAGCGCCGCGTCCAGGTCTTTCTCGCCGAGTTTGCCGAAGGGCCCGAAGGCGGCGGCGAAGCCGGCTTCCCCGAG
>CAIVPW010000041.1 GCA_903907895.1 uncultured Alphaproteobacteria bacterium
CGCAAACCCGATGCGCACCAGTTCGCGGTAGACGGCGTAGACGTCGTCCTTCTTCACGTAGGCGAACACGAGGTTCTGCTCGTGGGTGACGCGCACCTCGTCGTGGCTGTAGCGCTCGGCGAGATCGGCCAGCGCATCCATCTGCGTCGAGCTGCAATCGCCCGGAATGCCGCCCGGCGGCTTCAGGGACGCGGTGACGATGGCGTAGCCGCGCTGCTTGTGCTTCGCGACATTGACCGCGTACCAGTCGGCGAACGCCTTGTCTTGCAGCAGGGCCGCATCGAGCGCCTTCGACGTATCGGGCACGTCCTCGTAGGCCGGCGGCGCAAAGTACGCGGCGATGCGATCGATCTCGTCCTGGGGAAGCTTGAGCGCGCTGTTCTTGATGCGCTCGAACTCCTCTTCGACCAGATGGGTGAACTTCTCCACGCCGGTCTGCATGACGAGGATCTTGATGCGGGCCTTGAACAGATTGTCCCGGCGGCCGAGCAGGTTGTAGACGCGCAGGATCGCCTCGCAGTAGGCGAGCAGATCGCGCTCGGGCACGAACTTGTTCAGCGTCGGGCCGACAACGGGCGTGCGGCCCATGCCGCCGCCGGCGATCATTTCGAAGCCGATCTCGCCCCGATCGTTCTTATGCACGATCACGCCGATGTCGTGGAACCGCACCGCGGCGCGGTCATCCGGCGAGGCCGTGACCGCGATCTTGAACTTGCGCGGCAGGAAAGAAAATTCCGGGTGGAACGTCGACCACTGGCGGATGATCTCGGAGTAGATGCGGCCATCCACCAGCTCGTCCGCGGCGACGCCTGCGTACTGGTCCGACGTCACATTGCGGATGCAGTTGCCGCTCGTCTGGATGGCGTGCATCTCGACCGAGGCTAGGTCGGCCAGGATATCGGGGACGTCCACGAGCTTTGGCCAGTTGTATTGGATGTTCTGGCGCGTGGTGAAATGCCCGTAGTCCTTGTCGTACTTGCGCGCGATGTGCGCCAGCATGCGCACCTGGCGCGATGAGAGCGCGCCGTACGGGATGGCGACGCGCAGCATGTACGCGTGCAACTGCGCATAGAGCCCGTTCATCAGGCGCAACGGCCGGAACTCGTCCTGGGTCAGTTCGCCCTTCAGGCGCCGCTCGACCTGGCCGCGGAACTGCTGCACGCGCTCCTGGACGATGACGTGGTCGAATTCGTCGTAGCGGTACATGTCAGCCCTCTCGGTTCTCTTTGCGCTCGCCGCGCTCGGTCTTCTTGGCGGCGGTGTAGGCAGCGGCTTTTAGTTGCGTGCCGCGCTCGGCCTGCATGCCGAACTGCGGGTGAATCGACGGGCCCTGAGCGCGCATGACCTCGCGCATCTTGACCGGCCACGGCTTGCCCTCGCGCATGGTCACGTCGACCGGGTAGACCTCGTAAACCTGATTGCGCGCTTCCCAGGCCTTGGCCTGTAGGGTGAGCTTCTCGACATCGGCGGCAGAAGTGCCCACCGCCGCCTGCTCCACCCATTCCGACCACGTGTTGTCGCCAGTGAGCCAGATCACGACGCCGTCCGTCAGCCGGTACGCCGTCACCACCTGGGTGTTTGCGGTCGTCTCGGGAGCGTCCTTGGGTGCTTTCTTCTGCGTTCCGTCCATTAGCCTGCCACTGCGCGAAGGATGTTCTGTGCCACGACGGCCTCGGTCTGCGCCGCGCGCGCAACCTCGCCGACGATCAGCAACGCCGGGTTCTCGATCTTCTGGGCGACCACCAGCTCGCCGAGGGCGCCGAGGGTGCTGCCCACGACCCGCTGGTTCGGTTGCGTGCCGTTCTGTATCACAGCGACCGGCGTGCTGGCCGCCAGGCCGTGTTCGGTCAGCTTGCCGGCGATCTCCGCCGCATGACCGACACCCATATAGACCACCAGCGTGTGCCGCGCGCGCGCCAGTGCCCGCCAGTCGGGCTCGTTGTCGTTGCCGTCGCGGCCGTGCCCGGTGACGAAGGTGACTTCCATGGCAACGTCGCGGTGCGTCAGGGGCACGCCCGCTTCGGCCGCGCATGCCAGCGCTGCCGTGATGCCGGGCACGACCTGCACCGGCACGCCGGCGGCGCGCAGATGGTCGGCCTCTTCCCCGCCGCGCCCGAAGATGAACGGGTCCCCACCCTTCAGCCGCACGACGTTCAGGCCGCCGCGCGCGCGATCGACCAGTATGTCGTTGATCTGCTGCTGGCTGACCGGATGGCGCGTCGGCTCCTTGCCGACGAACACGCGCTCCGCATCGCGCCGCGCGTACTCGAGCACGCCGGTGCCGACCAGGCGGTCATAGACGATGACGTCGGCCGACTGCAGCAGGCGCACCGCGCGCAACGTCAGCAGCTCCGGATCCCCGGGCCCCGCGCCCACCAGGAATACGGTGCCGACGGATGCGCCGCTGGCATCGCTGTTCAGCGCACGCATCAGCTCGGCGCGGGCGGCGTCTTCCCTGCCGGACAGCACCTGCTCGGCAATCGGGCCGGAGACGATGCGCTGCCAGAAGCGCAGCCGCGCCGGCATGTCGGTGACCTTGGCCTTGATGGTCGAGCGGAACGATTCGGCAAACGCAGCGAGCTTGCCGAGGCGCGCCGGCAGCAGCGCCTCGATGCGCTGGCGCACCGCCACGGCGAGTGCCGGCACGGCGCCGCCCGTCGAGATGCCGACTACGACCGGGCTGCGGTCGACGATCGCAGGCATGGAAAAGTCGGACAGCGCCGGCTTGTCGACGATGTTCACCAGAACGCCGCGAGCATGTGCGGCATCGGCGACCGCCGCGTCGTGCATGTCATCGCCGGTGGCGCCGTAGACGAGCGTCTGACCGGTCAGATCGTCGGCATGGAATTCACGCTCGAAGTGACGTACCTGTCCGAGTTCGGCGAGTTCTGCTGCTTCCGCAGCAAGCGCCGGGGCAACCACGGTCACCTGCGCACCGGCAGCGAGCGCAAGACGTGCCTTCGCCGTTGCCGCGTGACCGCCGCCAACGACCAATACGCCCCGCCCCCGCAGGGTGAGCCAGACCGGCAATTGATCCATTTGGTGCCCTTGGGCCGAGCGCGTCGCCCGCATTGCTCCCGACGCACAATGTGGTTGATGCAGCAAACTATGTAAAGTTTCCTGTGAAATTTTACATAGAACACTCGCTTCTTGTTCAATTGACCGACAGGAGCGGCCCGTGGTCCTCCGGACTACTGCTCGGTCGGCGGACGGCGCAGGCCGGGTGGCAGAACTGTGCTGCTGTTCGGCCGGGCCTTGTTCACCTGGGTCTGAACGAGGCCCGTAGCCGCGCTGAGGTCCGTGCTGGCGATATCGGCGTCGAGCAGATTGGCTCCGCGCAGGTCGGCGCCGCTCATGTCCGCGCCCCGCAGCGAGGCCCCCGCCAAGTCGGTCCCGGCCAATCGTGCGCTGGCCAGGGTGGCCGACGATAACTCCACGCGGCGCATGTTGCTGCTGGTCAGGTCGCCGTCGGTAAGGTCGGCACCCGAAAGGTCGGAGCCGCGCAGGTCGGTGCTTTGGAGCACCGCACCGCGCAGGTTGGCCGACGACAGCCTCACATTGCGCAGTGTGGCGCCGGACAGGTTCACGCCAGCGAGGTTGGCGCCGGATAGGTCCTGGTTCTCGATCGTGGCCTTGGTGCCGCCGGTGCCGCCGGTCGCGATCCAGTCGTTGTGTCCGTTGACCTTCGTCTTAAGGTCGAAGCCGGCCTCTTCCTCCCCAGCCTCTTCCTCTGGTGCCATGGCCTCGGCCCAGGCATCCGAGTTGTCGGCGCGCTTGGGCTTGTTCGGCACCTCGATGGCGCCACCCGAAATCTGCTTCTTCGGCGGCAGCGGTTCATCCACGAGGGGAATGTCCTCGCGCACCGGCGGCGGATCCGGAGTGGCAGGCGCCTCGAACCAGTTGCTGCCGCCGCCTTCCATGTCGGATCTGCGCGCGACCGGCACCTGCGGCGCTGCCGCAACCGGGCGCGGCGGCGGCGGAGCTTCCTTCACCTTGACGATACGGCGGCGCTCGAGGCCGAGGTACGGCGGGTCGGTGGCAAGGCGCGGCTTGCGGCGATCGGGGCCGAAGTAGCTGAGCGAACTGATGAAGCGCTGCGGATTGACCAACGCGCCCTGGACGCGCTGGATCAGCACATCGGCCGCCACCGGCTTGCGGATGAAACTCTCGATGCCAATGCCGCACATGCGGCGCAGGCGTTCGGCGTCGGCGACGGCAACCATCACCGCAACGATGACGTCCGGATTCGGACTTTCCTTGCCGCGGATGGCGCGCAGCACGTCGAGGCCGTCGGTGCCGCGCGGATTGGCCTCCATCAGGATCAGGCTCGGCATGTTGCGTTTCATCGCGGCCAACACCTGGCCACCGTCCCGCACTACATCGAGCGCACCGAGGCGCAGTTGCGTGAAGGTCGCGCGCAACTTCTCGAGCATCTCGGCATCATCCTCGACGACGAGGATGCGCCGCTTGCTCCAATCGAATTTGGCGGCAGGACTCAAACAACAGTCTCCGGGCTGTGGCGAGAAATCGGCAGCGCCAACGGTGCCGTCAAGCGCACGCCGCTGACAACTGCGCGGGGAGTTGCGCTACTTAGGGCTCGGAGTGATCGCGTACCGCCAAGCTTTCGAGGCGGTTGCGATCGCGAATGTAGAGCGAGCGCCCCTTGCGCTGCACGATGCCCTGCGCCTGCAGGCGTCCCAGCACGCGCGCCACCGTTTCACGTGTGGTGCCGGCATCGCCGGCCAGCGTCGCCTGTGTCGGCAGCGGGTAGATGACCCAACTGGTCGCGACGATGGGATCGGGCTCCGCCAGACGCAAGAGCTGCAAGCAGACGCGCTGCGACGCGTTCAGCTCGGCAAGGTCCATGATCTGCTCGTCGCACGCGCGCACGACTTGGGCGAGGCGCTTCACCACCGCGAGAGCAAAGGCGGGCGACTGCAGGATCAGGCTGTGGAAGTCCTTGGCCGCCAGCTTCGCCACGAAGCACGGCTGGTCCGCAACGACCGTCGCCGAACGCGGCAGGCTGTCGATCGCTGCCAACTCGCCGAACACGCCGCCCGGCCCGACCGAGGCAAAGCGCACGACGCGGCCGGTGGCCGAGTAATTGAGGACGCGAATGACGCCCTTGATGACGAAGAAGACGTGGCTGGTCTCCTGGCCGCGCTCGAACAGCCAGGCGCCGGGCCGGTAGGACTCCCACTGGCACAGCCGCTCAACATCGCGGAGAGCCTCCGTCGGCAGCACAGAAAGTACCTGAATGCCCGCGAGCGAACGCTCCTCGGGCAGCTCTGCGATTACAGCCACTGCCTGCCGATCCCCGATCCCCACGGCAGCAGGAAACCGGGGATATCGACGAAAGTCAAACGAAGCCCAGAGCCCAGGAAAACTGCGGCGTTCCAGCCAGTTTTCCGGCGCACGCTTGTGATATCGGTCACTGACCGCCACACTATGCTGCCGTAAAACCACAGTGCGGCCACGCCATGGCCGTTGGCCACCGGCGCAAGCCGACCCAGTTGGCACCGGAACGACGACTGCGAAAAACGGCCGACTCCGATCCTCCCCGGCCCGCGGATCGACGTACCAGAGGCTTCGAGACAAACCCGCCTAGCTGCCCGCTGGCGGGTTTGTTCGTTCCCAGACCGGCCTAGGAACTCTTCACAAGCGGCACAAAAGCCACCGGCAGGATGGAGCGCTTGGTGACATCGCCCTGGGCGTTTTTGCTGACGAGGGTGAGGTCCTGGACCGTGCCGACCTTGCCCACGGGCACGACCATGCGCCCCGGTGCCGCCAACTGGTCCACGAGTGCCTGCGACACGGTCGGCGCTGCCGCGGTGACGAGGATGGCGTCGAAGGGCGCGTGGTCGGGCCAGCCGAGGCTGCCATCGCCGGTGCGCACGGTGATGTTCTTGCGGCCCAGCTGCGCGAACCGTTCGGTCGCGCGTTGCGCCAGGCTGGCGAGCACTTCGATCGTATAGACTTGGGCGGCGAGCTCGGCCAGCACGGCGGCCTGATAGCCGGAGCCGGTGCCAACCTCCAGCACGCGCTCCGTGCCCTTGAGGTCGAGCAGGTCGGTCATCAGCGCCACGATGAACGGCTGCGAAATCGTCTGCCCCTGCCCGATCGGCAGCGGCACATTGGCGTAGGCGCGGTTGTGGTCGTCGTCGCGCACGAAGTGGTGCCGGGGCACCTCGGCCAGCGCGTCCATGACGCGGGGCGCGAAAACGCTGCGCCCGGTGTTCGCCGCGGTCGCCTTCGCTTCCGCCTCGATCACCTGGAGCATCTCGGCCCGGCGGGCGCTGGTGAGATCCACTGCGACGGCGGACATCCCCTGGACTTAACTCCAAAGAAAGGTGGGCTTCCGATCTCTCGGAAGCCCACCGTAGGCCAAGGTTACGTCGGTTGTCGTTACATTCGCTGCCTGAGGTTGGCCCCGGGCAGATACTGAGATTTCGGCCTAGTGATCGTGGCCAGCGTGGCCGTCGGCGTCATCCTTCGGCTTATCGACCACAATCGCCTCGGTGGTGATCAGCAGGCCGGCGACCGATGCCGCGTCCTGCAGCGCCGTGCGCACGACCTTGGTCGGGTCGATGATGCCGGCCTTCACCAGGTTGGTGTAC
>CAIVPW010000042.1 GCA_903907895.1 uncultured Alphaproteobacteria bacterium
CGTTCGCTGCAACGATGCCGCGGCGGCGGCGGGCGGCCAGGCGCGCGCGAGCTTTTTCCAGGCCGCGGTTGTTGAAGCCGAGGCGATTGATGACGCCGCCTTCTTCGGGCAGGCGGAAGATACGCGGCTTGGGATTGCCGGCCTGAGGCCTGGGCGTGATGCTGCCGACTTCCACAAAGCCGAAGCCGAACCGCAGCATAGCGTCGGGCACTTCGGCATTCTTGTCGAAGCCCGCGGCGAGACCGATGGGCGATGGGAAATGCAGGCCGAGCGCATTTACCGCCAGACGATCGGGCGGCGTCGCGGCGGGGAACGGAAGGATCCCCGTGCGCTCCCCCACCTTCAGCGCGCGGATGGTCCAGGTATGCGCTTGTTCGGGATCGAGGCGGCGCATGAGCGCCGCCGAAAAGCTAGAGAAGTCGCCCACTGTCAGGTTCGGTTGCTGCCTTCTTGGACTTAGGCGCTGCGGCAGGCTCGACCCAGGAGGGGTCGATGACCTTGTCGTCATCGTTGACGTGCGAGTTCACGCGCGTGGACACGACGGTATCCGTAAACCCTTCATCGCCGCCTGACTGTAGCAAATCGAGCAACGGCTGCTCTCCCTGCTTGCTTTCGCCGAGCCACACAGCCCAGACCGACTGCGGCAGGATGACCGGCATGCGGTCGTGCAACGGCGCCATCAGCGGGCTGGCGTTGGTGGTGATGACGGTACAAGAGAGCAGTGGCGTCCGGTCGGCGCCCTTGGCACGCCAGCGATCCCACAGTCCCGCAAACGCGAAGAGGCCTTGGTCGGGTGCACGGAACAGGTGCGGCGTGCGTCGCTCGCTTTGCTGGTCCCACTCGAAATAGCCATCGGCAGGGATCAGGCAGCGACGCTCGTGGAACGAGTCGCGGAAGGCGGGCATGCCGGCCACCGTCTCGGCGCGCGCGTTGATGAGCGGCTTGGATGATTGCGGTTTGCCGTTCGGGGCAGTCTCGGTCCACCACGGCACCAAGCCCCAGCGCATCATGACGATCGCGCGCAGGCCTTCCTTGTTGATGGCGACGACGGGCACGTCCTGGGTGGGTGCCACGTTGTAGCGCGGCGGGAAGTTCGGCAGCACGCCTTGGGTGCCGAACAGCCGCCGGATCGCGTCCGGCGGCTTGGTCACCATGTAGCGGCCGCACATTCAGGCGGCGCGCAGAAGCTCGCCGGCCAGCGCGCGGCGGATCAGGGCTATCGTCTCCGGCACGCCATAGAGCGCGATGAAGGAGCCCATGCGCGGGCCCTGCGCCTGGCCGAACAGCACCTCGTACATCGCCTTGAACCAGTCGCGCAGGTTGGCAAACCCATTGGTCTTGCCGACTTCGTAGACCTCGTTCTGGATCGCTTCGGCGTCGGCGCCAGGGGGCAGCTTCTCAAGCTTTGCCACCAGTTCCTCCAGCGCAGTGCGCTCCTGGTCGGTCGGCGCGCGGTGCTGTCGCTCGGGCAGAACGAAGTCGCGATAGTAGGCGACGGCGTACTCGACCATGCGCGCCAGGATCGGATTGTCCTTGGCGTTGGCGTGCGGTGCGTAGCGCGACACGAAGCCCCACAGAACCTTGGGATCGTCGGTGTTGGCAGCTGCCACCAAGTTCAGCAGCATGCCGAAGCCGACCGGCACATCTTCCACCGGCGGGGCGCCGGCGTGGATGAACCACACTGGGTTCTGCTTGCGCGCGGGGGTGTTCGCCTGGGTGCGATACGCGGCGAGCGAAGCGAGATATTCGTCAACCGTCTTCGGAATGACGTCGAAGTACAGACGCTTGGCGCGCTGCGGCGCGTGGAACATGAACATGCCGAGGCTTTCGGGCGACGCATAGGTCAGCCACTGCTCGATGGTCAGGCCGTTGCCGCGCGACTTGGAAATCTTCTCGCCATTCTCGTCGAGGAACAGCTCGACGATCGGCGTCACCGGCGGCTCGCCGCCCAGCACCTTTACGATGCGGGAAGACAGCTTCACCGAGTCGATCAGGTCCTTGCCCGACATTTCGAAGTCGATGCCGAACGCAGCCCAGCGCATGGCCCAGTCGCACTTCCACTGCATCTTGACGTGGCCGCCGGTGACCGGAACCTCCGTGAGCGTTCCGTCCTCGTCACGGAACACGACGGTGCCCGCCTCGACGCGCAACTCTTCGAGCGGCACCTGCAGCACGCGGCCCGTCTTGGGCGAGATCGGCAGGATCGGGCTGTAGGTCGCCTTGCGCTCGTCGCCGAGCGTCGGCAGAACGATGTCCCGCACCGCGTCGTGGTTGGCCAGCACCTTGCGCAAGGTGGCGTCGAACACGCCACGCTTGTACTGCTCCGTCGCCGAGCGGAACTCGTACTCGATGCCGAAGCCGTCGAGAAACGAGCGCAGCATCGCGTTGTTGTGGTGTCCGAAGCTTTCGAACTTGCCGAACGGGTCGGGAATCGAGGTCAGGGGCTTGCCGAGGTGCTTCGCCACCATTTCCTGGTTGGGGATGTTGCCCGGAACCTTGCGCAGGCCGTCCATGTCGTCGGAAAACGCGATCAGGCGGGTCGCGATGTGCGGCGCCAGATCGCGGAACGCCTGGCGCACCATCGACGTGCGCTGCACTTCGCCGAAGGTGCCGATGTGGGGCAGGCCCGAGGGGCCGTAGCCGGTCTCGAGCAGAACCTCCCGCTTGGCGCCACCACGGGCCTCGACGCGCGCGAGCAGCTTGCGCGCCTCCTGGAACGGCCACGCTTCGCCGCCGGTGCCGCTGCCTGCGTCGCTCATCGACAAGTCCTAGAGATCATGGGGGTTGGCCGGAACCTAGGCGGAACACCACCGAGCGTCAAATGCCGAGGACCCCACCGATTCCGAGGCGGACGCCCCTAGCCCCTCCCCAGCCAAGGGGGAGGGGTTATGGTGGCGTCGTGACGTTCGCCGCCCCGCCCACCTCCGTTCTGCTGCCGCCCGCCCCCGCCCTGGTGGCGCGAGCGAAGAAGGCCGTTTGGGTCTCGGCCGATGGCGAGATCGAGGAGCTGGGGCCGAACCAGGCGGCGCTACGGGCCGAGGCGAGCGCGCCCCTCGTCTGCCACGCCCCCGCGACGGCGGCGCGCCTGGGCATCAAGCGGCTTCTCGGCTTCGACCTCTTGGAACTGTTCGCTTTCGTCCGCCCGGCCAAGTTCTGCCTGCCGACGCCCAAAGGCCTTGCCATAGCGGTTGGCCTGCCCGAGCCGGCGGATGCCGTTGCAGAGGCCATCGCCCTGCGCGAGACGGCGGTGCTGCTGCTCTCGGAGCTCAAGGCGTACGCAACGGTCGAGCCGGTGATCCAGTTGGCGCAGTTCCTGGGGCAGGCTGGCTGGAGCTGGGCGCCGGCCGCATTCAGCGCGCTGGGCATACCGCCGGGCAAATCCCCGGCCCCGCGCCTGACCATCTGGAATCAGTTGCCCGAGTGGCAGGACATGGCGCCACCGCCGGCCGCCGGGCACGAACCGGTCCCGCCCGAAGAGGCGCTGCAGCGCCTGGCCCGCATGTTGCCGGCCGATGCCGAGACGCGGCTGCCGCAACGCACCTACGCCAGCGAAGCCGCGCGGGCATTCGCGCCGCGCAACGAGGTCGAGGAGCCGGAGATCGTGCTGGCCGAGGCCGGGACCGGCATCGGCAAGACGCTCGGCTACATCGCACCCGCCAGCGTTTGGGCAGAGAAAAACGCCGGCACGGTCTGGCTCTCGACCTACACGCGCAACCTGCAGCGCCAGATCGACGGCGAGCTTGGCCGCCTGTTCCCCGACCCGCGCATGCGGGCGCAGAAGGTCGTGGTGCGCAAGGGGCGGGAGAACTACCTGTGCCTGCTCAACCTGGAAGAAGAAGCCGCGCGCGCGTTCGCTGGCGGCGGGGTTGCGGTCGGACTCGTGGCGCGCTGGGCGATGGCAACGCGCGATGGCGATTTGGGCGGCGACTTCCCGGCGTGGCTGGTCGGCGTACTCGGCACCGAGAACACCTGGGGACTATCGGACCGCCGCGGCGAATGCATCTTCTCCGCCTGCAAGCACTACAAACGTTGCTACATCGAGCGCAGCCAGCGGCGCGCGCGGCGCGCCGAGCTGGTGATCGCCAACCACGCCCTGGTGCTGGCGAACGCGGCGCGCGCCGACGATGGCCGCGAGATGCCGACACGCCTGGTGTTCGACGAAGGTCATCACCTGTTCGACGCGGCCGACAGCGCGTTCTCCTCGCACCTCACGGGCCAGGAGGCGGCCGAGCTGCGGCGCTGGGTACGCGGGCCGGAAGGCGGGCGCCACCGCCGCACGCGTGGCTTGGAGCAGCGCGCCGGCGACCTGGTGAGCGGCCACACAGAGGCCGAAAGCGCGCTGGTCGATGCCATCCGCGCCGCCGCGGACCTGCCCGCCATCGGCTGGCTCACGCGCCTGCGCGACACGGGCGGCAGTGGAGGCAACGTCGGCGAAGCGTTCCTGGCACACGTGCGCGCCCAAGTGCTGGCGCGTCAGGAGCCGCCCGATCAAGGCTACGACATCGAATCCCCGGCGCAGCCGGCGACGCCGGACCTGTTGCGCGCCGCATACCAACTGGAACAGTCGCTGAAGCAACTGGCGGC
>CAIVPW010000043.1 GCA_903907895.1 uncultured Alphaproteobacteria bacterium
ATTCAGGAAGCTGTCCTGCTGGCCGGCGAAGCTGGCGTCGGGCAGATCCTCGGCCGTCGCGCTCGATCGGACCGCCACGTCGGCGCGGCCGCCGGCGCGGGCACACAGGTCGGCGTAGGCGACGCGGATGGCCTGGGCGACGTCGTCGGGCCAACGGCCGTTCTCGATCAGGCGGCGGATGTTGAGGCCGGTCTCGGGAACCGGCACGCGCGCGGTGCGCATTTCGGCCAGCAGCGTGTTGATCTTGTCGTCGAGGCCGTTCGCGGCGAGGAACGCGCGGTATGCCTCGACCGTGACCGCAAAGCCTGGCGGGACGGGCACGCCCGAGCCGGTCATGGCCGAATACATCTCGCCGAGGGACGCGTTCTTGCCCCCCACGCGCGGCAGGTCTGTGGCGCGAATCTGGTCGAATCGCAGGATGTAGGAGGCGTTTTTGTCGAGTTTAGACATGATGGGCCGGAAGGTAGCCGAACCCCTGCCGGGATGCTATTCGTTCCGGGCGCACCCGAGGGCGCGCAACCGCGCCCTGGCGCGGCTTTTTCTTGCCTTTATCTGAACGCCGCGCCGCCCGGGTGCGAGGCCGTTTGCGAACGAGGGGGTCCGTGGTCCTTCCCTACGAACAAGACGTCAGCCGCTCCTTTCCGGAGGGCATGGCCAACGCCGCGAGCGCAAAGAAGGCGTACGCCGATCTGCTGCAGCGCACCGCGCCTACGCTTTCGCGCCTGAAGGCCCAGGCGGCCAAGTTGCCGCACCTCGTGCTGCCCGGCCGGACCGACGACATCGAGGTCTTCACCCCCATCGCCGCCCGCCTGCGTGCCCGCTTCGACGAGATCGTGGTGCTGGCCACCGGCGGCTCCAGCCTCGGCGGCCAGTCGCTGCTCGCGCTGAAGCAGGGCGTGCGCGGCAAGGGTCAGCCGGTGCTGCGCTTCTGCGACAACCTCGATCCGGCCAGCATGGATGCGCTGCTCCGCGAGATCGATCCCTGGCGCACCGCGTTCCTGGTCATCTCCAAGTCCGGCACGACGGCGGAGAGCCTCGTGCAACTCCTGGTGTGCTTCGACTTCGTGCGCAAGGCGGTAGGCCCCGCCCATACTGCCGAGCATTTCGTCGCCATCTGCGAGCCGGGCAAAAGCGCGCTCAACACTTTCGCCGCGTTGCACGGCATTCCGACGCTCGAGCACGACCCCGAGCTCGGCGGCCGCTATTCGGTCCTGTCGGTCGTCGGCATGCTGCCGGCGATGATCGCCGGCCTCGACATCGGCGCTGTCCGCGCCGGCGCAAAGTCCGTCCTCGACCAGACGCTGAACGCCAAGGATCCGTCGCAGTCTTCTCCGGCTGTCGGCGCGGCGCTCGCGCTCGCGCTGCAGCAGGAGTCGGGTGCCGGTACGTGCGTGATGATGCCGTACTGCGACCGCCTGAACTTCCTCGCGCTGTGGTACCGCCAGTTGTGGGCCGAGTCCCTCGGCAAGGACGGCAAGGGCCTCACGCCCATCCGTGCGCTCGGACCGGTCGATCAACACAGCCAGCTGCAGCTCTACCTCGAAGGCCCGCAGGACAAGCAGTACACGCTGCTGTTCCTCGACCTCGCCGGCCAGGGTCCGCGCGTTCCGAGTGCCGACGCGCAGGCCATCGGCTGCGGCTACCTTGGCGGAGCCGCCGTGGGCGACCTTGTCGCCGCACAGCAGCAGGCAACGGCCGACACTCTGGCAAAGCGCGGCCGCTCCGTCCGCGTGATCTCCATGAAGACGCTGGATGAGCGCGCCATGGGCGCTCTCTTCATGCACTTCATGCTCGAGACGATCATCGCGGCAGACCTGTTGCAGGTGAATCCGTTCGATCAGCCGGCAGTGGAGGAGGGCAAGGTGCTGGCACGCAAGTACCTCGCCGAACGCCTCAAGGCGACGACCTAAGGCCCAGCGAGCGGCCGCGGGACGAAACCGTGAGCCGCCTCGTTGTCGTCTCGAACCGCATTGCGACACCGAGCTCCCGCTCCACCGCGGGTGGGCTCGCCGTCGGGTCGCACCGTGCAGATCCGCGTCGAGCTCGAGACGGCCGCCGGGCACATCAACGGCCGCTTCGGCGAGTTCGACTGGGAGCCGGTGCGCTACATCAACAAGTCGTTCTCGCGTGCGGCTCTCGCCGGACTCTATCGGGCCAGTACGGTGGCGATGGTGACGCCGCTGCGCGACGGCCGGTGGCCAAGGAATTCATCGCTGCGCAGGACCCGGAAGATCCGGACGTCCTCACTCTCTCCCGGTTCGTCGGCGGCACGGCGCAGATGCCGGATGCGGTTCTGGTCAATCCGCACGATATCCAGGCGCTGTACGAGGGTATGCAACGCGCGCTACGCATGCCCCTTGCAGAACGGCATGCGCGCTATCAGGCTCTGGTGAAAGGCCTGCGCAAGCAGGATTTGACATGGTGGCGCAATACCTTCCCCAAGGCACTGACCGAGCCGCTGGCATGACGGACCCACTCTTGGTGGCAGACGTCGGCGGCACCCGTGTGCGCTTCGCAGTGTGCGCGCCGGGTGGCGCGCCGCTCGACACCAAGGTGCTTGCGGTTGCGGACTTTCCCGGTATTGCCGAAGCGGCCCAAAGCTACCTTGGCGGCCTGCGCGAGCGGCCGAAGCGCGGCGCCATCGCCGTTGCGGGGCCGGTAGCGGGTGACTTCTTCACCATGACCAACCACACCTGGAGCTTCTCGACCGAAGCCGTGCGGCGCGCGCTGGGGTTGGAATCCCTGGTGTTGGTCAACGATTTCGAGGCGAACGCGCTCGCCATTCCCCACCTGACGCCCGTGGACGTCGTCCAATGGGGCGGTGCTTCCCCGGTGCAGCGCGCTCCCTGCGGAATCCTGGGGCCGGGCACCGGTCTCGGCGTCGCCGCGCTGGTGTGGGGCGGGGCGCATTGGGTGGCGGTGCCGGGCGAGGGCGGTCATGTGGACTTCCCGCCGGACGACGATGATGAAATCTTCATCCTGCGGGAACTCGCCGCTCGCTTTGGTCATGTCTCTCTCGAGCGCATCCTGTCGGGCCCCGGTCTCGTGCACCTGTTCGAGGTGTTTGCGAAGAAGCTCGGCCTGCCTCTCGTGCGTCAGACGATTCCGGCCGACGTTGCGGCCGCCGCGCTCCGCGGCGATGCCGCCGCCGTAGCCGCAGCGCGTGCCTTCAGTGGCATCCTTGGCGCGGCGGCCGGCAACCTCGCGCTGACGCTCGGCGCGCGCGGTGGCATCTTCGTTGCCGGTGGTGTTGTCGCCAACCTCGGCGCGGCGTTCGATCGCGCGCTCTTCCGCGACCGCTTCGAGGCCAAGGGACGCTTCGCCGGTTACCTTGCACAGATTCCCACGTTCCACATCGTGAACCCATTCCCGGCGCTGTTGGGGCTCGCGCACGCCGCGTTGGAGGGCCGCTGATGCAAGGTGGCGACGCGCGTGCGTTGCCGTCCGCTCTCGGACTGCCCTTACCGCAGCTGCTCGGCAAGGAAGCGCCGCTCGTGTTTCTTGATTACGACGGCACCCTGAGCCCGATTGTGCCGCGTCCCGAGGATGCGGAGTTGTCTGCCCCGATGCAGGCGGTTTTGCTGCAGCTCAGCCGCCGCTGCCCAGTGGCGGTCATCAGTGGCCGCGATCTGGCCGACGTGAAGGCGCGCGTGGGGATTTCCGGCATCGGCTATGCCGGCAGCCACGGCTTCGACTTCGTCACCGCCGACGGCAAGGAATGGCGTCACCCCGAGGCCGACCGCTACGTGCCGCAACTCGACCGGCTGGAACAAGCGCTCGCGGATCGGCTCGGCGTCATTCCCGGCGCGCAGATCGAACGCAAGCGCTACTCGCTCTCGGCGCACTTCCGCCGCGTCGCCACCGCCGATCTGCCGGAGTTCCAGAGCGCCGTGGAGGAAGCGTCCAAGGCCGCGCCGGGATTGCACCATGGCCTCGGCAAGATGGTGCACGACTTCCGCCCCGATCTCGACTGGAACAAGGGCCGCGTGCTGCACGCGTTGCGTGAACGCATGCGCGCAAGACCTGCAGCGATCAACGTGTTCATCGGTGACGACCGCACCGACGAGGACGCGTTCTCGGTGCTGGGCGAGCGCGACATCGGCGTCGTAGTTGGGGTGCCCGCCCATCCAACCACGGCGCGCTATGGCTTACGCGACACCATCGAGGTCAAGCGGTTCCTCGAGATTCTGCTGGAAGCTCTGGCCCGGCGGCGCTGACGCGCGGGTGATGCCCCCGGCCGCCGGCCTCGTGCTAGTCTTTTGCGGCGACATCGGTGGACATCAATCCAGGGGCTCAGGAGGTCTCATGAGGTTGCGTGACATTCCGGCTGTGCTGCGCACGGCCGCAATCGGTGTCGCGATGGCAGCAGCGGTTGCCGCCCATGCAGCGGCCCAAGGCGCCGTCCCGGGCAATCCGAACCTGGTGGACCTCGAGCTCGTGCTCGCCATCGACGTCTCGCGCAGTGTGGATTGGGAAGAGGCCAACCTGCAGCGCGGAGGCTACATTTCCGCCTTCTCCAATCCCTTGCTGATCACGGCGATCCAAGAGGGATACTACGGCCGCATCGCGGTGACGGTGTTCGAGTGGTCGTCGTGGGGCGACACCAACGTGGTGGCGCCGTGGATGATCGTCGGCGACATGCAGTCGGCAGGCACGCTCGTGAACCGGCTGCGCGAAACGCCGGTCAGTTTCGGCCAGCGCACGTCCATCAGCACGGCCATCGAGTACGGCATGGCGCTGTTCCGCCAGAACAACGTCGAAGGCGACCGGCGCGTCATCGACATCTCGGGCGACGGCCACAACAATCACGGCCGCCACATCAACGACGCGCGCGAGGAGGCGGTGGCTGCCGGCATCACCATCAACGGGCTGCCGATCATCAACACCAACATGGGCCCTGGCACGCCCCCGTTGCCCGACCTCGACGTCTACTACAAGGAGTGCGTCGTTGGTGGTCCGGGCTCGTTCGTCGTCGTCGCTGAGGGCTTCGAGAAGTTCGCCGAGGCAGTGACGCGCAAGCTCATCCTGGAGGTTGCGAATTTGCAGCCCGACGGAGGCATGGAACGCTTCGGTGACGCCAAGATTCATCGCGCGCAGTTCCTGCAGCAGCGCCCCATAGCGCCGCAGAACCAGGCGCCGCTCACCTACGGCCCGGGCTGCAACGTGATGCAAGGCGGTGGCGGCCAGCAGTTCCCACCGGGCCTGTTTCTGCCGCTGCCGGCGCCGCGCTGATGCGGCACGGCTGGGGCGCGGCGGCGCTGTTTCTTGCGCTGATCGCAGCCCCTGCCCAGGCACAGGAGATCCAGGTGGATCTGGAGCTGGTGCTGGCGATCGACGTCTCGCAAAGCGTGGACGCGCGCGAAGGCCGCCTGCAGCGCGACGGCTACGTGCGCGCGTTCCGGGATCCTCGCATCGCCCAGGTGATTCGGAACGGCCAACACGGCCGCATCGCCGTCACCTACATGGAATGGGCGGGGGCCGGATTGTGGCAAACGACCGTGCCGTGGCAGGTGATCGGGTCGCCGGCCGAGGCGCTGGCCTTCGCCAATGTGCTCGAGGAGACGCCCGTGGCGCGCGGCAGCGGCACGTCCATCTCCAGCGCGATTTTCTTCGGCTCAACCATGTTCGGCGGCAACCGGATCACCAGCGCGCGCCGTGTCATCGACATCTCGGGCGACGGGCCGAATTCCAGCGGCCCTCTCGTCACGCTGGCGCGCGACGAAGCGATCGCGGCGGGCATCACCATCAACGGCGTCGCCATCAACGATCGCGAGATCACCAACTTCTCGCTGCCCGACCTCGACGTCTACTACGAAGAGTGCGTCATCGGCGGGCCGGGCGCGTTCGTGCTGGCCGCCGACGGTTTCGAGTCGTTCGCCGAAGCGATTCTGCGCAAGATGATCCTCGAGATCGCGGACGTAGCGCCCGAACGACCGGCTCGCATCGAGCAGGTGCAATTCCTGGGCGGGCGGGCACCAGCAAAGCCGCAGAAGTACGGCCCGGCCTGCGACATCGGGGAGCGGATGCGGTTCCAGGATCAGGGCGGCTTCCCGCCCGGCTTGCCGCTGCCTCGCTAACGTCCAATATTGGCTTGGCCGCCTATTGGCGCCGGCCAGCGGCGGGCCATATGAAAGCGGTTCCGCTTCCGCCTTGAAGGATCCTCCCGATGAAGAAGTCCCGATCGATCCGCCTGGCACTCATGGGCACGGCCAGCGTGGCACTGGCGGCCTGCGGCGATTCCAATGAGCCGCCGCCGGGCGCGCAGTTCTATTCAACGCAGCAGGAGTGCGAAGTCCTCTATGACGCCGCCGCGTGCCGCGCCGCCTTCGCTGACGCCGAGCAGAAGCAGGTCGCCGAGGGTCCCCGCTTTTCGCGCAAGGAGCAGTGCGAGGCCGAATATGGCGCGGGGAATTGCGAGACGCACCAGGCGGCGGGCGGCGGCAGCTACTTCATGCCGTTCCTGATGGGCTACATGGTCAGCAACATGTTCAACGGCGGCCGCTACGCCCAGCCCGTGTATCGCGGCCCCGACAATTCGGCCGTCGTGGCAAGCGGTGGCCGCAAGTACAACGTCGGCAACTTCGACACCGCGGCCGGCCGCACCGCGTTCCGCCCAACGGCAGCGGCCGCGCCCACGCCGCGCGGCGGCTTCGGCACCACCGCGCGCGGTTTTGGCGGCGCCGGCACCTGAGCCGTGGAACGCCTCTCTGCCACGCCGCGCCCCGATTGGCGCGCACACGTCGAGCGCGATCTCGGCTTCACCTTTCACACGATCGGTGGTGAGCCGTACTGGGACGAGACCGCGTACTACCGGCTGTCGTCAGACGAAGTCGATGCCCTCGAAGATGCGACCTCCGAGCTGGAGCAAATGTGCCTCGCGCTGGTGGACCGCGTAGTGGGGGAGGGCGAGAAGGCCTTTGAGCGGCTGCGCATCCCGCGCAACGCGTGGGGCGCGGTGGCCCGCAGCTGGCGCGCCAGTGAGAAGAACCTCTACGGCCGCTTCGATCTCGCCTACGACGGCCAGGGCGCGCCCAAGCTGCTCGAGTACAACGCCGACACGCCGACGGCGCTGTTCGAGGCGTCGGTCGTGCAGTGGGACTGGCTGCAGGCGACGCATCCCGACAGCGACCAATTCAATTCCGTCCACGAACGCCTGATTGACGCGTGGAATCGCTTCGGCCTTCGCGGCCGCCGCGTCCACTTTGCGGCGGTAAAGGACCACGCCGAGGACAACGGCACCGTGGAATATCTGCGCGACACCGCCACCCAGGCCGGCGTCAAGACCGAACGAATCGCCATCGAGGACATCGGCTGGGACGGCGGCGCGTTCCGCGACTTGCAGGACCGGCCCATCGACGTGCTGTTCAAGCTCTATCCGTGGGAGTGGCTCGTCGGCGAAGAGTTCGGGCCGGCGTTGCTGAGCGGTGGCGTGCAGGTGATCGAGCCCCCGTGGAAGATGGTGCTGTCCAACAAAGCGGTGCTCGCGTTGCTGTGGGAAATGGCACCGGGCCATCCCAACCTATTGCCGACGTTCCTGGAGGCCGATCGCGTCGAGGGCAAGGTGGTGCGCAAGCCGATCTTCAGCCGCGAGGGCGCCAATATCCGCGTTCTGGCCGACGGCCGCGTCGAGGACGACACTCCCGGTGCCTACGGTGCTGAGGGCTTCGTCTACCAGGCGCACGTCGACCTCCGCCCCTTCGGCGGCCGCTATCCGGTCATCGGTTCGTGGGTCATTGCCAGCGAGCCCGGCGGCATCGGTATTCGCGAAGACGCGACGCCCATCACCCGCGACACCAGCCGGTTCGTTCCGCACCTGTTCGACTAGCCTAAGGCGCGATCCAAGAGTTGGCCGGCGCCGCGGTGATCCTCGTGTTGAGCGGCCTCGCGGGGCCTAACGATGGCGCCGTCGAAGCGTGGCTCGTCAGGCCGTTCCCCGGACCGGTGGCAAGCAACGCACTCTTTGCCGCCAAGACCAGCGTCGAAGCGAGCGTCCGTAGCATTCCTCCGGCGCCAACACCGCCGGAAGAACGCTGCCTCGTCGCGACTGAGCTATGATCGCCCCCGCATTCGCGACCGGGGGACGTCATGAGCTCCGTCATTTCGCTGCAGACCATCGTCAACTTCCTGCTGTACTTCGGGACGGCGCTCGCGCTCGAAGCTGCCTTTGTTGCGCTCTACATGGCGGTCACGCCGCACCACGAAGGGCGCCTGATCCGGCAAGGCAACACCGCCGCCGCCATCAGCCTGGGTGGTGCCGTCGTCGGCTTCTCGTTGGCGCTGGCGAGCGTACTTGCGCAAAGTGTCTCGCTGCTCGACCTCGCGGTGTGGGGCGCCGTGGCGCTGGTGGTGCAACTAGCCGTGTACTGGCTGGTGGACTTCCTCCTGCGCGAAATCTCCAAGCACATCGACGACGGCAACGTCGCCGCTGCCGTCACCCTGGCGGCGGCCTCGGTCGCGATCGGTCTGCTCAATGCGGCCAGCATGACGTACTGAGCCTTCCATCTCTTCGATAGATAGATTTAATCGACCGATCCACCGTTCCGTAGATTGGTCGTCGGGCCCATGTTCCGCTTCGACACACTCTCTGTTTCGGAGCCCACCATGACTTCCGTGCAATCGACCCTTCCGGCCATCGGCCGGCTCCTCCTTGCGTTCATCTTCCTGTTTTCCGGCCTCGGCAAGCTTGCCGCGCCGGACATGATGATTGGCTACATCGAGTCGGCCGGCCTGCCGTTCCCGCAGCTCGCGCTGTGGCTCGCCATTGCGTTCGAGATCGGTGGTGGCCTGCTCCTGGTGCTCGGCTATCAGACCCGCGCCGCGGCTGTCGCGCTGGCGATCTTCACCGTGGTGGCGACGCTCGGCTTCCACACCAACTTCGCCGACCAGAACGAGATGATCATGTTCCTGAAGAATGCCGCCATCCTTGGCGGCTTGTTGCAGGTCATCGCCTTTGGCGCCGGCGCGTATAGTCTCGAC
>CAIVPW010000044.1 GCA_903907895.1 uncultured Alphaproteobacteria bacterium
CAGTCCGCCGCGGGCGGCATTGATCAGGCAGGCGCCCTTTTGCATGCGCGCCATCTGGGGCGCGCCGATCATCCCGCGCGTCGAATCGTCCAGCGGCACGTGCAGCGTGACGACGTCGGCTTCGGACAGCAGGCGATCGAGGCTCACCGCCTCGACACCATGAGCGGCGTAGAACTCCGCGTAGTCACGGATGTCATGCGCCAACACGCGGCAGCCAAACGGCGCCAGCAACGAGACGAGATCCTTGCCGACAAAGCCGCATCCGATGATGCCCACGACACGACCGGTCAACTGGCGGCCGACCAGTTTCTGGAAATCGCCGCCGCGAAGGGCGACACTGGTCTCGGGGATGCGGTGCAGCAGCGCGATGGCAAACGCGAGAGTCAACTCCGCCACCGACCGCCGGTTGACGCCGCCGGTCCAGGCCAGCTTCACGCCGTGCCGCTCGAGCGCCGGCAGGTCCAGGCCGTCGAGGCCGACACCGTACTTGCTGATGACCTTCAACTCGGGAAGCTCCGCCAGCACGCTGTCGTCAATGCATTCAAGGCCGATGATTGCGCGATCGTGCCCCCGCAGCAGCTTTAGCAGCGCCGCACCTTCGAGCAAGCGCGCGGATTCGCTGAAGGTAACGTCGGGGTACTTCTCCGCCAGCTCGATCCGCAGCACGGGATTTCGCGCAAATGATCGGGCCGCCACGGCAATTCGTGTCATCGGGTATGTCCTCCAAGGTGTCGGCGAATCGCATCTTGCCAGGTCGGCATGGTGAATCCGGCGGCCGCCAGCTTCTGGTTGCTCAAGGCGGCATAGCGCGGCCTCGGCGCCGCGAACTTCACCGCGTCGACCGACACCGGCTTGAGTGAGGCCTCGGAGCAGCCCAGCACGCGCGCGATTTCCTTCCCGAGATCCAGCCAGGTCGCGTGACCCGTGTTGACGCAGTGATAGAGGCCGAACGGCGCCTCGGTGCGCAACAGGTGTGCGGTCGCGGCGACGACGTCATCGATGAAGCTGGGAGACGTCACGCGATCGAAGAACACCGGCGCCTCGGTTCCGGCGCGCACGGCGGCAACGATGCGATCGACGCTGCTCTTGGCGCGGCGGCCGCCGAACAGGCTCTCAACGCGCAGCACGTAGTGCTTGCGCCAGTCGGCCACCATCCATTCGCCCACGAGCTTGGACTGGGCATAGACGCTCTGCGGCTCCGGCAAGTCGTCCTCGGAATACGGCTGTGACGCCGTGCCGGCGTAGACGAAGTCGGTGCCGTAGTGAATCAAGGTGGCGTCGACGACTTCGGCGGCGCGCGCCAGGGTGCGGGGCGCGAACGCGTTGACCGCAAAGGCCTGCTGCTGGTGCTGCTCGGAGCCGTCCACATCGTTGTACGACGCGCAGTTGACGATCGCGTTCGGCGCGACCCGCTGCACGAACTCGAGGACAGCGGCATAACCGGTGAGGTCCACGTCGGCCCGGGTCGCGGCCACGACCTGATGCTCACCCACGAGGCGCGCCGCCATGGCCTGGCCCAGTTGGCCAGCGGCGCCCACCACCAGCACCTTCATCGGCGCACGCGCTCCTTCACGGCCGCGCGCGTTTCGCGATCGGTCTCGCGCTTGCGGAGCGCTTCGCGCTTGTCGTGGTCCTGCTTGCCGCGCGCCAGGCCGATGGCGACCTTGACCCTGCCGTTCTTGAAATACAGGCGAGTGGGGACCAGGGTCAGCCCCTTCTCCACCGTCTTGCCGATCAGCTTGCGAATCTCGTAGCGGTGCAGCAATAGGCGGCGCTTCCGCCGCGGATCGTGGTCCACGTAGCCGCGGTGGCTGTAGGCGTTGATGTGCACGTTGTGCAGCCACACCTCACCCCGGTCGACGCGCGCGAATGCGTCGCGGAGATTGGCTTGCCCTTCGCGAATGCCCTTCACCTCGGTCCCGAGCAGGGCAATGCCCGCCTCGAACGTATCGAGGATGTGGTAGTCGTGATACGCCTTGCGGTTGTCGGCAATCAGCGTGTCTTTCTCGCTGGCGGCCTCTTTTTTCGCGGCCTTGCGTTCGATCTTGGCTTTCATTGCAATGTGGCGTCGGGCTTGAGCCGGACGACTCCTCGTGCCATCTGCGCCGCCAGCTTCACGGCTTCGATCATGCTACCCGCGTCGGCGACGCCCTTGCCGGCGATGTCGAACGCGGTGCCGTGGTCCACGGAGGTCCTGATGATCGGCAAGCCAATCGTCACGTTCACCGCCTGGCCAAACGCCAACAGCTTCACCGGGATCAATCCTTGATCGTGGTAGCAGGCGAGCACGCAGTCAAATTCGCCGCGCGACGCCCGGACGAAGACGGTATCGGCCGGGAACGGCCCCGCGATGTCGATGCCCTCGGCGCGCGCCGCCGCCACGGCCGGTGCCAGCACCGCGTCATCTTCGAGGCCTAACAGCCCGGATTCTCCTGCGTGCGGGTTCAGGCCGGCCAGCGCGAGACGCGGGTTGGCGATGCCGAACTGCGGCAACGACGCGGCCGTGAGGCGAATCGTCTTCGCCACCAGCGCCGGCGTGAGCAGCGTCGCGACCTCCCGGAGCGGGACGTGCACGGTGATCAGCACGACCTTGAGCTGGGGAGCATGAAACAGCATGGCTACGTGATCAACGCCGCACAAATGGGCGAGCAGATCGGTGTGGCCCTTCCAGTGAAGTCCTGCCTGTGAAAATGCCAGCTTGTTGATCGGCGCGGTGGCAATCGCATCAATCTCGCCGCGCTGAGCGGCCGCGACGGCGGTGACGATGGTGTCGTAGGCGGCCTGGCCGGCCACGGCGGAGACTTCGCCGACCCGAACGGCAGCAGACGACGGCGCGGCAAAGATCACGGGCTCGCACACGGCGCGCACGGCGGGATCGGCCGCCGCCTTGGCGACGATCTCGGGACCAATGCCGGCGGGATCGCCAGCGGTCAGCCCAATGCGGGGCAGGCTCACAATTGAACCGCGAGCCATTCCGCCACGACCTTGGTGCCGGCGTTGCGTTCGAGCGCGGTCAGGGCGCGGTCGACGGCGCCGAACGCCAGCCGGGCGCGGTCCCCGGCGAACGAACGCGCCAGCGTCGACAGGTCGTCGGTCAGCAAGGGATTGGCCAGCACACGCTGGTCAGCGCCTGAATTGAGCGCCTCGATGTCGCGGAGCATCG
>CAIVPW010000045.1 GCA_903907895.1 uncultured Alphaproteobacteria bacterium
CGCGCGTTTGAGGAGTCCGGTTTCGAGCGGCACATAGACCGCGTCGGCAACCGCCGCGTCCGCGCGCAGCGTCGACAGGTCGACCTCTAGGTCAGGATTGCCGGCCATGCCGAACGACGTGGCGTTGACGAGGAGCCCGGCACCGGCGAGCGCTGCCGGAAGCGCCGCGGCGTCGGTGGGGACGACTTTCGGGCCGAAGCGCTCGCGCAGCGCCTGGGCTTTCGCAGCAGTGCGATTGTGCACATGGATCGAGGACACGCCGCGCTCCAGCAGTCCGTAGACGACGGCGCAAGCCGCCCCGCCAGCGCCGAACACGACCGCCTTTTCGGCGCGCCGTTCCCAGCCTGGCGCAGACTCGTCGAGCGCCGCAATGAAACCGACGACGTCGGAATTTGTCGACCGGAGCTTGCCGTTGTCGAGCCAGATCACGTTGGCCGCGCCGATGGCCGACGCGCGCGCATCAGGCTCGGTCAGCGTCAGCGCCATCTGCTTGTGCGGCATCGTCGCCGAGCCGCCGACATAGCCGCGCTCGCCCAGGGACGCCAGAAACGCCGCGAATTCTTCCGGCGGCACGGCTTCGAGCCGGAAGTCGACATCAAGCCGATGCTTCTCGATCCAATAGCCGTGGATGATCGGCGCGCGCGATTGCTTGACCGGCCATCCCATGACGCACGCCGCCGGTCTCATGTTTGCCATGTCGCTTCTCCCGGAATGTTGCAGGCCGCTGTGCCAGGCGTTGCGCAGCAGGGGAATGGAGCGCCGCGCCTGACGGCGATGGACGCGCTCAATGGACCCCCGGGGTCGCGCCGCCGTCGACGGCAATGGCCGTTCCCTGGACGTGGCGGGCCGATTCCGAGCACAGGAACAGTGTCAGGGCCGCAACGTCCTCGGGCTTGCCCAGACGGGCGAGGCCGTCCTTGGCGATCAGCGCAGCGCGCACCTCGTCGACCGAGATGCCAGTGGCTTCGGCGCGCTGACGGAACAACTGCTCCACACGTTCGGTTTCGGTCATGCCCGGCAGGATGGCGTTGACGTTCACGCCGTCCTTCTTGCCCAGGCCGGAGAGTCCCTTGGTGAAGTTGTGCATCGCTGCGTTAACCGAGCCGCCGATCAGAAACTCGGGATCCGGCGTGCGCGCCGCGCCGCCAATGATGTTGACGACGTGGCCATGCGCGTCCCGCAGCATTGGCCAGAACAGGCGGCACAGGCGGACACAGCCGAAGAACTTGAGCGCAAAGCCGTCCTGCCAGGTCTCTTCGTCGAGCTTCAGGAAGGCGCCGGCCCGCGTGGCGCCGGCGGAATTGACCAGGATGTCGCAGCGGCCATGCCGTTCGGAGACCTGGTGGAACACCTGTTCGCAGCCTTCGGCCGTGCGCAGGTCGGCGGCGCACACATCCGGCCGCAATCCGGCAACGCCCGCAATCGCCTCGGCCGCCGCGTCGAGTTTCTCCTGTGACGACGATACCAGCACGGTCTGCGCGCCTTGCGCGGCGAAGGCCGCGGCAATGCCGCGCCCGATACCCCGGCTGCCGCC
>CAIVPW010000046.1 GCA_903907895.1 uncultured Alphaproteobacteria bacterium
CCCCCCTCGCGAGCCCGCGTGCCTCTGGGCGAGCCGCCCTGGCACGCACCGATGCCGCGCTGCTGCTGGGCATCCCCGGAGCGGGGCTGGCCGTCTCGGTGCTCGCCCTGCTGCTGGGCTTGCCGCTGTGGATGGCTGCCGCACCCGTCACGCTGGGCATTGCCGTGGGCGTCTTCCTCGCGACCGGCGGGCTGCGCAGCATGCGCGAGCGCCAGGCGGTCCATCAGGCGGTGCTCGACGACCTGGACGGTCGCGTCATCACGGGCCCGAGCGGCGAGGTCGTGTTCACCAACAACGCGTTCAAGCTCCTGGCCGGCGGGGGCAGCCTCGCCACCGCGGTGGGCGGCGACGAAGAATCGGTCCTGCGCCTGCGCCGCATGGCGGCCCGCGCCGCCACTGCGCCGACCTCGCGCGAGGATTTCGCCGTGCCGCTGCCGGACGGCAGCCGCCGCTGGCTCGGCATCCTTGCGTATCCGCTGCCCGGCAAGCCCGGCCATGTGGCGTGGACGGTGGCCGATGTCACCGCGCAGCGCGAGCTCGCGCACGCCGCGCGCGAAGAACTGACGCGCCTCGCCGACTTCTTCGACCATGCGCCGGTGGGGTTGTTCTCGGTGGACGCGCAGGGCCGCTTCCGCCTGGTCAACAACGTGCTGGCGCGCTGGCTCGAACAGGATCCCGACCAGATGGTGAGCGAGGGCGCGCGCCTTGGCGACTTCGTGGCGCCGGCGGAGGGCGTGCCGCTGCCCGAGTCGTGGAGCGGCTCGTGGGAAGGCGAAGTGCGCTTCGTCTCGCCGAGCGGCGCATCGCGGCCGGTGTTCATCAGCCAGGAATCGGCCGGCGACTACACACGCGGCCTCGCCCAGGACTTGTCGGAAGCGCGCGCCTTGCAGGAAAGCCTGCGCCGCACCCAGGAAGCGCTGCTCCGGTTCTTCGATGTCGCGCCGGTCGGCATCGTGATGGTGGACGCGGGCGGCGACGTGGTGGAGACCAACCCGGCCTTCCGCGCCATGACCGGCACCGGCGACGAGGACGTGCGGCCGTTCCTGTCGTTCATCGCCGCCGCCGACCGCGACCGCGTGCGCGCGCTCATGAGCAACGTGCGCGCCCGCCAGCCCAACCCGGTGCCACTCGAAGTCGGCCTGATCGGCCCGACGCCGAAGGTGACGCAGCTACACGTGCGCGGACCCGGCTCGGAGGGCGAAGATGGCGACGTGCTGGTCTATATCGTCGACCAGACCGAGCAGAAGAATCTCGAACACCAGTTCGTGCAGTCGCAGAAGATGCAGGCGGTCGGCCAGCTCGCCGGCGGCATCGCGCACGACTTCAACAACCTGCTCACGGCGATCATCGGCTACTCGGACCTGCTGCTGCAGCATCACCAGGCGGGCGATCGCTCGTTTGCCGACATCATGCAGATCAAGCAGAACGCCAATCGTGCCGCGAACCTCGTGCGCCAGCTGCTGGCCTTCTCGCGCCGGCAAACCTTGAACCCGACGGTGCTCGACCTTACCGACGTGCTGGCCGAGCTCGCCAACCTGGTGCGCCGCCTGATCGGCGAGAAGATCGACCTCAAGATGGTGCACGGCCGCGACCTGTGGCACGTGCGTGCCGACCAGGGTCAGCTCGAGCAGGTGGTGGTGAACCTTGCTGTGAACGCGCGCGACGCCATGACCGACGGCGGAACGCTCACCGTGCGCACCGAGAACGTGGCGCTGCGCCTGGAGACGAAGAAGACGGGCTTTGAAACCATGCCGCCCGGCGAGTACGTGCTGGTCGAGGTGAGCGACACCGGCGTCGGCATTCCGCAGGAAAACCTGGTCAAGATTTTCGAGCCGTTCTTCACCACCAAGAAGGTCGGGCAGGGCACCGGCCTTGGCCTGTCCACCGTGTACGGCATCATCAAGCAGAGCGGCGGCTTCGTGTTCCCCGAGAGTGCGGTGGGCCGCGGCGCCGTTTTCCGCATCTACCTGCCGCGCGACAACGGCCCGCTCGAGGCCAAGGAAAAGCCGAGCGGCGAGCCGCGCGGGCAGCGCGACCTCACCGGCAAGGGCGTCGTGCTGCTGGTCGAGGACGAAGCGCCGGTGCGCCGCTTCGCCTCGCGCGCGCTGGAGAACAAGGGCTACACGGTGCTGGCGGCCGAATCGGCCGAAGACGCCATGGGCATCCTGGCCAAGCACGAAGGCGCCATCGATCTGGTCATCACCGACGTGGTCATGCCGGGCATGGACGGCCCCACGCTCGTCGCCCACGCCCACAAGGCGCGCCCCGAGATGCGCGTCATCTACATTTCCGGCTACGCTGAGGAAGTGTTCCAGCACTCCCTCGATCCCACCGTGAAGTTCTCCTTCCTGCCCAAGCCGTTCTCACTGAAAGAACTGGCCGGGCGCGTGAAGGAAGTGATGGAGAGCTAGGTAGGTCTAGGTCTCTTCCCGCAACCAGCGCAGCTCCGTCTTGCCGCTGCTCTGGCGCAGGACGTCGCCCAAGAACGGTAGCAGCGTGCGCAGTTGCTCATCGAGCTTCCAGGGTGGGCGCACGATCACCAGCCCGCAGCCGTTGAGGCGTTCGTCGGTGTTCGCGGGGTGGACGTAGAGCTCGGCGGCGAGGGTCGGGCCGGGCGCGTTGTCGGCTACCCAGCGGTGGAAGGCGCGCACGGGCGCGAGCGCCTTGATCGGATACCAGATGGCGTACGTGCCGGTCGGCCAGCGCCGCCAGGCATCGGACAGACCCTGCTGGATTTGCGCGAACTCGTCCTTCACCTCGAACGGCGGATCGAGGAGCACGAGGCCGCGGCGTTCGTCCGGCGGCAGCAGGGCGCGGAGCGCCGTGTAGGCGTCCATGGTGCGCACGTGCACTTGGCGGTCGTGGGCGAATTCTTCTGCCAGCGCGAGGGCGTCTTCGGGATGCAACTCGACCACCAGCAGGCGATCCTGCGCGCGCATCAGATGGCGCGCAATGCGCGGTGAGCCCGGATAGAAGCGCAGGCTGGCAGGATCGATGCCCGGCGGATTGACCGCCTGCACGGCGCGCCAATAGCCGGCCATTTCGGGCGGCAGGTCGCGGCCCAGCAGGCGCAGCACGCCGGCCTGGGATTCGCCGGTGCGTAGCGCTGGGTCGGCCTGCAGGTCGTAACGGCCAATGCCGGCGTGCACGTCGAGCACGCAGAACGGCGCGTCCTTGCGGTGCAGGGACTCCAGCAAGAGCGCCAGGATGGCGTGCTTGAACACGTCGGCAAAACTGCCGGCGTGGAAGGCGTGGCGGTAGTTCATCGTTCGCCTGCAACCAGGAGGGGAGACGGTTGTGGGATGCCTCGGGCCGGATGGTGCTGTACCGCATTCCACATCCCTCGTCGTCGGCGAGGCAGCGTTAACGCTCGACGCGACCCCGTGGCGCGCTGCCGCGGGTGGCCGTATGGTGCGCGGCGTGGCGACCACTGCATCCGACCTCCGCCGGACCACCATCCCGTCCGAGCGGCTGTCCCTGACCTCCTTCGAGCAAGCCGACGCCCGCGCGGTGTTCGCCGCCATCGACCGCACGCTGGCGCGATTCATGGTGTGGGACCCGCCGACCTCGCTGGAGGCATTCGAGCGCACCGGTGCCGATTGGCTGGCGCGCATGGAGAAGGGGTCCGACCTGCCGCTGCTGATTCGCGCGGCGGCGACGAGAGAGTTCCTCGGCATGGCGACGCTGCAGAATCTGGACACGTCCGAGCCGCGCCTTGGCATCTGGCTCAAGGAAGGCGCGCACGGCAAGGGCTATGGCCGCGAAGCCGGGCACGCGTTGCTCAACTGGCTGCGCGAGGCGATGCGCGTCGAGTTCGTCCACTATCCGGTGGTCGCCGGCGACATTCCTTCCAAGCGCCTGGCCGAAGCCCTGGGCGGCAAGAAGGGCGGCAGCCACGCCCATCGCAAGGCCTGGGGCGCCGAACTCAAGGTGCTCGAGTATCGCATCGACACCGGCCTGCCGATCCCGCCGCCGCGCGGGAAGTGAGAACGGGGCCAGAACACAGGTCAAATTCACGATTTGCAGCAAGGCCTTAGCTATCCCCTTGCGAACGAGAACAAACAGTGTACTGTCGCCGCCAACGAGATGGCGGTGGCGCTTCTCGTAGCGATAAGGGGATAACGGATGGCCGGGCCTGCACTGCGCGTCGTCGACGAGGACACCGTGGACAAGAAAAAAGCGTTGGAGGCCGCCCTCGGCCAGATTGACCGCGCCTTCGGCAAGGGTTCGGTCATGAAGCTTGGCCAGCGCCCGATCGTGGCCGAGGGGTTGGCGGCCATCTCGACCGGTTCGCTCGGCCTGGACATGGCTCTTGGCATCGGCGGCCTGCCGCGCGGACGCGTCATCGAAATTTATGGGCCGGAGGCGTCGGGCAAGACGACCCTCGCGTTGCACACCATCGCGTCCGCCCAGCGGGCGGGCGGCGTGTGCGCCTTCATCGACGCGGAACACGCCCTCGATGCCGTCTACGCCAAGGCGTTGGGCGTCGATACCGCCGAGATGCTGATCTCGCAGCCGGACACCGGCGAGCAAGCCTTGGAGATCGCCGACACGCTGGTGCGCTCCGGCGCCATCGACGTGGTGGTGGTGGACTCGGTCGCGGCCCTGGTGCCGAAGGCCGAGCTCGAGGGCGAAATGGGCGACAGCCACATGGGCCTACAGGCGCGCCTGATGAGCCAGGCGCTGCGCAAGCTCACGGCGTCGATCTCGCGCTCGAACTGCATGGTCATCTTCATCAACCAGATCCGCATGAAGATCGGCGTCATGTTCGGCAACCCGGAGACCACCACGGGCGGCAACGCGCTCAAGTTCTATGCGTCGGTTCGACTGGAGATTCGCCGCATCGGCGCGATCAAGGACAAGGACGAGGTCGTCGGCAACCAGACGCGCGTCAAGGTCGTGAAGAACAAGGTCGCGCCGCCGTTCAAGGTCGTCGAGTTCGACGTCATGTACGGCAAGGGCGTCTCGAAGACGGGCGAGCTCGTCGATATCGGTCTTAAGACGGGCATCGTCGAGAAGTCGGGCTCGTGGTTCTCGTACAACTCCCAGCGCATCGGCCAGGGCCGCGAGAACGCCAAGACGTTCCTGGAGCAGAACCCCGAAGTGGCGGCCGAGATCGAGACCAAGATCCGCGCCAAGGCCGTGGTGCCGGGCGCGATCGCCGCCACCGCCACGGGCAGCACCGATGAAGATGCAGGCGAGGCCGACGACGAGGGCGCCCCCGCCCCCCGCCCCGCCGGCAAGGGTCGCGCCTAGGCGCGACCTACCATCGCCAGCGGCCGGTCCCCGGGGCTTACCTCGCCCTGGGGACCCCGCCGCCTAGCCCCCCGAGCGCAACTGCCGGCCCAAACCGCCGACCAGACCCGGGCCCTCGGGACGCTCGCCCGACCCCAAACCCCGCGGCTATACTCGACTTTGGGAGGATGATCCGCGGCGCGCGGGCAGGCGGGACCATCAGGTCCGGTCCAGTGTCTGGCGTGCCGGAGGGCCATCGCTACCATCGCTTCCGTTCATCGGGCAGGTGCCGCCGGCCGAAGACAGCCGGTGCTGAGCGCTTGCTTGGGCGCGGCGGCGGTCCATTTCTTGGGATCCTTGGGTCGCCCTGCCGGGCGTTATGAGACGGGCAATGCAGAGCGCAAACGATATCCGCCGGGCGTTTTTGGAGTTCTACCGCGGCCGCAACCACGAGGTGGTGCCGTCGTCTCCGCTCGTCCCACACCAGGACCCGACGCTGCTGTTCACCAACGCCGGCATGGTGCAGTTCAAGAACGTCTTCACCGGCGCCGAGAAGCGCGCTTATTCGCGCGCAGCGTCGTCGCAGAAATGCGTGCGCGCCGGCGGCAAGCACAACGACCTCGAGAACGTGGGCTACACGTCGCGCCACCACACGTTCTTCGAGATGCTCGGCAACTTCTCGTTCGGCGACTACTTCAAGGAAGAGGCGATCCTGTCGGCATGGACGCTCCTGAACAAGGAGTTCCAGATTCCGAAGGAGCGCATGCTGGTGACCGTCTACGTCGATGACGACGAGGCCGCCAAGCTCTGGAAGAAGATCGCCGGCTACGGCGACGACAAGATCATCCGCATCGCCGGCAGCGACAACTTCTGGTCGATGGGCGACGTCGGCCCGTGCGGCCCGTGCACCGAGATCTTCTACGACCACGGCGCCGACATCGCGGGCGGCCCCCCCGGCTCGAAGGACGCCGACGGCGACCGCTTCGTCGAGGTGTGGAACCTCGTGTTCATGCAGTACGAGCAGTTCGCGGGCGGCGAGCGCAAGGCGTTGCCGCGGCCCTCGATCGACACCGGCATGGGCCTGGAGCGCATCTCCGCCGTCCTGCAGGGCCAGCACGACAACTACGACACCGACCTGCTGCGCGGCCTGATCCTCGCCTCGGCCGAGGTGAGCAAGCAGTCCGCCGACGGGCCGCACCGCATCAGCCACCGCGTGGTCGCCGACCACCTGCGTTCGTCGTGCTTCCTGATGGCGGATGGCGTGATGCCGTCCAACGAGGGCCGCGGCTACGTGCTGCGCCGCATCATGCGCCGCGCCATGCGCCATGCGCACCTGATGGGAGTGCCGGAGCCGCTGATGTACCGCCTCGTGCCGGCGCTCATCGGCGCAATGGGCGCGCACTACCCGGAACTCGTGCGGGCCCAAGCGCTCATCACCGAGACGCTGAAGCTCGAAGAAATCCGCTTCCGCGAGACGCTGGCGCGCGGCTTGGCGTTCCTCGATGAGGCGCTCGGCAAGCTGCCGAAGACGGCCGACCTGCCCGGCGAGGCGGCGTTCAAGTTGTACGACACCTATGGCTTCCCGCTCGACCTGACCCAGGACGCGCTGCGCGCGCAGGGCCGCAAGGTGGACACGTCCGGCTTCGACGCCGCGATGGAGAAGCAGCGCCAGGCAGCGCGCGCCGCGTGGGCCGGCTCGGGCGAGCAGGCGACCGAGGCGGTGTGGTTCGACTTGCGCCAGCGCATCGGCGCCACCGAGTTCCTCGGCTACGCAACCGACAGCGGCGAAGCGAAGGTCCAGGCCATCCTGGTCAATGGCAAGGAAGTGCAGTCGGCGCAGGAAGGCGCCGAGGTTTCCGTCATCGTCAACCAGACGCCGTTCTACGGCGAATCCGGCGGCCAGATGGGCGATTGCGGAGTCATGACCGCCGGCGGCGCCGAGATGGTCGTGCGCGAAACGGCCAAGAAGCTCGGTGACCTGCACGTGCATCAGGGCACCGTCACGCGCGGCGCGCTCAGTGTCGGTCAGGTGGTCGAGCTGCGCATCGACGCGACGGTGCGCGAGAAGCTGCGTGCCAACCATTCGGCGACGCATTTGCTGCATGCCGCGCTGCGCCGCACCCTCGGCGAGCACGTCACGCAAAAAGGCTCGCTGGTGGCGCCCGATCGCCTGCGCTTCGATTTCAGCCAGCCGATCCCGATGACGCCCGCTGAGATCGCGACGGTGGAAGCCATCGTCAATACCCAGGTGCGCCGCAACGTCGAGGTGCAGACGCTCCAGATGCCGCCGGAAGAAGCCATCAAGAAGGGCGCCATGGCGCTGTTCGGTGAGAAGTACGGCGACGAGGTGCGCGTCGTCTCGATGGGCATGCACGAAGAAGCACACTTCTCGACCGAGCTGTGCGGCGGCACCCACGTGCGCCGCACCGGCGACATCGGCTACTTCCGCGTGCTGGGCGAGAGCGGCGTGGCCGCCGGCGTCCGCCGTATCGAGGCGCTGACCGGCGCGGCGGCGGCCGAGTACGCGGTGGAGCAGGAACGCACGTTGCGCGAGGCCGCGGCCGCGCTCAAGGCCGCACCGGCCGAACTGCCGCAACGCGTCGTGTCGCTGCTGGACGAGCGCAAGAAGCTCGAGCGCGAGATCGCCGATCTGCGCCGCAAGCTCGCCACCGGCGGTGGCGGCGGGGAAGGTCCTGCCGTGAAAGACGTCAACGGCGTCCGATTTGCCGGCCGCAACGTGGAAGGCGCACAGCCCGGCGAGCTCAAGGCCATGGTCGATGAGTTCAAGAGCAAGAACGGCTCCGGCGTGTACGCCGTGATCACCGTGAACGATGGCAAAGCCTCATTGGTCGTGGGTGTGACACCGGACCTCGTCGCCCGCTTCAGCGCAGTGGACCTCGTGAAGGCCGGCGTTGCCGCGCTCGGCGGCAAGGGCGGCGGCGGCCGTCCCGACATGGCGCAAGGCGGCGGCCCCGATGGGGACAAGGCCGACGCGGCACTCGCGGCGGTCGAAGCTGTTCTTAGCGGCGCGAAGAAGGCGGCGTAAGTGCGGTACGCCGATCAGTTCACGGGCGGGACCAGTCACGTCAAAGAGACGCTGCGCACGATCGTGGTCGCGCGTGCCCGCTCCGGCAAGACGATCCTCTATTCCGAACTCGGCGAGCGCGTCGGCCGACCGGGCCAGGGCCCGTGGCCAGAACTCGATGTCATTGC
>CAIVPW010000047.1 GCA_903907895.1 uncultured Alphaproteobacteria bacterium
CCTCCGGCATCGCGTTGGAGCGCTGCGAGAACGTCACCGTCGAGAACATCGCCATCGACTACGATCCCCTGCCCTTCACCCAGGGTGTCGTGACCGCCGTGGAAGACGCTGCGCGCGCGTTCGAGTGGAAGGTGGATTCCGCCTTTGTCGAACCACCCAACGGCTATCTCGCGCTGTCCTTCGACCCCGTCGGCGATTCCAATCCGCGCGGGCTCGGCTTCGGCAACGTGTTCGATGCCGGCGGCGCGCTGAAAACCACGGCCGGCAATGGCGGGGACGTGCCGCTGCGCGAAATGCGCGAGATGGGTGGCAGCCGGTACGCCTGCACCTCGGACACGGCCTTGCGCGCCCTCAACGTCGGGGATCGCTTCGGCTGGGCACCGCGCGCCCCGCTCGGCGGGCACGCCGTGGCGCTGACCCTGTCCAACCGTTGCCGCATCGTCAACGTTACGGTGCACGCGGCTCCCGTCCTGGCATTCCTCGCCAACGATTGCGACGGGCTCGTGTTCCAGCGGTGCACCATCGGCACCCCGCCCGGCAGCGAGCGGCTGTTTGCGGCCAATGCCGATGGCATTCACGCCAAGAGCAACCGCACCGGCCCCCGCATCGAGAACTGCCGCTTCGAGCGTCACGGCGACGATTCGGTCACCGTGGTGCAGGCCGGCCAGGCACTCTACGAGGTGTTGAGCCCCACCGAACTGCTCGTCGAGCTCGACCAATACCAGCTGTATCTGCCGGGAAACCGCGTCGCCTTGGTGGCGCAGGACTCGGGCCTCAGCCGCGGGGAGGCGCGCGTGGTGGACGTGCGCCTCGTGCGCTACCGCGACCGCAACGCGCGCCAAGTCACTCTCGACCGCGCGCTGCCCCGCGGCATCTCGGTCGAGAGCCTGGAGCTCATGGACATCCCGCCGCCGCCCGCCGGGCGCGACCGCGGCACACCGCTCGCTGAGCGTCCCGACCTGCTGGTCGATCTCGACCTCGTCGGCGCCGGCTTCCAGGTGCGCAACAACATGTTCGCCAACCACCGCGCCGGTGGCATGCGCATCTACAGCCGCGACGGCCTTGTCGAGAACAACCGCTTCGAGAATCTCACCGGCCACGGGCTGCAGCTCGGCATGGAGCTCGCGTGGCCCGAGGTGCACCACGCCAGCCGCATCACCATTCGCGGCAATCGCTTTGTGAATCTGGCCAACACCGCCAACATCTGGATCGGCACGCGCCTTGGCGACTACAGCCAGGGCCAGGGCATGGCCAACAACGACATCGCGATGGAGGGCAACACCTTTACCGGCTACGGCGCGCGCCTGCCCGGCCCGGCCAGCGGCTGCATCACGGTGAGCAACGGCCAGAACATCCGCATCCGCGGCAATACCTTCGAGACGCCCGACCCGGCACAGAACCCGCAGCCTCGCGCCGTGCGCCTGGACGTGTGCCGCGACATCACCATCGAGGACAACACCATGGCGCGCCGCGATGCGCTGCTCGACCCGGTCGCGATCACGCCGCGGGCCGATCGCGCCAGCATCCGCGTGCGCAACAACAAGTACGTGCGCTAGCCGCCCTCGATTTCCTCGCGCAGCATCTCCAGCGTCAGCCATTCCTCCTCGGCGGCCGCAAGCTCCGCCTGCGCGTTGGCGAGCGCGATGGCGGACTTCTCGAAGGCGGAGGGGTCGCGTTGGAACAGCGTCTCGTCGTCGAGGCGCTTGCGGGTCTTGGCGATGGTTGCCTGCAGGTCGGTCATGCGCTGTGGCAACGTCTTCAGCGCGTGCTGCTGCGAGAACGTGAGCTTGCGTTTGGCCGGTTTAGGGACCGGAGGCGGCGGTGCCTCGCGCGCCGCCTTCGTGGCTTGCACAGCGGCTGCCTGGAGTTTGCGCGTCACGCCGCGACCGCGCTGCGCCACCATGTCCGAGTAGCCACCGGCGTATTCGAGCCACTTGGCATCGCCCTCGTACGCCAGAACCGAGGTCACCGTGCGATCGAGGAAGTCGCGGTCGTGGCTCACCAGCAGCACGGTGCCGGGATAGTCGCCCAGCATCTCCTGCAGCAAGTCGAGCGTCTCCAGGTCCAAGTCGTTGGTCGGCTCGTCGAGCACCAGCAGGTTCGACGGCTGCGCCAGCGCCTGGGCCAGCATCAGGCGCCCGCGCTCGCCGCCCGAAAGAACGCCCACGGGCGTGCGCGCCTGCTCCGGCTTGAACAGGAACTCGCGCATGTAGGTGTAGACGTGCTTGCTCTCGCCGGCGACCTGCACCGTGTCGCCACGTCCGCCGGTCAGCGTCTCCTGCAAGGTTGCCTTGGGATCGAGCGACGCGCGCGCCTGGTCGAGCGTCACGACCTGCAGGTTGGTGCCGATCTTCACATAACCCGCATCCGGCTTCAGCCGGCCGGTGAGCAAATTCAAGATCGTCGTCTTGCCTGACCCATTCGGCCCGATGATGCCAAGGCGCGCACCGTGCACCAGACGCAGCGACACGTCCTGCACGATCACCTGCTCGCCCCAGCTCTTGCTCAGGTTCTTGGCCTCGATCACCAGCTTGCTGACCGACGTCGCCTCGTCCGCCACTGTGAAGCGCACGGCGCCCAGCGTGCGTTCCGTGTCGCGCCGCGTCTGGCGCAGGCTGCCGAGATCGCGAAGGCGCTTCTGGTTGCGTTTGCGGCGGCCGCTGACGCCGTAGCGAACCCAGTCCTCCTCGGCCACGATCTTGCGATCGAGCTTGTGGCGGGCGACCTCCTCCTGCTCGAGGATTTCGTCGCGCCACGGCTCGAAGTCGCCGAAGCCGCGGGTCAGCCGCCGCGTGATGCCGCGGTCGAGCCAGACGGTGGCCGTCGACATGTTGGTCAGCAGGCGGCGATCGTGGCTCACCAGCACCAGCGCCGAACCCGTCGCCCGCAACTCCTCCTCCAGCCATTCGATGGCGGGCAGATCGAGATGGTTGGTGGGCTCATCCAGCAGCAGCACGTCCGGCGAGGGCGCCAATACGCGTGCCAGCGCCGCGCGGCGCCTTTCGCCGCCCGACAATGGGCCCGGGTCCTCATGCCCCTGGAAGCCCAGCGCCTGCAGGAGGCGGCGCGGCCGGTACTCGTCGTCGGTCGGCCCAAGGCCGCCCAGTACGTAGTCGAGCACGGTGGCGTGGCCGGACAGGTCCGGCTCCTGGGGCAGATAGCGCACGCTCTTGCCGAGCGTCACAACGCGCTCGCCCGCGTCTGGCTCCAGGAGTCCCGCGGCAATCTTGAGAAACGTGGATTTGCCGGAGCCGTTGCGGCCCACCAGGGCGATGGTCTCGCCCTCGGACACGGCGATCTCGACGCCATCCAGCAGCGGCCGGCCACCGTGGGTCAGCTTGATGTCGCGGAGGGAAAGCAGCAGCGAGGTTGCCACGCCGCGTTTTACACAACCCTGCGAGCTGCCGCGCGAGTCGTTTTGCCTCGCACACTGCCCTCCCCCCGCGTGGGGGGAGGGTTCAGTGGTGTTTGTGCAGCCGCGGACCCTGACCGGCGTTGCCGGCCTGGATGGGCACGGCTTCTAGGCTACGGCGCGCTCGAGCATGCCGAGGCTCTGCAGCACGTCCTGGGTCAGGACCTGCTCCAGCAGCTGATCGACCATCGGGATCTCTTCCATGGCGGCCTTGGCCTCGGCGTTCCAATAGCGGCGGAAGCGGTCCGAGTCCGAGGCGACGATGACCTTGCGGCAATCCGGCTCGCCGCAGCAGCAGTCGAAGCGCTCATGCGCCTGCATGCCGAGGTCGGCGTAGTCGTTGGTGATCTCCTCGCCCACCGCGATATCACGGGTGACGACCTCGAAGCCGTACTCGGTCGTCAGGCAGTTCGGCGCGCAGGAGTGGTTGACGAAGCGCGCCAGATCCCAGGCAAGGACGAAGCGACCGTCCTTGCGCTGCCAGCAATAGCGCTCCAGGTCGAAAGCAAGCGCCCGAGGCAGCACCGCGAGCTCGGCCCGGGTCAGCACCCGGTCCAAGGGATCGGGCGTCCAGATGATGGTGCCACGGGGAATGGAGGCGGTAGCGAATACGCCGAACCCGATAACCGGGTTGATCGGCTTGAGCTCTGTATGAGGATGGATCATGCGCTCACACGCCTGGGTCGGGCCCAGGGCCGTTCACTGACGTCGTCGGCCGACGCCTCGCCGCCCGAATGGAATTCGCGGTGACTGGGCACTGGCTCGACGCCGTGCACCCAGCCCCAGAATTGCTGCGGGTCACGGGCGAAACCCAGCAGAGGTTGCGGGACGTCCACCGCGACATCGAGGCTGTCGCGGACGATGCCGTCCCATTCCTTCCAGAGGCGAAGAGCGTCCTCGCCGGTGATGACGCCGCGGCACTTGGGAGAGCCGCAACGGCAGCGCAGGCGGCCGGACAGGTTCAGTCCGCCGTACTCACAGGTGATCTGCTCGCCGGCCTGAATGTCGCGCGTGGCGACCTCGAAGTCGTGGCCGACACCGATCATGTTGAAATCGCAGCTGTGGTTGATGCTGCGCGCGTTGTCCCAGCACAGGATGTAATCGCCAAACTGGTCGACGTAGGCGTAGCGCTCGACCAAGGGTTGATAGGCGGCTGGCAGGGCGTCCACTTCCGCCGGGGTGAAGACCCGGTCGAAGCGGCACAACACCCAAACGACCGTGCCCTTGGCGATCGGCGCAGTGGCGTAAACGCCGTGTCCGACCTCCGGGCTGATGAAACGTAATTCCGTATCAGGATGCATCATTGGAGTTCGGATCCTAGGTCAGACCAAGGAAGGTTCCGGCACGCGGGTACTACTCTCGGCCAGACGCTGCCCCTCAATGCGGGCATCGTGCAGCCGTTCCAATCGTTCGCGCAGTGCCGGGGCCCGCTCGAGCAGGCTCTTGAACTGCTGGCGATGGAGGGAAAGGAACGTGCAGGGCGACAGCGTGCAAATGCTTGCCGACCGCGGCTCGTCCCGAAGCAAAGAAAGCTCTCCGAAGTGGTCGCCGTCCTGCAGCACGGCGATACGGCGCTGGATGCCGCCGACGGGGCCCTTCAGGACCTCCACGGTGCCGCGCACGATGACGTAGAAGCGGTCGCCGGCGTCGCCCTCGTAGACCACGGTGCGTCCGGCCGGGTAGTGCTCGGTGGTGAACATGCGCGCGGCCTGCGCCAGCTGCTCTGCCTCCAGCTCGCCGAAGACCGGCAGGTTCTTGAGGCGCTGGGTCGAGACGGTGGCCTGGTCACCGGAGTGACTGAGATGGAATCCGCTCTGCTTGCTCCAGAGTTGGGAGTACGGCCCACGGCGTTCGAGTAACTCCTCGTGACGGCCGGATTCCACTAGGCGCCCTTCTCGCAGGACGAAAATACAGTCCGCTTGCGTGGCCGTTTCCAGCCGGTGCGTTACGGACACCACCAGTCGTCCTCGCCCCAGACGACGTAGCGTCTCATGGATAGCGGCATCTGTGGCTGGATCAAGTGCTGATGTTGCCTCGTCCAACAAAAAAATCGGCGGGTCGCGCAAAATCGCCCGCGCGATGGCCATGCGCTGGCGTTGACCGCCCGAGAGCATGCCGCCGCGCTCGCCCAGCGGCGCGTCGTACCCGCCTGGCAGCGCGGTCAACACGTCGTGGACTTCCGCCGCCTTTGCAGCGGCAGCGATCTCCTCCCGCGTCGCGCCTTCGCGTCCCAACCCGATGTTGTCGGCCGCCGAGGCGTTGAACAGGAACGCCTCCTGGAACACCACGCCCACCTGCTCCAGCAGGGAGGCGCGCGTATAGCTGCGGATATCGACGCCGTCGAAGGTGACGCGCCCCGACTGCGGCTCGTACAGCCGCATCATCAGGCTGAGGATGGTGCTCTTGCCCGAGCCCGAACCGCCGACGATCGCGACCCA
>CAIVPW010000048.1 GCA_903907895.1 uncultured Alphaproteobacteria bacterium
GATCTTCTCGGCCGGGTACTGGTAGGACCAGAACCACTGGTTGCCGGTCGCCTTCACGTCAATCGTGCCGGCGACGTTGATGCCGTACAGCTCGCGCACGCGCGCGGCGTCCGGGACCACGTCCTGCTTGTAGAGCAGGCGGAAGGACGGGATGGCCATGATCACCAGGATGGCAACCGGGACCACAGTCCAGATTACTTCCAGGAGAGTGTTATGGGAGTTCTTCGAAGGAACCGGGTTCGACTTCGCGTTGAACCGGTAGACAATGTACAGGAGCAACGCCAACACGAAGATCGAAATGGCTGTGATCAGCCACGTCATGAAGGTGTGGAAGTTGGTCAACTCCCGCATCACCGGCGTGGCCGGCGCCTGAAAGATCATCTGCCAGGGGTACGGAGCCCCCGGCAAGTTTTGTTGCGCGAGCGCCGGCCCGGCTGCGACCGCCATGGTCGCGATGAAGCCTGCAGCGGCACCTGCTGCCTTACGGAACATGATCATGAACGCCCCTCTCTGATTGGCGATCGAGAGTCCCGCCCTATTTGGGCGGACCGCCAACAGTCCCCACCGAACGCCTGGTCGCGTGCCCCGTTTGTGTGCAGAAACCTGCCTTTAACGGGGCGCGGATCGCGGCGAGAGTACACCGGCCTTGTGACCAAGACACCATTTTCCGAAGTGTCGCAGGCGTCTGCCCTGACTCCCCGCCAAGCGCGCAGGACGGGGAAAACGCCGAAGAATCAAGCAGGTGGCCCTATGCGACATACTGTCGCATAAGGCGGTGCGACCCCTTGAAGCAAGCACTTCGGCGCCACAGTGGCCTTGGCGCCACAGATCGCTGTGGCCGTATTGCCGCCGCCCTAGCCCCGCCGGGGCGCCAATGGCAAAGGCACCTGCGGCACCCTATCTTGCGGGGACACCCTTTCGGACAGGCGGGCAGCCGGGGCGTGGCCGGACATTGCCCCTTTCAAGGAGAATGGAATGGCGGACCTGGGCAAGGCCGAGGAGCTTCTGTTTCGACGCACCGGCCTCGATCAGGGCCGGGTTCAAGCGATTGTCGATGACTCCCTGCAGGGCACCGACGACGGCGAATTGTTCCTCGAATACCGCCAGCTAGAGAGCTTCGCGTGGGATGACGGCCGCCTAAAGGCCGCGACCTTCGACAGCTCGCAGGGGTTCGGTCTACGCGCCGTGGTCGGCGAATCGACTGGCTATGCGCACGCCTCGGAGTTGTCCGAGGACGCCATGAAGCGCGCGGCCTCGGCGGTCGCCTCGGTCAAGGCCGGCCACGGCGGCAAATACTCGGACGCGCCGCGCGGCACCAACCGCTCGATGTATTCGGACGCGAGCCCGCTCGACGACATGACATTCACCGACAAGGTGGCCCTGCTCCAGAAGATCGACGGCTACGCCCGCAACAAGGACCCGCGCGTCCGCCAAGTGTCCGCCTCGCTCGCCGCCAGCTGGCAGGTGGTGGAGATCGTGCGGGCCGGCGGCATGCGCGTCGCCGACATCCGCCCGCTGATGCGCATCGCCGTCTCGATCGAGGTCGAACAGAACGGCCGCATCGAATCGGGTTTCTCGGGCGGCGGCGGCCGCTACGGCTACGACCACTACTTCGATCCCAAGAACTGGCAGGCGGAGGTTGACGAGGCGCTGCGCGTTGCGCTGGTCAACCTCGACTCGGTCCCTGCGCCCGCCGGCGAGATGCCGGTAGTGCTCGGCTCCGGCTGGTGCGGCGTGTTGCTGCACGAGGCGGTCGGCCACGGCCTGGAAGGAGACTTCAACCGCAAGAAGACGAGCGCGTTCTCGGGTCTCATGGGACAGCGCGTGGCGTCGAAGGGTGTCACCGTGGTGGACGACGGCACGCTGCACGCGCACCGCGGCTCGCTCACGGTCGATGACGAAGGCACACCCACCCAGCGCAACGTGCTGATCGAGGACGGCATCCTGACCGGCTACATGCAGGACCGCATGAACTCGCGCCTGATGGGGCAGCAGCCGACCGGCAACGGGCGCCGCCAGGACTTCGCCAGCATGCCGATGCCGCGCATGACCAACACGTTCATGCTCGGCGGCAGCGAAGATCCGCGCAACATCTTGGAGTCGGTGAAGGACGGCATCTACGCCGTCGGCTTCGGCGGCGGCCAAGTAGACATCACGTCCGGCAAGTTCGTGTTCAGCTGCACCGAGGCCTACAAGATCGAGAACGGCAAGATCACGGTGCCCATCAAGGGCGCCACGCTGATCGGCAACGGCCCCGATGCACTGACCAAGATCACGGCCATCGGCAACGACATGAAGCTCGACAAGGGCATCGGCACGTGCGGCAAGAACGGCCAGAGCGTGCCTACCATTGTCGGCCAACCGACGCTGCGCATCGACGGACTGACCGTCGGCGGCACTGCGACGGCACGCGCCGCCGCGAAGGGCATCGACGGCAGCGCCGGCGGGATGCGCTAAGCACTCACGGCAACACGCGATACACGGTGGTCGACCGGCTTGGATCTTTCTCAAGATCCATGGTGGTCGGCACCGTGTACTGCGCGACGCGCTCCAGGCCGTCTTTCGGCAGATAATCGCGGCCCGGGTCGGCCATCAGCACCGTGACACCGGCAGCCGCGTGCCGGCGCAGCCAGCCGAATACCACCGAAGCCATCGGACGCTCGTAGCAGACGTCCCCCGCCACCACCACATCCCAGGAATTTGAATCTGTGTCAGTGACGTCGTCCGTCACCACGGCGACGTGCACACCATTAAGCGTGGCGTTGCGCGCGATGATCTGCGCGGCCACGTGATCAATATCGGCGGCTATGGCCACCGCCCCGCGCAGGGCGGCGGCGATCGCCGTTGCACCGCCGCCGGCGGCGAAATCGAGCACGCGCTTGCCGCGCACAAGGTCAGGATTGTCGAGTACGTAGCGCGTCAACGCGGCGCCGCCGGGCCAGCAGAAGGCCCAGTACGGCGGCGGCAGGTTGTTGTTTCCCTGCCAGACTTCCATCGCCTGCCAGACCGGCACGACCTCGGCCGCGAGGTGCAGCTGAACTTCCGGAACCAGAGGGTGGTGAGAGACTTTGGTGTGTTCGCGTAGGAAGTCCTCAACAGACTTCACGCGATCGGCAGCGCCTCTCTGCGCAGGCGCAACCGGCGCAGCATCTCGATCAGTATCGAGGCATATCCGAGTGCGTCGTCGATGGCACGGTGCGAGTGGGGGTGACCACCGAACCATTCGTCCGGATAGTTCTGGCGCAGGCAATGCGCGTAATCCCAGCCCGTGACGCCCATGACGAGGCTGGGCAGATCGAGGCCGGCACCAAAGAACAGCCGCTCGCCCCCATAGGGGCCGCGGTCCATGCGCAGCCCCAGGAAGGTGCGCATGTACCAGTCCATCCAGTATCCATCGAACACGAGCGGGTGCGACGTGAACACGGGCTCGGCCGGCAGGGCGCGCACCCAGTCGGCGTACCGCCGCATCACTTCGGCGGGCGGACGCGGATCACGGTTCAGGTCCTCCCACACGCCCGGCTCGCTCTTGAGCCACGCCAGCGTGGGCGGATTGGGCGAAGCACCATCGAGTTCGGCGAGCGATGCCTCGAACTGATCGAACACCTTGCCGTCCTGGTCCACCGCCACCGAGGCGAAGCTACGCATCGAGTGCGCGCCCGGCTGCGGGCCGTCCGTCTCGATATCCGTGACGACGTAGCAGATTGGCTCGCCCCGATCCGGGCGGCCGGCATGTCGCTTCCAGCTAATAGGCGTATTCCCGGAACATTGGATCGACGGAACCATTCCACGGACCGTGGAACTTCTCCAACAGGATCGTCGATGCGGTCTTGCCGCTTGCTGCGATCTCCTTCAGCGGGTCGAGATAGATGTGCTCGTCGCGGCCCTTGTGGCTGCAGCAGTCGCGCCGATGCAGACCCGCCTCGGCGATGGCAAGGACTTCGCGCGCAAGCTCCAGCATCTTCTTGCCGCCGGGCGCGGGTGCATCGAGGCCAAGTCTGGGCGTTTCGGCCTGCATGCGCTTGCGCTCCTCGGGCGACCAATTCTTGATCAGGTCGTGCGCGGCGTTGAGCGCGATGTCGTCGTAGAGCAGGCCGACCCACAACGCCGGCAGCGCACACAGGCGCGCCCACGGTCCACCGTCGGCGCCGCGCATCTCCAGGTACTGCTTCAGGCGCACATCGGGAAACAGCGTGGTGAGGTGCGTGCTCCAATCGTCGAGCGTGGGACGCTCGCCGGGCAGGATGTCGAGACGGCCTTGCAGGAAGTCGGCGAACGTCTGACCGCGCACGGGAATGTAGGTGCCGTTGCGCACCACGAAGTACATGGGAACCGTGAGCGCCCAATCGGCGTAGCGCTCGAACCCCATGCCGCTCTCGAAGACGAAGTCCGGCACGCCGGTGCGATCGGGATCGGTGTGCTGCCACACCTTGCCGCGGTAGCTCTGGTAGCCGTTGGGCTTGCCTTCGGTGAAGGGCGAGTTGGCGAACAGTGCCGTGGCCACAGGCTGCAGTGCCAGCGACACGCGCAGCTTCTTCACCATGTCGGCTTCGGATGCAAAGTCCAGGTTCACCTGCACCGTGCAGGTGCGGAACATCATGTCGAGGCCCATGGTGCCGCGCGTCGGCATGTATTCGCGCATGATGCGGTAGCGCTGCTTCGGCATCACGGGGATGTCGGCGAGCTTCCATTTGGGATGGAAGCCGGCGCCGAGGAATGCCACGCCGAGGTCCTCTGCGACTTCCTTGATCTGGCGGAGGTGCGTGTTCACCTCGACGCACGTTTCGTGGATGGACTTGAGCGGTGTGCCACCAAGCTCGATCTGGCCGCCCGGCTCGATGGTGACGGCCTGCTGGCCGAACTGGAGCGCGATCACGTTTCCGTTCTCGCGCACGGGACGCCAGCCGTAACGCTCGGCGAGGCCCTCAAGCACCGCGCCGACGCCCTCGTCTCCTTCGTACGGTAAGGGGCGAAGATCGTCAGTGCGGAACGCGAACTTCTCGTGCTCGGTGCCGATGCGCCATTGCTCGCGCGGCTTCGAGCCCTTGGCGATGTGCTCCACCAGATCGGCCTTGCCTTCGACCGGCGGTGCGAAGGACTGCAAAATACCCATGAAAGGCCTCTCCGGGACGAGCCGCGCAACCCCCGACAAGTGGGGCGACGCTCCGTGAATCTCAACTCGATGGCGAAATACGGGGCAACTGACGCCGGGAACCCGGCTGTTTGCGTGGCGGCCGTTCCGCTACACATAGCCGATGGACCGGCCCAAGGATACCGCAGGCACCGTTGCGGATGCCCCCGCCCACAATTGGGTGGACACGCTTGCGCCGAAGGCGCTCCGGCCATACCTCCGCCTCGCGCGCTTCGACAGACCCATCGGGGCGTGGCTCCTTTTGTGGCCATGCTGGTGGTCGGTGGCGCTGGCCGCGCGGCAGCCGCCGAGCGGATGGCGCTGGGCCGTTCTGGGCGCCGGCGCGAACGGCGAAGGCCTGCCCGATCCCATCCTGCTGCTGCTGTTTCTGGTCGGAGCGTTCACCATGCGGGCGGCGGGGTGCGTGTGGAACGACATCCTCGATCGCGACCTCGACGCGAAGGTTGCACGCACGGCATCGCGTCCACTGGCATCCGGACAGGTAACGCTGCGCGGCGCCATCGTGCTGTTGACGCTACTGTTGCTCGTCGGCCTGGCCGTGCTGCTTACATTCAACGTCGCGGCAATCAGTCTCGGCTTTGCCTCGATGATCGTTGTGGTGCTGTATCCGCTGGCAAAGCGGGTGACGTTCTGGCCTCAGGCGGTGCTCGGCCTTGCCTTCGCGTGGGGCGCGCTGATGGGGTGGACCGCGTTCACCGGCACGTTGGGGTGGGCGCCGGTGATCCTGTACGCGGGAGCGATCGCGTGGGTGATCGGCTACGACACTATTTACGCGCACCAGGACAAAGACGACGACGCCATCGTCGGCATCAAGTCCACCGCGCTGAAGTTCGGCGCGCGCACCAAGCCGATGCTGGCGCTATTCTATGGCATCGCCTTCGCGTGCATCTGCGCCGCGGCGTACCTGGCAGGCGTACCCACCTTGCCATTCGGGGCGCTGGCGCTCGCCTGCGCGGTGCAACTCACCTGGCAGGTGGTGGACTTGAAGATCGACGATCCTGCCGACTGCCTCGCCAAGTTTCGCTCCAACCACATGTTCGGTTTGTTCGTGTTCCTCGCCATCGTTATCGCCAACGTGTACGGCGGCTTCCTGATGTCCCGCTGACATGGCCTATACATCCTTGCGCGACTTCCTCGCGCGCCTCGAACAGACCGGCCGCCTGGTGCGCGTCACCGAGCCCGTGTCGACCGTGCTCGAGATGACGGAGATCCAGACGCGGCTATTGGCCGAAGGCGGGCCGGCCGTGCTGTTCGAGCACGCGCTGAAAGCGGACGGTACGCGCTCCGCGATGCCCGTGCTGGTGAACCTGTTCGGCACGGTGGAGCGCGTAGCGTGGGGCATGCAGCGGGAACCGGCGGAACTCCGCGCACTCGGCGAGACCCTCGCCTTCCTGCGCCAGCCGGAGCCGCCCAAGGGCCTGCGCGATGCCTGGGACATGCTGCCGCTGGTACGCACGGCGATGGCGATGCGGCCCAACACGCGCTCGGGCCGCGCACCGGTGCACGAGGTCGTGCTCACCGGCAGTGACATCGATTTGAACGCACTGCCAATCCAGACGTGCTGGCCGAACGAGCCCGCGCCGCTCATTACCTGGCCGCTGGTCGTTACCAAGGGCCCCGGCGAGGCGGCAGAGGACTCGTTCAATCTCGGCATCTACCGCATGCAGGTGACGGGCAGGAACACCACGCTGATGCGCTGGCTCAAGCATCGCGGCGGCGCGCAGCACCACGATCGCTGGAAGAAGGCGAAGCGCGAGCCCCTGCCGGCGGCGGCAGTCATCGGCGCCGATCCGGGCACGATCCTCGCCGCGGTGACGCCGGTGCCGGACACGCTGTCGGAGTATCAGTTCGCCGGACTGCTGCGCGGCGCGCGCGTCGACCTCGTGGACTGCAAGACCGTGCCGCTGAAGGTGCCGGCCGAGGCCGAGATCGTCATCGAAGGACTGGTGTCGCTCGACGACCACGGCGATGAAGGCCCCTACGGCGACCACACCGGCTTCTACAATTCGGTGGAGCAGTTCCCGGTGTTCACCGTGACTGCAATCACCATGCGCAAGCAGCCGATCTACCTATCGACCTTCACCGGCCGGCCGCCCGACGAGCCGAGCATCCTTGGCGCAGCCCTGAACGAAGTGTTCGTTCCGCTGCTGCAGCAGCAGTTCCCCGAGATCGTGGATTTCTGGCTGCCGCCGGAGGCGTGCAGCTACCGCATCGCCGTGGTCTCCATCAAGAAGCGCTACGCCGGGCACGCCCGCCGCGTGATGATGGGCATCTGGTCGTACCTGCGCCAGTTCCTCTACACCAAGTGGATCATCGTCGTGGACGAGACCATCGACGTGCGCGACTGGAAGGACGTCATGTGGGCCGTGTCGGTCAACATGGACCCGGCGCGCGACATCATGGTGACCGAGCACACCGCCATCGATTACCTCGACTTCGCGTCGCCCGAGTCGGGCCTTGGCAGCAAGATCGGTCTCGACGCTACGACCAAGCTCGCGCCCGAAACCAAGCGCCAGTGGGGCACGCCGATCCGCATGGACGACGAAGTCGTGCGCACGGTTACCGAGAAGTGGGCGAAGCTCGGCTTGCCGGGTTCGGGCAAGCCGATATGGAAATGATCGCGGTTGTCACCGGCGCCAGCAGCGGCATCGGTCTTGAAATTTCGCGCGGACTGGTAGCGCAAGGCGCCACGGTCGCCATCGTCGGACGCAGCCGGGAGCGCACAGGCGCAGCGCGCGTCGCGCTGGGCGGTGATACGCCGGTCTTCCTTGCCAACTTTGCGAACCTGGCCGATGTGCGCGCACTGGCCGGCGCGTTGCGCGCGCGCTTTGGGCGCATCGACGTGCTGGTCAACAACGCCGGTCTTGCCGTTTGGCGGCGCACGGTCACCGTGGATGGCTTCGAGACGACGTTCCAGGTGAATCACCTGGCGCCGTTCCTGCTGACCAACCTGCTGCTGCCGAACATCGTGGGGCGCATCGTCACGGTCGCGTCGAATGCGCACAAACGCGGGCGGCTAGACTTCGACAACCTGCAGCGGGAGCGCGGCTACGTCGTGTACGACGCGTACGCGCAGAGCAAGCTTGCCAATGTCCTGTTCACGCGCGAACTGGCACGGCGCATCGCCGGCTCCGGCACGACCGCCACCTGCTGTCACCCGGGCGTGGTCGCGACGCGTATCTGGGAGGTGAACCGGGTGCTCCGCCTCCTGTCGCCGATGCTGGGCCGGCTCATGTTGACCCCCGCCCAGGGCGCCGACACGCCCCTGTGGCTGGCGTCGAGCCCGGAGGCGGAGGGGCATTCCGGCGGCTACTACGCCCGCCGCGCCGTGATGGAACCGTCGGCGGCGGCGCGCGACCCCGAGGCGGCAACCCGCCTTTGGGAGAAAAGCGCAAGCATGGTGCGGATTTAGCCGCATCAACCCCATGGTGGCGGCCGGTCACGGGCGCCCCATATACTGCTGGCGCCGAGCCCAGGCGGGCCGGCATTCCCCAGCCAAGGCAGGTGTGATGGGCGTCGTCGGCGATAAGTCCCGGAGTCAGCCAGTGGAGGTCCTCGTGGAGCTCCTGGCCCGCGCCAAGCGCAAGGGCGCCAGCGCCGCCGAGGCCGTCATGGTCCATGGCGCCTCCATGTCCGTCACCTATCGCCTCGGCAAACGCGAGAACCTGAACCGCGCTGAGGGGCGCGACATCGGCCTGCGGGTGTTCGTCGGCAAGCAGCAAGCGATGGTAGCGACGACCGACACTAGCCCAGCCGCGCTCGAGACGCTGTTGGACCGGGCGCTCGCTATGGCAAAGGCGGCCCCGGAGGATCCGTACTGCGGTCTCGTCGAGCCGGAGCTGCTGGCCACGAGCACGCCCGACCTCGACATGCTGGATTCCCACGAGCCGACCGGCGATGAGCTTTACGAGCGCGCCGCGGAGGCGGAGGACGCCGCCCGCGCCGTGCCAGGCATAACGAATTCCGACGGCGCCGGCGCCGGCTGGCGCCAGGGCGAGGTGTTCCTCATCACCAGCGACGGCTTCGCCGGCGGCTACAAATCGTCGAGCTTCTCGGCCAGCGTGTCGGTGGTGGGCGGCAGCGGCACCGGCATGGAGACGGACCATGCCTCCAACCGCGCCCGCCACGTGCGCGACCTGCGCCCGTCGAAGGACATCGGCGCCGAAGCCGGTGAGCGCGCCGTGCGGCGCCTCAATCCACGCAAGGTGGAAACCGGCAGCTTGCCGGTGGTGTTCGAGCCGCGTGTGTCGAATTCGATGATCGGGCACCTGGCGTCGGCGATCAACGGCGCGTCCATTGCTCGCGGCACCAGCTTCCTGCGCAACGAGATGGGCAAGGACGTGTTCGCCCCCGGCATCCGGATCATCGACGACCCGCTGCGCAAGCGCGGGTTGGCTTCGCGTCCGTTCGACGGCGAAGGCGTGGCCTGCAAGCGTATGGCGCTGATCGACAACGGCGTGCTGACGACGTGGCTGCTCTCCAGCGCCCCGGCACGCCAGCTGGGCCTCAAGACCACCGGCCACGCCGCGCGCGGCATAGCCGGTGCGCCGTCGCCGTCGGCCAGCAATCTCTACATGGAAGCAGGCACCCTGACGCCCGAAGAACTGATGGCCGACATCAAGCTCGGTGTTTACATCACCGACCTGATCGGCTTCGGCGTGAACGGCGTCACCGGCGACTACAGCCGCGGCGCCGCGGGTTTCCTCATCGAGAACGGCAAGCTCGGTCCAGCCATCTCGGAGTTCACGATTGCCGGCAATCTGAAAGACATGTTCAAGCGCATCACGCCGGCCAACGACCTGAAGTTCCGCTACGGCGCCGATGCGCCGACGCTGCGGCTCGACGGCATGACCGTAGCCGGGAAGTAGAGTGGCCGCCCCGACCGCTGCCCGCCGCTCCTCGCAGACGCAGCCCCTCGAACTGTTCTCGGACCTGGTGACGCGCGCGCTGCGCCGCGGCGCCACGGCCGCCGAAGCCATGCTGGTCGAAGGCGGCGCGATGTCGGTCAGTCAGCGGCTCGGCCAACGCGAGGACTTGACGCGCTCGGAGGGGCGCGAGGCCGGAGTGCGCGTGTTCTTCGGTAAGCAGCAGGCGATGGCGTCATCGAGCGACCTGTCGCCGGGGGCACTTGGCGATCTGCTGGAGCGCGTCATCGTGATGGCGAAGGCGGTGCCGGAAGAACCCTACTGTGGGCTCGCCGACTCCGAACTGTTGGCGACCGACATTCCCGACCTCGACCTCTACGACAGCCACGAGCCGCAGGCCGCGGAGCTTTACGAGCGCGCCGCGGCGGCCGAGGACGCCGCGCGTGCGGTGAAGGGCGTCACCAATTCCAACGGCGCGGGCGCCAGCTGGAGCCAAGGCGGCCTCACGCTCGTGACGAGCGGCGGCTTCACCGGCAGCATGCGCTGGTCGGCCTTCGAGATCAGCACATCGGTGCTGGCGGGCAGCGGCACGTCCATGGAGACGGACTACGCCACCACCAGCGCACGCTTTGCCGCCGATCTCGAGTCCGCCGCCGCAGTGGGCACGGAGGCCGGCACGCGCGCCGTGCGACGGCTGGACGCGCGCAAGGTGGATACGGCACAGATGCCCGTCGTGCTGGAACCGCGCGTGTCGAACATGATCCTCGGCGCGTTCTCGGGCTGCATCAACGGCCAGATGATCGCACGCGGATCCAGCCTGCTGCGGGACGACATGGGCAAGGCCGTGTTTGGCGCGGGCATCACCATCGTCGATGACCCGCTGCGCAAGCGCGGTCTTGGGTCGCGACCGTTCGACGGCGAAGGCGTGCGGCAGACGCGGCGCAAGCTCGTCGACAAGGGCGTGCTGCAGACGTGGATCCTGTCCACCTCAGATGCCCTGCAGCTTGGATTGAAGACGACCGGGCACGCCTCGCGTGGCATCAACACGCCCCCGTATCCGAGCCCCAGCAACCTCTA
>CAIVPW010000049.1 GCA_903907895.1 uncultured Alphaproteobacteria bacterium
CTCGGCTGGCTCGGCTGGTGGGCGGGCGGGCAGTACTCGATCATCAACATCATCTCGTACATCCAGGCACCGTTCCACGGCACCGGGCTCGAGACGTTCCTGCTCGATCCGATCTTCCTGATCCTGACGGTCTACATAGCCATCACCCTGTTCGTGCTCGGCCGCGGCGTGTTCTGCGGCTGGCTCTGCCCGTTCGGCGCCCTGCAGGAGTTGAGCAACAAGGCAGCGCTGCTGTTGCGCGTGCCGCAGATCAAGGTGCCGCGCCAGCTGCAGGAACGCCTGTGGGCCGTGAAGTACATCATGGCCGCCATCATCGTCGGCGTGAGCTTCTACTCGATCGACATGGCCAACGACCTCGACGAGGTCGAGCCGTTCAAGACCGCCATCAACGTGTACTTCGTGCGCGAGCTGCCGTTCGTGCTGTACGCGGTGGCGCTGCTGGCCGCGGGCTTGTTCATCGAGCGGTTCTACTGCCGCTTCCTTTGCCCGCTGGGCGGCGCGCTCGGCGTCATGGGCCGCATCCACATGTTCAAGTGGCTGCGCCGCAAGCCGCAGTGCGGCACCTCGTGCCGCATCTGCGAGGCCGATTGCCCGGTCGGCGCGATCGAGCCCACCGGCCAGATCAACATGAACGAGTGCCTGCAGTGCCTCGACTGCCAGGTCGACTACTACGACGACGACAAGTGCCCGCCGCTCATCCAGCGCAAGAAGCGCAAGGACATGCGCACGGAAGCCGGCATCGGCGTCGGCGCTCCGTTCCCGGTTCCGGCGGAGTAAAGCTAAGGCCCCAGCGCGCAAAGGCTCACGAGGCCTGCGCGCTGGGAGCCTCTTCTACCGGAACGGGTCGCAGACGATGCTCTGCGTGACGCCGAAGTAGCGCAGGCACTTTTCGCGCGTCATCTGCTTGCCCTGATAGAACTCCTGCACGTACGTGACGACGGCATCGATCTGGCCTTCGGTCAGGCGCGTGTCGGACAGCGGCGGCAGTTGTTCGGGTGCAAAATCGGCGCGCGTCTTGCCGTAGCAAGGGTGCTGGGCCGTCCACGCTCCGGCGGCGAATGCCGGATGCTCGCCGCCGCCCAGGCGGCCGCAACTCACCATCTCCAGCATCTGAGCGCGGGTCATCTTGCTGACGTCGACGGGTGGCCCGGCGTTGGCATCCCCGATCACGTCCGGCAGGCCTCCGGTGCCGGCCCAGCCATGGCAAGCCCAGCACCGGCCGAAGTCCTTCCAAACGCGAATGCCGGACTCGATCTTGGCCGGATCGGCCTGTTGCGCCAGCGCGGGCGTTGCCACCAACCCGCACAGCAATGCCACTGCCCACCAACGCTTCATGCTTGCCCCCGCCCCTACCGAAAAATGTCGCAGCCTTTCGACTTCTCGCCAAAGTACTTCACGCACTGCGCGAGCGTCATGCCGCCGTTCAAATAGGTGGCCTGGACGTAGGTCACCACGGATTCGATCTGCGCCATGGTCAGCGGCCGGGGCGCGACCGGCGGCAGTTGGTCCGGCGGCATGTCCTTTGCGACCTTGCCGCCGCACGGATACGCGTCGGTCCACGCTTCCGCCAGGTAGTGCGGCTTCCTGAGTTCCGCGGTTACCGTGCCGCAGGCGACGAGCTCGATGAGTTGTGCGCGACTGCGCTTTGTCTGCTCGATCGGCGGGCCGACCGCGACCGAAATGGTCCACGGCTCTTCATGCAGAAAGGCGCCGCCGCCGCGCCAGCCGTGACAGACCTCGCAGTTGGCGAAGCCGGGCTTGTAAAGCAGCATGCCGGCATCGACCTGCGCCTGGTCGAAGGGCTGCGCCTGGGCGGTTGCCGCGAAGAAGACGAGAAGTGCGAACGCAAGAGCCGCCCGCACAGCGCATACCTACTTAAGCAGGTCGCAGCCGCGCGATTCGGGCCCGTAGTAGCGCTGGCAGAGCTCCAAGGTGAACTCCTTGCCCTGATAGGCCATGATCACCCAGTCCACCACGGCCTCCACCTCCTCGGGATAGAGGGGGATTTCCCAAATGAACGGGCGCTGGTCGCCGGGCACATCGGCCTCGGTCTTGCCGCCGCAGGGGAATTGGGGCGTCCACGCGTACTCGCGGAACGACGGCATGACGTTGCCGGGGATGAGCTTGCCGCACGAAACGATCTCGATCATCTCGTCGCGCGTCATGGTGCTGCGGGCGAACGATGGCGCGGCATCGAGCATGCCCCCATCGGGCAGCATCACGCCGTTGCCGCCATTGCCATTCCAGCCGTGGCACGACACGCAGTTGCCCAGTTCCTTGTAGATCTTGATGCCGAGATCGACAGGATCGAGCGGCTCGACCGGCGGCTTGTCGAAGTCGTACTCCTGGGCGCGCGGCGCGATGGCGGCGACGCCGAAGGCAGCAGCGATGGCCGTGGCCACCAAGAGGGCGCGAAGTGCTTTCACGCCCTCTAGACTATTGCAGGGGGCGGGTGCGGAGGAAGGCGTTGATGTTGGTAGTCTTGTAGGCGCCGGTATCGACGAACTCGAACGCGGCCGCAAGCACGGGCGGCTCGACGTAGCCGGGGATGCGCAGGACCTCGACCCCATCGGCCGTGTGGAATTCGATGCTCGGCGTGCCGATTACCTTGTGGCGCAGCTTGATGTCCTGCTCATCGCGCTCGACGCCGTCGAAGTCGATGAACTTCTTGCGGCCGTAGAAGTCGAGGCGCACCGCGTAGAACCGCTCGGCAACGTACCGGTGTAGGGTCGGCATGCGCAGGGCGACGCCGTGCAGTTGGGCGCAGAACTCGCAGCCGTCGCGCTCCCAGAACACCGCCAACACCTTGCCCTCGGCGGCCGCCAGGGCGCGGTCCTTGGTGAGGTCGCCCGTTGAGGGCCGCATCCAATCCTCGATCCACATGCCGTCCGGGCCTTTTTCGGGCATGGGAAGGAGCGCCGCCTGGGCGCTGGCCACAGCCGGGGCCAAGGCGAACAGCACGAGGACGAAGAGGGCACGGATCAATTGCATGCCCCTAAATCTACTCCTGGCCCTTGGTCCCGGCGAGGTCTGCGCCGTGCAGTTCTTCGTGAAGGCTTGACCGGCCCGGCCGCCGGGCGTACCCGTGCCCACGGATGACGACCGACCTTGTCCTTTAGCGCGGCCGCCCGATTGGGCGTCCGCACCCGGCGCGAGCCATAGGGCCGCGCCGCCTGAGGCCGCCGGTGCCAACACCGGCGCGGGGATGCTCGTGGCCTAGCCGCGGGTGTCGCGTTGGACAAGGAAGACGGACGTGACTCTCGAAGACTTGGGCTGGAACGCCCGTTGGGCCGAGCGCCTCGCTGCGCTCGGAGATGCAAACCTATGCCCGGGCCGCGTGGTCTGGCAGGGCAGCGGCCAATACCGCGTGGCGGATGCGACCGGCGAGCACGCGGCCGTGCTGCGAGGCCGGCTGCGCATTGAGAACGCGCCCGTGCCGGTGGTGGGCGACTGGGTGGCGCTGGAAAACGCCGGTGACGTCTGGGCCATCGCGCACTCGCTGGAGCGTGACAGTGCCATCGTGCGCGCCGCGGCGGGCACCCGCACCGAGCCGCAGGCGATCGCCGCAAACATCGCGACGGTGCTGCTGCTCACGGATCCGCACGACTTCAGTCCGCGCCGGTTGGAGCGCTACTCGCTGGCCATCCAGGGCGCCGACCTCGCGGTAGTCATCAACAAAGCCGATCTGGTTGAGGACCGCGGAACCTTGTGGCGTGAGGTCGAACGGGTGCTGCCGGGGGTGCCCGTTCTGTTCGTCAGTGCGCTGCACGGCGACGGCGTCGATGAGTTGACGCCGCTGCTCACGCCGGGCGCCACGCTCGCCTGCGTCGGCTCGTCGGGCGTGGGAAAGTCCACACTCATCAACCGCCTGCTGGGGACGCAACGGCAGGAAACGGCAGCCGTGCGTGCCCACGACCACCGCGGCCAGCACACCACCACGCATCGCGAACTCTTGTTCCTGCCCGGCGGCGCCATGGTGATCGACACACCTGGGCTGCGCGAGCTCACGCCGTGGTTTGCGGACGGCACGGTGGAGTTTGCCGACGTTGCGGCGCTGGCCGAACACTGTCGCTTCCGGGATTGCACCCACGGAGATGAGCCCGGCTGCGCCGTGCGCGCCGCGGTGGCGGATGGCACCATGGACGCGGGCCGCGTTGCCAACCTCGCCCAACTGCAACGCGAGGCGGCTTTTCAGGACAGCCGGGCCGACCCGCTGGTGGCGCGCGCCCGGCGCCAGCGCGACCGATCCCTTGGCAAGCTGGTGCGCGATATCGAAAAGTGGCACCCCAAACGGCGCTGACCCGCACCAAGGAGGCGGTGCGCGGCGGCGGCCGGCACGGTAGCCTTCGCCCATGAACCTTAGGGTCCCCTTTCCCGGCCGCCCCGACACCCTGCGCCCGCTGACCTCGCGCGCGCACTGGGAGGCGGGACGGCCGGAGGTGTGGCTCGACCTCGACCAGGCGGCGGTCACGAAGCTGCACGCGCGACTTGGACCCGCCGCCGCCGAGCACCGGGAAAGCGCGTTCTACGACACCGCCGACCTGCTGCTGCGCCGTGCCGGCGTGCGGCTGGAAATCGTCCGGCACGGCCGGCGCGGCGTGCAGTGCGTGACCCTGCCACCGGCCCTGCATCGCCGCGAATGCCTTGTGCACGAGACCGACCTTGCCGACCGGATGCCCGATCGCGCACACCTGCTCACGGTGCTGCCACCCGCGGTGGCGGCGGCCCTGGATGAACGTCCGCTCGAACGGCTGTTCGCACTGCGCTACACGCGCACCACAGCGCGCGAGCCCAACCACACCCCGGCACTGGAAGTGGTGCTCGATCGCGGCGTGTTGGCCGTCGCCGGAATCGAGACGGCATTCGCAGAGCTGATGACAGGGGACGTGGGCGGTGGAGATGCCGCGAGGGCGGCTACAGCGCTGCTCGATGGTCTGCCGGTGCGCTTGGCGACCGAAGACCGGTGGGAGCGCGGCTTCCGCATCGCTGCGGGCGTGCAGGTGCGGCCGCAGAGGAACCGGCCCGTCTGGGTCGAGGCGGGCGCGACGGTGGGCGATGCCGGACAGATGGTGCTGCGCAATGCGTTCGAGCATTTTCTGCGCAACCTGCCGGCGGCGTCGCTGTACGGCGACGTCGAGGCTGTTCACCAAATGCGCGTCGGCCTGCGCCGCTTGCGCGCGTTCACCTCGGTCTTCCGCGGGACGGTGGGCGATCCATTCAGGGCCGAGCTTGAAGAACTGCAGCAGCTGTTCGCGGCTCTGGCCGAGGTGCGCGAGTGTGACGTGTTCCTTGAATCGACACTGCCGCTGATCCGGCCGCAGCAACTGCAGGCATCGGAGCGCGCGGCGTTCGAGGTGACGGCGCGGCTGCATCGCGCCTCCGCGCTCGGCGCCCTGCGCCGGGTGTTCGACGGCCCCGACTTGGCGCGCGTGGTATCCGCGCTGGCGCTGCGCCTGCAGGGCGACGGCTGGCGCGATCGCACTCCCAGGGCAGACCTGCTCGCCCATGTCGGCGCGGCGACCTTTGCGGCGCGGCGCATCCGAACGCTCCACCGCAAGCTCGTTCATGCGCGGCCCGAACGGAGCGACGACCTTGACGGCTGGCACCGCGCCCGCGTGCGCGCGAAGAAGGTGCGCTATGCGCTGGAGCCCCTGCGGTCGGTCTACCCGCGTCCCGCCAGCCGGCTCAAGCCATATGCCAAGGCACTGGAGACGCTGCAGGAGGGTCTGGGACTGCTGAACGACCTGCGTACGGCGGCTGACGTCGTTGTTCGGTTGGTGCCGGAGGGAGAGAGGAATGCCGCGGTGCGAGCGGTGGCTGCAGCACTCGCCGAGCATCACGATGCCTGCGTGGGCAAGCTGTTGCGCCGGGCGGCCCGAGCGCTCTCCCAGGCGGAGGAGGCATTCCCCTCACCGCGCCAGAAGGTGCGGGCAGTTGCAGTCGTCGGCCGCGACCACGAGGCCGCCCACGTCGCACGCAGCCTCGCGGCGGCGTGGGGCTGCGCAGGCGTCAAGGTTGGCATTGAGGGTGCCGGTGACGTGGCCTGCAAGAAGGTACTGCGGCTGAAGCGCCAGGCGGGGCGCACGCCGCCGCGGTCGCTGCAGCGCCTGCTGCGCGTGTCGGCCAAACGGCCGGCGCGTGACGCGGACCTCGTGTTGCTCACGGCGCGCGATCATGCGGCGCAAGGCCTGGTGGTGCTGGTAGGCCCGGCGCTGCCGGGCGAGGCCCCGGCGTCCTTCCGGGTGCCTGCGCCGGAGATGGCCAGCCACGAAGCGTTCGCTGGTCATACCGAAGCCGCCCTTGCCGTGCAGGCTTCGTGGCAGCCGCTCCTCTTCGCGCTCGAGGCGCGGCTCCGGGACTAGCGTTCCCGCTTCACTGCGCCGGCGATCTCGTCCATGCGATCGGCAATCTGCTCCACCGCAACCGACAGGCGGCGGCGCCAATTCGGATGCTGGTCGAACGTGCCGGGCAGGTTGGCCTGCTCGACGTCGCCGATCAGATCCTCCGCCTGCACCATCAGCAGCATCGACGGGCTGCGCGCAAGTGCAGCGTAGATCGCGGCGATCAGGCGCGGTGTGATTTCGCTGTCCGGAGTCACCCCGGCCGGCAGCAGGCCGAGTTCGGAGAGGGAGCGCAGGATGCGTTGCTTGTCGCGCTCGCGATCCTCGCGCGCCTGCGGGCGCTCTTCGGGCGTGCGGTAGAAGTTGAGCTTGTCGCGCCAATCGAGGTCACGGCCGCGCCAGTAGCCCGTGAGGGTGGGCAGGTCGTGCGTGGTCGCAGTGACCAGGGCTTGGGCCGGGAAGCGCTCCGGCCGCTTGAATGCCCCGTCCGTCTCGCGCTCGAAGTAGTAGACCTTGTACGAAAGCGCGCCGGCATCGTTCATGCGCTCGCGGAACCCGTAGGGGACGGTGCCGAGGTCTTCGCCCACTACGAGACACTGGCTGCGATAGGATTCCAGCGCCACCACGCCACGCATTTCGGCGCACGGGTAGTGCACGTACGCGCCTTCGGTGGCTGCCATCCCGTCGGGGACGCAGAACAGGCGCTGCATGCTCATGACGTGGTCGATGCGGACGGCGCCAGCGTGGCGCATGGACGCCTGCACCGAGGCGCGCAGCGGCAGGTAGCCGGTCGACCGCAGGCCGCGCGGCGAGAATGCGGCGGAGCCCCAGGTCTGGCCGAGGGGGTTGATCTCGTCGGGCGGTGCACCGACCGACACGCCGTTGATCATGGCGGTGGGGAAACTCCAGGCCATGCTGCCGCCGGGATGCGAGGCGACGGCGATGTCCAGGTACAGGCCGAGCGGCATGCCAGCGGCCTTCGCCTGCGCCTGCGCGGCGGCGAGCTGGTTGTCGCACTCCCACTGCAACCAGGTGAAGAAATCTACCCGCTCGGCGTTCTTCTCGCCGAACTGGCGCACTTCGGCGCTGTCCTTGTTGCGGAAGGCCTCCGGCCAGCGGTGCCAATCCCACATGCCGTGGTCGATGCGGAAAAAGTGCTCGTGCAGTGCGTCGAACACGGCGTGGTCGTGCAGCGCCGAACCCATCCGCGTCTGGAATTCGCGGTAGGCGCCGGCGCGGGCGTTGTGCGGGTCGCTGGTCCAGTTGCTGCGGAACTGCGCATGCAGTTTCTCGAGAACCGGCATCTTGAGCGCCGCGACCGCCGGGTAGTCGATCAATTCTGTGCCGCGCGCGTACTTGAGGCGCAGCGCGAACTCGCTCGTTGCTGCCAGTTGCCGGGCGGCGACGGACTGCGCGAACTCCGGCACGCGATCGACGGCGATGTAGAGGGGGTTGAGGAACGCACGGGAGGACGGACCGTACGGGCCGAAATGGCCGGGGTCGGCCGGGAACAGTGCGTGCAGCGGGTTGAGGCCGACGACGCCGGCCCCCTTGGCCGCGGACAAGGCCGCGAAGTCCGCTAGGTCGCCGAGATCGCCGACGCCCCAGTTGCGCGCCGACTTCAACGCATACAATTGGACGGCGGTGCCCCAGCGGCGCGCGCCGCTCCGCATATCGTCGGGGATGTAGCAGGACTGCGGCGCCACCAGGAGGTGCGAAGACGCTTCGGTGCCGTTACCGCGCATCTGCAGCCGGTGGATGCCCATCGGCAGGCCGTCGGGTAGGCGCGCGCGTCCGCGCATGAAGCGCGAGCCGCCGATGGTGGCGCGCGACAGGACGCGCACGTCCACGTCCTGGGTGCGGTTGCCGCCATCTTCGAGGTCGATGATCAACTGGACGCGCGCGCTGCCGTGCGGGACGGCGATATCGATGGTCCAGTCGGGGCGCGGCACTACCGTGCGCGCCATCGCCTCGAGCCAGGGCTCGGCGTCGCCGGTGGCGAGGCTGCGCCGCACGTCGGCGTCGCTCGCGGCTGGGACGCCCATGCCGATCAGGATGGCGCGCAGGGACTCGGGCGACACCGTACGGTGGGTGCCGAGGGCATCGCGGTAGGCGAGTTGCACGCCGTTGCGGCGCGCAAGGTGTTCAAGGGGCGTGAAGCGCATCTTACTTTGCCGCCAGTAGGAGCAGGGTGAGGCCGGACACCGAACGTTCGTTGCCCGCCGGGGTGGTCTCGCCCTCGGTTTCGAGGTGAGGGTCGCTGGTGTCCAACAGAGTTCTCCAGCTGTTGTGGGCCGGTACGGTGGGAAGCATGAACGGGACCGATTCCTGCCCGCTGTTGACCACCACCATCAGCACCGCGTCATCCATGGTATTGCCTTTCGCGTCCACAAACGCGCCGGCCCGGCCGTTCAGCATCATGCCCACGCAGCGCGCGTTTGAGTCGGCCCATTTGTGGGGGCGCATCTCGCCGCCGTCGGGGGAGACCCAGGTGACGTCCTTCACGCCTTCGCTCGAAACGTGCTGGCCGTGCAAGTAGCGCGGGCGATGCAGGACCGGGTGCTGCTTGCGCAGCCTGACCAGACGCTGGGCGAACGCGAACAGGTCGCGGCCGCGCTCGTCCCAGTTCCAGTCCACCCAGTTGACCTCGTCGTCGAGGCAGTAGGCATTGTTGTTGCCGTGTTGGGTGCGCCCGAACTCGTCCCCCGCCAATAGCATCGGCGTGCCCTGCGAGAAGAACAGCGTGGCGAGGAAGTTGCGCTTTTGCTGCTCGCGCACGGCATTGATGCCGGAATCTTCGGTCGGACCTTCGTGCCCGTAGTTGGCGCTGATGTTGTTGGTGTTGCCCTCGTATTCCTTGCCCGCCGCATGATTGTGCGGGCGCGAGTACGTGACCATGTCGTTCAGCGTGAAGCCATCGTGGCAGGCGAAGAAGTTCAGGCTGGCCCACGGCCGCCGGCCGTTGCGGTCGAAGATGTCGGCCGAGCCATGAATGCGGCGTACGAAGTGCGGCAGATTGGCATCGCCGCGCCAGAAGGCGCGCGCATCGTCGCGGTAGCGGTCGTTCCACTCCGACCAGCCGGGCGGAAAGCTGCCGAGCTGGTAGCCGCCCGGTCCCACGTCCCACGGCTCGGAAATCAGCTTCACCTGTGCCAGCACCGGGTCCTGGCCGATGGCATCGAAGAATCCGCTGGTGGGGTCGAAGCCCGCCGGCTCACGGCCCAGGATGGGCGCGAGGTCGAAGCGGAAGCCGTCGACGTGCATCTCGGTGACCCAGTAGCGCAGGCTGTCGACGATCATCTGCAACACGCGCGGATGCGCGGCATTCAGTGTGTTGCCGGTGCCGGTGTCGTTGATGTAGTGGCGCTCGGTGCCCGGCAGGAGCTTGTAGTAGCTCGAATTGTCGATGCCCTTGAAGCTGAAGGTGGGGCCAAGTTCACTGCCTTCGCACGAGTGGTTGAACACCACGTCGAGGAGCACTTCGATGCCCGCCGCGTGCAGGCGCCTGACCATGCCGCGGAATTCGTCGGCAGGCGGGCCCGACGCGTACATCGCTTCGGGCGCAAAGAAGCCGACCGTGTTGTAGCCCCAATAGTTGCGCAGGCCCTGGTCGATGAGGTGTCCCTCGTCGAAGAAGGCGTGGATCGGCAACAGCTCGACCGCCGTGACACCGAGGCGCTGCAAGTGGTCGATGGACGCGTCGGAGGCGAGGCCCGCGTAGGTGCCGCGCAAGTCTTGCGGCACGCCAGGGTGGCGCATCGTGAAGCCGCGCACGTGCGCTTCGTAGACAATGGTGTCTTCCCATGCGGTCCCGGGCGGCTTGTCGTCGCCCCAGTCGAAGGTTCCGGTGTCCAACACCTGTGCCTTGGGCAGGAATCTGGCGCTGTCGCGGCGGTCGAACGACAGGTCGCCGCGCGGGTGACCGATCCGATAGCCGAACAGCGAGTCCGACCACTGCAGGGTGCCCTGGATCGCCTTGGCATAGGGATCGAGCAGCAGCTTGTGCGGGTTGAAGCGGTGGCCGCGTTCGGGCTCGTAGGGTCCGTACACGCGGTAGCCGTACAACTGCCCAGGCTTCGCCTCGGGCAGGTAGCCGTGCCACACCTGGTTGGTGTTCTCGGGCAGGATGACGCGCGCCGTCTCGGGCTTATCGGCCCGATCGAAGAGGCACAACTCGACGCGCTCCGCGTTCGCCGAGAACAGCGCGAAGTTGACCCCTTTGCCGTCCCACGTTGCGCCGAGGGGGTAGGGGCGGCCGGGCCAAACCGTCGTCACGGCGTGGGGGCAGCTGCTGCCGCAGCCGTAGCGGCACGGACTAGGAAGATGGCGTCCACTCCAGCATCAGCGTCGCAAGCGGCGGCAGCGTGAGTCCAACCGAGTATGGGCGGCCGTTGGCGGAGATTTCTTCCGCATTGGCGCCACCGCCGAGCGAGACGCCACTGCCGCCGTAGCGCACGTTGTCGGTGTTCATGATCTCGCGCCAATGGCCGGGACGCGGCACGCCCACGCGGTACAGCGCGCGCACCACCGGCGTCATGTTCATCACCACCAGCACAGGGCGGGTGCCTTCGGGGCCGAGGCGCAGGAAGGTGAACACGCTGTTCTCGGCGTCGTTCAGGTCTACCCACTCAAAGCCGGCGCGGTCGCAGTCCAGCAGATGCAGCGCCGGCGTCTGGCGATAGACGCGGTTCAGGTCACGGATCAGCGCCTGGATGCCGCGGTGCGGGCCGTAGTCGAGTAGATGCCAATCCAGGCTGTGGTCGTGGTTCCACTCCCGCTCCTGGGCGAACTCGCCGCCCATGAAGAGGAGCTTTTTGCCCGGATGCGCCCACTGGAAGCCGAAGTAGGCGCGCAAGTTGGCAAAGCGCTGCCATGGATCGCCGGGCATGCGGGAAAGGAGCGAGCCCTTGCCGTGCACGACTTCGTCGTGGCTCAGCGGCAGTACGAAATTCTCGTCCCAGGCGTAGACGAGGCCGAAGGTGATGTCGTTGTGGTGGTATTTGCGGTTGACCGGGTCCTGCTGCATGTAGCGCAGGGTGTCGTGCATCCAACCCATGTTCCACTTGTAGCCAAAGCCCAGGCCGCCGTCGTACGTCGGGCGCGACACGCCCGGCCATGCGGTCGATTCCTCGGCGACCGTAGTCGCGCCGTGATGGCGGCTGAACACCAGTTCATTGAGCTTGCGCAGAAACGCCACTGCCTCGAGGTTCTCGTTGCCGCCGAAGCGGTTCGGAATCCACTCGCCGGGCTTGCGGCTGTAGTCCAGGTACAGCATGGACGCCACGGCATCCACGCGCAGGCCGTCGATGTGATAGCGGTCGAGCCAGAACAGCGCGTTGGCGATCAAGTAGTTCTGCACCTCGCGTCGGCCGTAGTTGAAGATCAGCGTGTTCCAATCGGAGTGGAAGCCAAGCCGCGGATCGGCGTGCTCGTACAGGGCGGTGCCGTCGAACTGCCCAAGGCCATGGGCGTCGGTCGGGAAATGCCCCGGCACCCAGTCGATGAGCAGGCCGATGCCTTCGGCATGGCAGCGCGCGACGAACTGCGCGAAGTCGGCCGGCGTGCCGAAGCGCGACGTCGGCGCGAACATGCCGATGGGCTGATATCCCCACGAACCGTCGAACGGGAATTCAGTTACCGGCATGAGTTGCAGGTGCGTGAAGCCCATGTCGCGCACGTACGGGATCAGCTTGTCGCCGAGCTCCTTGTACGTGAGGAAGCGATTGCCTTCGTCGGGGATACGCATCCACGAGCCGAGCTGGACCTCGTAGATCGACACCGGCGCGCTTCGATCGTTGGCCGCACGGCGCTTGTCCATCCATTCGTCGTCCTGATGAGGCGACACCGGGTTGGCGACGATCGACGCCGTATTGGGGCGCAACTCCTGCTGGAACGCGAAGGGGTCGGCCTTGAGCGGCAGCTGCTCGCCGTGGGGACCCTTGAGTTCGAACTTGTAGAGCGCGCCGACCTTCACGTCGGGCAAGAAGATTTCCCACACCCCGCATTCGATGCGATGGCGCATGGGATGGCGGCGGCCGTCCCAGCCGTTGAAGTCGCCCACGATGCTGACCGCGCGCGCGCTCGGCGCCCAGACGGCGAAGTGGGTGCCGCCGACGCCCTCGATCTCCATCGGGTGCGCGCCCAGGCGGTCGTAAAGGCGCAGGTGGCTGCCTTCGGCGATCAGGTGCGAGTCGAGGTCGCCCAGCACTGCGGGGAAGCGGTAGGGGTCCTCGACGACGCTGATTTTCGCGCCTTTGGTGACCCGGAGCTGGTAGCGGAAACGGCCCTTCCTGGGCAGCACCCCGGCGAAGATGCCTGTCTCGTGCACCTTGGGGAGCGTGGCGACGGCATCGCCGGTGCCGGCGTCTACCACCTCGACCTTGCGGATGTCCGGCTGGAAGGTGCGGACGACGAGGCCCCCATCGGTCTCATGCATGCCGAAAAATCCGAATGCGTCGCTGTGCTCGGCGCGCAGGATGGCGCTGACGGCGCCGTCTTCGATCGTGCTGTCGCGCAGCGCTTCCATGGTTTTCTTCTGGGTCGTGAAGCTATTGCTGGGGGGCATTCGAGGTTCCGGCGCTGATCAATCCAGTCAACTCGAGCAGTCCGCGCACAGGGATGCGCAACCACGACGGGCGATTGGCAGCCTCGTACGTGATCTCGTAGACGGCCTTCTCGAAAGCGTAAAGGTCGATGAGGCGCTTGCGAAGGCCCTCATCGTCCGCAAAGCCCGGCGCGTTGGCCGAGTTTTGGTCATAGGCATGCACAAATACTGTGCGGGCGGCGTCGCGCCACCCTAGAGCATGCCGCTCGGCGTCGGGGCCGGAATTCGGGACCACGCGGGTGCCGTCCGCTGCGACAAAGCGCGCCGCATAGTCGAACGAGCGCAGCATGCTGGCGACGTCCTTGGCCGGCGGGCCCTTGCCGCGGCGCTCGCTCAGCGGCCGCACCGGATCCCCCTCGAGGCCGAGCACGTACCAGTCGTTTTGAACCGCCAGCACCTGCCCCAGGTGGAGGTCGGCGTGCAGGCGCGTGCCGATGACCCGCGCCTCGGTCGGTAGCACCTCGCGCAGGAAGGCGCGCAGGCGCTCCTTGTTGGACGTCAGGAGTTGGACGTCCGCGCGCGTGGCATCGTCGAGGTGCTTGTCGGCGCGCGCCAGCGTCTCGCAGGCGATCCCGATCTGCTTCGCCACCGCGTCGCCGAGGGTGCTGAAGTAGTCGTGCGGCATGGGCTCGGGCTTGAAGGCCGAGTTGTCGCCGAGAGCGAGCGCACGGTGCAGCCCGGCGATGCGGCGTCCAAGCGTCGCGATGCGCACGAGGAAGCTCGCATAGATGGTGTGGGGCCCGGGCGCCGCCGCGTCGGGGCTCAGCAGCAGGGTCTCGATCTCGCGCTTCAGGTACTCGATGGTCACCGTCCAGCCGTCGCCCTGGCTGGCGACGAAGCCCTGTGCGACGGCCACGGCCGTCGTGGCGCCATCGTCAGCGACGAAGTCGAGGTGCCCGAGATACGGCGGCGTGTTGGCGTAGCCCGCAACCTCCGTCAGATGTCGGCCGACCTCGATCTCGGGCTGAATGCCGGCGGCCAGGCGGCGGTACACCTTGAACATGGCGCGCTCGTTGACCACGATCGAGGTATTGCTCTGCTCGACGCTCAGCCGCTGCACCTTGCGCTGGTCGGCTGGTGCGAGGGTCGCTAAGGCCTTGCCGGCGACGAACCGATACTTGCCACCGCGCGCCGCGATCTCGGTCTCGGCCGCCATGGCGGCCAGCATCGCTTGCGGAAACTGCTCGTCGGCTGTCGCGTCGTAGAGCGGGCCGATGCGCGCACCGCGCCGCACCTTGGCAAGCGTGTAGCTCAGGACGGGGGAGCCGGCGCCCATCGCCTCGGGCGCGAACGACAGCGCGAGAGGCAGGAAGTAGCGGTGCGTCTCGCCGCTGCCAACGTCCACGTAGAATTGGCCGAGCCATGCAGCGTTCTCGCCCGGCAGGGCGGCGGCGTTGGTGAGGCGCACGCTGCGAATCGTCGCATCCTTGGCGGCGAACCAGCGCTGCTTGGGTAGGTAGGCCGGCAGCACGTCGCGCTCCAGAAGCAGGGCGTTGCGCGGCTCCGCGATCTCGGCGACGCCGTTGCGCAGCACAAGGGTGACGAACTCCGGTGCTTCCGGCGACGGTGGTGCCGCAGCGGCCGCAGGCGCTTCCTGCAGGTCGAGCCAGTAGAAGCCGTACGCGGGCAGGGTAAGGACGTAGGCCAGCTCGCCGACGGCGGGGAAGCGCGCGCCGCCCAAAAGCTCGCGCGGTACGCGGCCGCGCCACTGCGACAGGTCGAGCTCGACGGCCTGCGCCGTGCGCGAGACGTTGGCGATGCAGAGAACCTGCTGGCCTTCATGCTGGCGCACGAAGGCCAGGATGCGGCGGTTCGATGGATACAGGAACACGAAGTCGCCGCGGCCGAACACGTGCGATCCCTGCCGCACCGCGATCATGCGGCGGACCCAGTTGAGCAGCGACGACGGGTTGCGCATCTGCGCTTCGACGTTGACCGCCTGAAAGCCGTACATCGGATCCTGCACCGTGGGCAGGAACAGGCGCGCCGGGTCAGCCTTGGAGAAGCCGCCGTTGCGGTCCGGCGACCATTGCATCGGCGTCCGCACGCCGTCGCGGTCGCCGAGGTAGATGTTGTCGCCCATGCCGATCTCGTCGCCGTAGTAGACGATCGGCGTGCCGGGCATCGACAGCAGCAGGCTGGTCATCAGCTCCACCTTGCGGCGATCGTTCTCCATCAGCGGCGCCAGGCGTCGGCGGATGCCGAGGTTGATGCGTGCGCGCCGGTCGGTGGCGTAGTAGTTCCACAGGTAGTCGCGTTCCTGGTCGGTCACCATCTCGAGCGTCAGCTCGTCGTGGTTGCGCAGGAAGATCGCCCACTGGCAGCCCGGCGGGATCTCCGGCGTCTGTCGCAGGATGTCGGTGATCGGGTGCCGGTCCTCCTGCGCGATCGCCATGTACATGCGCGGCATCAGCGGGAAATGGAATGCCATATGGCACTCGTCTCCCTTGCCGAAGTACTCCTGCGTGTCTTCGGGCCATTGGTTCGCTTCCGCCAGCAGCATGCGGTCCGGATAGTGCGCGTCCACCTCGGCGCGAATCTTTTGCAGCACTTCGTGCGTCTCGGGCAGGTTCTCGTTGTTGGTGCCGTCGCGCTCGCGCAGGTACGGCACGGCATCCAGGCGCAGGCCGTCGACGCCGATCTCGAGCCAGAAGTGCATGGCGTTGATGATCTCGCGCAGCACCTTCGGGTTCTCGAAGTTCAGGTCGGGCTGGTGCGAATAGAAGCGGTGCCAGTAGTAGGCCTGCGCGACCGGATCCCAGGTCCAGTTCGACTTCTCGGTGTCGAGGAAGATGATGCGCGTGCCGAGGTACTTCTGGTCGGTGTCGCTCCAGACGTAATAGTCGCGGTGTGGCGAGCCGGGTTTCGCCTTGCGGGCGCGCTGGAACCACGGGTGCTGATCGGACGTGTGGTTCACAACCAATTCGGTGACGACGCGCAGGCCGCGCTCGTGGGCGGCCTTCAAGAACTTCCTGAAGTCGGCAATCTTGCCGTACATCGGGTTGACGTCGTCGTAATGCGCGATGTCGTAGCCATCGTCGCGCAACGGGGACGGATAGAACGGCAGCAGCCAGATGGCGCTGACGCCCAGATCGCGGATGTAGTCGAGCTTGTCGATCAGGCCCGCGAAGTCGCCGATGCCGTCGTCGTTCGAATCGAAGAACGCCTTGATGTGCATCTGGTACACGACCGCGTCGCGGTACCAAAATCGGTCACTGCGATCGATTGCCATGCCGGACGGCCGCGCCTCAGAACGCGCGAAGGTTGCCGGGCCGATCCCAGTCCCAGGCCTTCAACTCGTACTTCTCGGAGTTGAGGTAATCCTCCTTGCCTGGGATGGGCGTGCCTTCGTTCGTGTAGCTTTGGGAGAAGCCGAGCTTCGTGAGCCTCCGCATCATCTTGGGCCGGGTGAACGCCTCCGACGGGACGGGCACTTCAGGGTCGCGGTCCTGCACGTCGCGAATCATCCACCCCCAGAAGGGCAGCGGTTTGGTGTGGGGATCGTCGACGCGAAATATCTTCACTCCGTGCGCGACCCAAGAGAGGACGACGTCGCGGAGCGCGAGCCAGGCGTCGGGGAAGCCCTTGTCGAAGTCGACGTTGACGATGTCTTCGTACTTCTTCGGCGGGTTCTCGGCGAATCGGATGGTGCCGTCGGCGCGCCAGTCGAACCAGCCTTTGTGCTCGCGAAGCCGGGGGTGGTCGCGGCTGCACTGGGCAGCGAAGTCGAGAGCGATTTTGAGCCCATGCTGGTGCGCGGCTTCATTGAGGCGGCGGAAGTCATCGAAGGTGCCAAGCTCGGCGTGGAGTGCGTCGTGCCCGCCCGCGGCGCTGCCGATGGCGTATGGGCTGCCCGGGTCGCCGGCCTCGGCGATCAGGCTGTTGTTCCGCCTTGTCCGGGCTGTTGATCCAATCGGATGGATCGGCGGGAAATAGAGTACGTCGAAGCCCAGGTCGCGCACATACGGCAAGCGCCCGATACCGTCGTCGAAAGTCCCGTGCCGATGGACGTCGCCGCTTTGCGAGCGGGGGATGTCCGGCGTCGCGCTTCAACAGCATGTCGGCACAGCGCGACGCGAACAGATGGCCCCACGCTTCGAAGGTGTAGGTGTGCCGCCCTGGCACGGCGAGCGGGAAGCGCCCGCTCCAGCGGCCGTTGTCGATCTTGGTGAGCGGCGCGGCGTTCCAGCCAGTTTCGCGCGGCCTGCGCCCTTGGCCGCCACGGCGCGCGGAAATCCCACCACTTGCTGCTGTTGAACGGTAGTCGAACCCGGCCGCCCCCAGCGGCGCCTTCCAGCCGGCCAGCGGCCCAGCGAGCAGCGGAAACAGGTTGTAGATGCGCGGTGCCTCGTTCGGCGCTGCGCCGCTGCGAAGGGCTGGGGGCATGAAATTCGCTTGGGAAACCAACTTCTTGCATAGGCCGGGGGCCGGCCCCTGGGCCAGGGTTGCTGGGAAGTTGGCCGTATTGCCGGCCGCCCACCGGGGGTTATGCTGCTCTTTGCTGACGCGTACGCTGCGCGGGTCCGGGCATTTGGAGAGCGGTCATGAAGTACGGAGCAAATCGGTCGGTCGGCGGCTACATCGCTTCCGGCACGGAGCGGCTCGAATACCTCGCCACCTTCCTCGAGAATGTCTCGCCGGATCGTCTGACGTTTTCGCGCTGGTATGGCACCGGCAAGGGTTGTGCCGTCGGCTTGGCCGCCATCCAGGAGGCCAGCATCCAGGCCCAGGGCCTGAGCCTTGCCAACGAGGACAGCCTGAAGGAATGCCGCCCGGTCTACGCCGGGAAGAGCGACTGGGAGGCCGTCACGACCTTCTTCGGCATCAGCCACGAGGACGCGACACTCCTGTTCACGCCCGCCGGCTACGGCGGGGAACTGCGCCCGCACCCGCATCGGATCGCAGCCCGCATCCGCTCCTTTACCGGCGCCGGCTTCGTGCCGGCCAAGGCAGAGGTAACCGCCCTCGCCTAGAGCCGCCGCTTAGCGGAACGTAACCGTCGCTACGGCCCGAGCAATCTTTGCGGCTTCCCAGGGGGCCGAAGGCGAAGGCGCGCCACCATCCGTCCAGGTACCCGCGTTGGGAGTCGTCAACTCCACCCGTCCCTGCAGGTTCTCCACCGTCACGGCGCGGCCCTCCAACATGATGACCTGCATCGGCACGCCGTCCAGCGGCCCGCCCCATACCGTGGTGCCACGGATGCCGATGGTGGCGACGTCGGTCTGAACGGTCATCGTATTGCCGGCCAATTGCGCGATCTTGCCCGACGTTGCCAGGAACGCGCCCTTGATGACGCGGAACGTGGCGCCGCCGGTGCCTTGGCCGAACGTGTAGTCCGTAACGATGAAGGCCGTTTCCGCGCCCAGAGCGAACAGGGAATCGTCCGACATCTTGATCTCCAGTACCGCTTCGGTGCCGGTCGATAGGACGTCGCCGATCTGAATGGGGTCTCCAACCGTTAGCACCCGCGGCATTGCGCTGCGCACGGCGGTCGCGGTGCCCTGCAAGCGCGTCACCGTGCCGGCCGGCGGGGCGATCTGAGCGGCGGCGGGTGCTGCCGCAACCGCCAGGAGGAACGGAGCTGCGAGGAGCAACAGGAACAGGCGGCGCATGGCGGTCCTCTCCGACGGTGCGTGAATGCTCGTTAGGGTACGCCCTGCAAGCCCAGCTGGATCACCAAACTCGATACCGCGTGGCTAGGCGCGCCGGCCCCCGTACTTGGCCTCGGCGGCCGCCACGGTGCGCTTTACCGCCAGGAAGCTGTCGGGCGCGACCGAGATGGAATCGATGCCCGCCTCTACCAGGAAGTCCGCGAACGCCGGATAGTCGCTCGGCGCCTGTCCGCACAGCCCGACCTGGGTGCCGGCCTCGTGGGCGGCGTCGATGACTTGGCGGATCGTGCGCGTGACAGCCTCGTGGCGCTCATCGAACTGCTCGGCGAGCACTTCGGAGTCGCGGTCGACGCCGAGCACGAGCTGGGTGAGGTCGTTGGAGCCGATCGAGAAGCCGTCGAACCGCTTGGCGAACTGGTCGGCGAGCACGACGTTTGATGGGATCTCGCACATCACATAAATCTTCAGGCCGTCCTTGCCGCGTTCCAGGCCGTGCAGGGCCATGGTCTCCAGCACGCGGTCCGCTTCCTGTGGCGTGCGGCAGAACGGAACCATGACGATGACGTTGGTGAAGCCCATCGTCTCACGCACGCGGCGCAACGCGCGGCATTCCAGCGCGAAGCCGTCGCGGTAGCGCGGCGAGTAGTAGCGCGCCGCGCCGCGGAACCCGAGCATCGGATTCTCCTCGTGCGGCTCGAACTGCCTTCCTCCCAGAAGATTCGCGTACTCGTTGGTCTTGAAGTCGGACAGGCGCACCACGACCGGACGCGGGTGCTGCGAGGCGGCAATCTTGGCGATGCCGCGCGCCAGCAGATCGACGAAATACTCGGACTTGTCCTCGTAGCCGCGCGTGAGTTCGGCAATCTGCTCGCGCGCCTTCTGGTCCTGCAACTGGTCGAAGCGCACCAAGGCCATCGGATGGACCTTGATGACGTTATTGATGATGAACTCCATGCGGGCCAAGCCGATGCCATCCGCCGGCAGCTGCCACCACTGCAGCGCCGCCGCGGGGTTGGCCATGTTGAGCATGACCTTGGTTCGTGTCTCCGGCATGTTGGAGAGGTTGATGTTCTCCACATCGAACTTGACGACGCCGTCATAGACGAAGCCCTCGTCGCCCTCGGCGCAGGACACCGTGATCTCGCGGTCGTCGTGCAGCACATGCGTGGCGTTGCGCGTGCCGACGACGGCCGGCAGGCCCATTTCGCGGCTGACGATGGCGGCGTGGGAGGTGCGGCCGCCGTGATCGGTCACGATTGCCGATGCGCGCTTCATCAGCGGCACCCAGTCGGGATCGGTGTTCTCGGCAACTAGGATGGCGCCTTCGGGAAAGCGGTCGATCTCCGCGGTCGAGCGCACGATGCGCACCAGGCCGGAGACGATGGCGTCGCCGACCGCAAGTCCGGACAGAAGCTTCTTGCCCTTCTCCCCGATCCTGTAGGTCTTCAACAGTCCGCGGCGGCGCTGCGACTGCACCGTCTCGGGCCGCGCCTGCACGATCCACAGCTCGCCGGTGTCGCCGTCGCGAGCCCATTCCATGTCCATGGCGCGGCCGTAATGCGTCTCGATCGAACGCGCCCAGCGGGCGAGTTTCAAGATCTCCGCATCCGACAGCACGAAGGATGACTGCTCGACCTTCGAGGTCGGCACGTTGCGCGTGCGCAGCTCGTCGCCGGCGCGTGCGTACATCATCTTGATCGCCTTGGCGCCGACCTTCTTCTCGATGATCGGGATCAGGGCGGGGTCATCCAGCAGGGGCTTGTAGACTACGTACTCGTCCGGATCGACCAATCCACGGACGATGTTCTCGCCCAGTCCCCACACCGCGTTGATCAGCACGCCGCGGTCGAAGCCGGTCTCGGTATCGACCGAGAACATGACGCCGGAGCCGCCGTTGGCGGCGCGCACCATCAGCTGCACGCCGACAGACAACGCTACCTTGGTGTGATCGAAGCCCTTGGCGTCGCGGTAGCTGATGGCGCGATCGGTGAAGAGTGACGCAAGGCACTTGCGCGCAGCGTCGAGCAGCGCCTCATCGCCGGTGATATTCAGGAAGCTGTCCTGCTGGCCGGCGAAGCTGGCGTCGGGCAGATCCTCGGCCGTCGCGCTCGATCGGACCGCCACGTCGGCGCGGCCGCCGGCGCGGGCACACAGGTCGGCGTAGGCGACGCGGATGGCCTGGGCGAC
>CAIVPW010000050.1 GCA_903907895.1 uncultured Alphaproteobacteria bacterium
CCGACCGAACCGAGCGCGACTCTCACATGAACGCTGTGGCGTCCGGCTTTAGCCGGACCACGCACCCCCGCCACCATGATCTTCGAAATCGCCTGGGCGCGGCGGGTGCCGACCTTGCGCCACCACTGGCGGCCTTCGATCGCAGGAATCTCGATTGCCGTAATGAGCTCATCCGGCTGCCGCACACTGGTGCGATAGCCGGTGTAGAACTCGCTGAAGGATACTCGCCGTTCGCCGCCGGCGCTGCGCAGCACAATCCGCGCATCCGCAGCAGCCAGCACCGGCAAGGTGTCGCCAGCCGGCGAGGCATTGGCGATGTTGCCACCGAGCGTCCCGCGATTCTGGATCTGCGCGCCGCCGACTTCCCGGGCTGCCGCCACCAACATCGGCACCCGTTTCCTGATGATCGGCGACGCGATGATCTCGGTGTAGGTGGTCAACGCGCCGATCCGCAGCCGTGGGGATAAACCTTCAGGTTTGTCCAAGGTTATCCCCCGCAGCTCGTCGAGCGGCCACAGGTCGATGAACTGCCGCTGGTCGCTCGTGCCGAAGTGCAGGCCGACCATCACATCGGTGCAGCCCGCGATCGGCGTCAGCGCCGGCGCCGTGGCAAGCATCGCCAACGCCGCCTTCAGGCTGCGCGGTCGCTGCAGCGCGAGCGCCCTAGCGTCGACGGGCACGAGATCCCTTCTTCGTCTTGCAGAGGCGGCTCTTACCTGTCCGCCGTAGCCTTGGCGAAGGCGGAAGGCCCGCCTCTACGGACTGGAAGATGCTGATGTAGCCCGTGCATCGGCACAGGTTGCCGGCCAGCGCCGTCTTGATCTCGTCGCGCGAGCAACCCGCCTTCAGCGTGCACGCGGACATGATCATGCCGGGTGTGCAGATGCCGCACTGCGCGCCGCCCTGTTCAACAAAGGCGTTCTGCAGCGCCGTGGCATTCTTCTTCGCCGCCGCCGCGCCCTCGATGGTGACAATGCGGCAGCCCTCGACCTGCGCCACCGGGACCAGGCACGAATCCACCGCGACGCCATCAACAAGTACGGTGCAGGCGCCGCACTCACCTTCCCCGCACCCTTCCTTGGTGCCGGTCAGTCCGCAGCTCTCGCGCAACACGTCGAGCAGCCGCGCCATGGGCGGCACGTCCAGCCGGCGCCTCTTGCCGTTGATGATCAGGTTCACGATCGCGCCTTCATCAGGCGCTCGGGGGTTGCCGGAATCGCGCGGACGTCGAAGCCGCAATGTCGCAACGCGTTGACCACGGCCGGCGCGGGCCCGTCGATCGGCATCTCGCCCACGCCCTTGGCGCCAGACGGACCGTGCGCATAGGGACGCTCGAGCATCACAACCTCAATCGGCGGCGCGTCCATCGGCGTCGGGATGATGTAGTTGGTCAACTGCGCGTTGGCCATGCGGCCGTCGCGCATCACCACTGCTTCAAGCAGCGCCCAGCCCATGCCTTGTGCGGTGCCACCCTGGATCTGGCCTTCGGCCATCACTGGATGAATGGCCTTGCCGATCTCGGCGACTGCCGTCACGTGTGTCGGCGTCACTTCGAAGGTGACGGGATCCACGTCGATCTCGACGACGTTGCAAGCCCACGCATAGCTGCCATAGGCATCACCGGCATAGCGAACATCGTCCCAGACCTGGCCTGGGGGCGGCTCATACTGCATGGTCACGGTGAACGGTCCGTGTTTCTTGAAGTATTGCGCCGGCGTCAGCTTGCCAAGCTTTCGCCGCATCTCCCGCGCACATCGCTCCAGCAACTTGCCGACAATCATGCACGTGCGCGAGGCCACGGTCGGGCCGCTGTCCGGCACGACGTCCGTGTCGGGTATGTGCACGGCGATGGCCGAGTACGGCAACCCGAGGGCGTCGGCCACGATCTGCGCCAGCATGGTCCGCGTACCCTGCCCGATCTCGGTGCTCGCCACCAGGATGCGGGCACCGTTCGGTGTCAGCTCGAGTGACGCCTTCGATGCCAGTTTCACTTCTCCGGCGCCGGTGAAACCCGAGCCGTGGAAGAACAGCGAGAGCCCGATACCGCGGTTGGTGCCTTTCCACTCCCGGCGTTTCTTCTTGAAGCCGGATCGCTTCACGGCCTCGCGCAGCACCGCCAGCGCGCTCGCATCCTTCCCCAGCTTCTGCCCGGTAGCGGTGGTGTCACCCGGCCGCAGCGCATTGATCTCGCGCAGTTTCACAGGGTCGATTCCCAGCGCCTCAGCCACGCGATCCATGTGCGCCTCGACGCCGAACTGCGTCTGCGGCGCGCCGAAGCCACGGAATGCGCCGTTCGGGGGCGTGTGCGTCATCATCGCCTTGCCGCGAATGCGAATGTGGTCGCAGCGGTACGGACCCGCCGCATGGATCACGCCCCGTGACAGCACCACGGCACTGAGCGTCGCGTAGGCACCGCCATCCATCACCACGTCGATGTCCATCGCGACGAGTCTTCCGTCGCGGGTGAGGCCGGTGCGGTGCCGGATGATCGACGGGTGCCGCTTGGTTGTCGCCAGCAGG
>CAIVPW010000051.1 GCA_903907895.1 uncultured Alphaproteobacteria bacterium
CCTTCGAGCTGCTGCAGGGTGTGCGCGAGCATGCGCTCGGACACGCCGCCGATGGTGCGCCGCAACTCGCTGAACCGCAGGGTGCCGTCCTGCAGCGCAACGAGGGTCAACGTGCCCCAGCGGCTGGTGATGTGCTTCAGCACCTCGCGCGAGGGACAGGCGTCCGACATCAGGTCGCCCTGGCGGTACTGCGTCGTCTTGGCCGCCGCTTTCTTCATACGAACATTTATGTAGGTACTTACCTTTCGTAAGCAAGAGGTCATATAGACGGTCTCATTCGCCATCAAACAAGGACCGCACCCATGACCATCGCCATCACCGGAGCCACCGGACAACTCGGACGCCTCGTCGTCGCCGGCCTGAAGAAGAAGGGCGTCAGCGACGTCATCGGGTTGGCCCGCTCGGCCGACAAGGCCAAGGACCTCGGCATTCCGGTGCGCATCGCCGATTACGACAAGCCCGAGACGCTGGCGCCGGCACTGGCTGGGGTGAACACCCTGCTGCTTATTTCAGGCAGCGAATTCGGCAAGCGCGCCGCACAGCACAAGGCCATCGTGACGGCGGCAAAGAAGGCGGGCGTGCAGAAGATCGTCTACACCAGCATCCTGCACGCCGACACCTCGCCCATCGACCTCGCCGCCGAACACCGGGCGAGCGAAGCGGAGATCAAGGCGTCGGGCATTCCGTACACGTTCCTGCGCAACGGCTGGTACACGGAGAACTACACGGGCTCGATCGGCGGCGCGTTGAACGCCGGTGCCTTCATCGGCAGCGCCGGCAACGGCACGCTGTCGCTCGCCGCACGGCGCGACTACGCCGATGCCGCCGTCGCGGTGCTCACTACGCCCGGCCACGACGGTAAGGTGTACGAACTGGGGGGCGACGCGGCCGTGTCGCTGGCCGACTTTGCCGCCGCAATTTCGGCCGCCAGCAACAAGCGCATTCCGTACAACGACCTGCCGCAGGCGGAGTACGCCAAGATCCTTGGCAGCTTCGGACTGCCCACGTTCCTTGCGGAGGCGATCGCGGGGTGGGACACGCAGGCCGCGAAAGGCGCGCTGCGGGACGACGGCAAGCAGCTCTCGAAGCTGATCGGCCGCCCCACGACACCGATGGCGGAGACGGTGGCGGAAGCCGTGCGCGCCCAACTGCAGCAGTAGCGAATGGGTCTGGCAGCACTCTCCCTAGAGTGCTGCCAAGGCTTTGTTTTTCTTACATTTTCTTGACATAGCCAAGCGACGGAACCACCATTCCAAGCGGTCCATTGTTCTTCTCCGATTGGTATGGAGGACCGCATGGCAACGCATACGGCGCCGTCTTCGAGCTTCCTTCGTCAGCTGGACGGGTATCGCCTCACCACCGCCGAGATCACCTATCGCCGTCCCGATCACCCCGACCTGCTGCAGCAGTTCATTTGGCAGGACCTCGACATGGCGCCGGAATTCCCGGTGTTGACCAAGTTCCTCGACTTTTGGCGCAGCAACATCGAGGGCAAGCTGCACTCGGTCCGCGTCGCCAGCACGCACGTGGTTACGCCGGGCGAATACAAGCTGATCAACGCGCTCTATCCGCTGAACTGACGCGCTCCCCGCAAATACGGGCGCTAGCGGCCACGGCGCCGGGGCCTTAGCCTCCGGGCCCGATGGCTGACCGCCGCCCTGCCTCTGCTTTTGCCGCCGGCGCGGCAGTTGGCACATTGGGGGGACTGGTTGGTCTTGGCGGCGCGGAGTTCAGGCTGCCGATCCTTTTGTCCCTGTTCCGATTTGCGCCGCTCGAGGCGGTCATTCTCAACAAAGCGATGAGTCTGGTGGTGGTCGCGGCCGCCCTGCCCTTTCGCCTCGTGGCTGTCCCCTGGAGCGCGGTGAGCGCGGAGTGGCCCACCATCCTCAATCTGCTGGCCGGCAGCTTGGCGGGCGCCTGGCTGGGCGCCACGTGGGCGACGCGACTGCCCGCGCGCACGTTCTACCGGATCATCGCGGCGATGCTGCTGGCGATGGCTGCTGCGCTGCTGTTCGGGCACCAGGCGGCAAGCGGCGGCGCGCTGCTTGGCGGCGCCGCGCAGGTCACCGCGGGCGTCGCGGCCGGACTGGTGATCGGCGTGGTCGCATCGCTGCTGGGCGTTGCCGGGGGCGAGATGCTCATTCCCACGCTCGTGCTGCTCTACGGCGCCGACGTGAAACTGGCGGGCAGCCTTTCCTTGGCCATCAGCCTGCCGACCATGTTGGTCGGCTTCGCGCGGTACTCACGCGACGATGCATTCACGGTGCTGAGGCGCCATCGGGGATTCGTGCTGACCCTGGCCGCCGGCTCGATCACCGGCGCGCTTCTCGGTGCCTTGATGCTCGGCGTAGTGCCGGCGTCGATCCTTCTGCCGCTCCTGGCCGCAGTCCTGGTCATTGCGGCCATCAAGGTGTGGCGGCACAAGTGACCGGCATTGCCGTACGGTCCCGCCGCCTCGCAAACCACGAAAAGAAGCACCACATAGCCCTCATGCTTCCCGCCTCCCCGGCGCGGCTGCCCGCGCCTCCCTCCTTCAAGGTCCGCTCCGCGCTGCTGCTCGCAGCCATGGCCCTGGTGCTGGTGCTATCGGCGCGCCTGGTCGCAGGGCCCGCGGGCGTCGTGCTGACGGCCGGCCTGCTGGTGCTCGGTATGTGGATCACGCCCCATGCGAAGCCCGAGCGCCTGATGCGCTTTTTCCGCGCTGTGCGCGTCGAGGCGCATGTCATGCCCGAGCTTCTTGGCGAGGTACGGGAGATGGCGCGCAAGGCGAACCTCCCGACGCCGCCGCAGATCTACGTGCTGCACAACCCCGGCCTCAGCGCGCTGTCGGTGGGCACGCCGAAGGATTCGGCCATCGGCCTCTCGCACCGCGTTTTGTACAAGCTGACGCGGCCGCAGGTGAAGGCGATCGTTGCCCACGAGATGGCGCACATTGTTGCCGGCGACATCACCATCCTGGCGCTCAGCCAGGTCATCGCGCGCCTGGTGCGCACGCTGGCGTTCGTCGGAATCCTGCTCGCGCTGGTGTTCGCGCTGACCAGGGGAGAGGCGATTTCTCCGCTGGCGCTGTTGCTGGTGTGCTTCGCGCCGCTGGGCGTCACGTTGTTCCAACTGGCGTTGTCGCGCGACCGGGAGTTCGACGCGGACCAATTTGCGGCGCAGCTCACCGGCGATCCCCAGAGCCTGGCGGCGGCGCTGCAGCACATCGAGACCGATCAGCACTCGGTGTGGCAGCGCCTGTTCTGGCCGATGGGCGAGACCAAAATCCCGACCTGGCTGCGCACGCATCCGCGCACCCAGGACCGCGTCGCCCGCCTGCTGCGCTAGAAGTCGGCGCGCTCGTCCGCCGCCGGCGGGCGCCGCGACCACACCAGCAGGACGCCGAGCGCCCCCTGCACAACCGACAGCAGGCCGAGCCAAAAGCCGTGGCCGCGGGATAGGCCATCCCAGCCGAAGCGATCGAACTGCACGAACGCCGAATCGGTGCCCGCGGCAACGAGCAGCATGCCGAGCAACA
>CAIVPW010000052.1 GCA_903907895.1 uncultured Alphaproteobacteria bacterium
GCGGTTGCAGGCAGCCGCCTGACGCACCTGTTCCACAACAAGCACGAGCTGACCTGGTTCAAGACCTGAGGTCCTGGCGGGATTTCTTATCCCGCATAGTGCGCGTTCCCTACCCCTCCGCATATCCCCTCCGGAATGCCCGGGGGGTATCCCCCTTCTCTCAAATGCGCTGGCCGATGCTACGCCGGGGTCCACCCCGCGTCGGCAAGCGGCACGTAGTGTTCTGGCTCCTGACTGTGAACCGCAAAGCCACGAAGAAGCCCCTTTCTCAGGAACGGTCCACCTCAAGAAGAACGAGCCAGAAAGGTCGTAGCAGCATGCTTGCCACCAAGATGCCTCCGAAGATGCGGCAGGTTCGAGATTGGATTGCGTCGAACGCGGGAGTGAATCCCGATTCGATCGCCTCGGACACACAACTCGTTCGCGATCGCGTGCTCACGTCGTTGATGATCCTAGATCTCATCGGCGTGCTCGAGGACGTGCGCGGCCGCCGCCTCGAACCCGATTCCATCAGCGCCACTGCGTTCCGCGACCTCGACTCGATCGGCGCGGCGTTTCTCGGCGAATCCGCCACCCAAGGAGTTGCGCAATGACCACGAGCTGCTGCCCGGGCCACTACTGGTATGACAACGGTCAGTCGGCGTTCGCCGGCCCGGCGTATGACCTGTACATGCGCCTCGACGCGATGTTCATCCGCTTGGCGCGCCGCCTTGGGGCCGTCGAACACCACTTTCCGTCGTTCATCCCCGCCAAGAATCTGGCGAAGATGAACTACTTCCATTCGTTCCCGCACGCGGCGACGTTTCCGGTCTCCCTCGACAGGGACGAGGACAATCTCGAGAAGTTCCGCAAGAACGCCGACAGCGACGCACTGGCCGGCAAGGGCGTCACGCTCACCGAGACGCTGGAGGTCAAGGACGTCCTGACGCCCGCGGCCTGCTACCACTTCTATCCTCTGTATTCGGGCAAGACGCTGGACAAGCCGATGCGCCTGACTACGCGCGCCCAGTGCCATCGCCGCGAGAACTACTACGAGCCGCTTCGCCGCCAGTGGAGCTTCGGCATGCGCGAGATCGTCACCATCGGCAGCGCCGAGGAGGCGCGGGCGTTCGTCGAGCAAGCCAAGGTCGAAGTCACCGCTCTCCTCCACAGCCTTGGCCTCAGCGCCGTGCCGACGATTGCGACCGATCCATTTTTTCGCCCCGAGAAGAACGCGTCGTGGCTGATGCAGAAGCTCGACCCGGTGAAGACCGAGTTCGTGTTCGGCGGCGATCTCGCCGTCGCGTCTGCCAATCTGCACTACGATCATTTCGGCGCCGCCTTCGAGATCACGCGTGAGGGTCGTCCGGCGCACACCGCCTGCCTGGCCTTCGGTCTCGAGCGTTGGGTGCACATGATCCTGCAGGTGCACGGCAGTAACCCCGCCGACTGGACCCTGCCGGATGCTACGCACACTCAAACCACCGTGCGCCAGCCGGTTCTGGCGTAGGCAGTTGGACTCCTGCGGGCGCCGGGGTGATTCCTGGCGCCCGCAAGGCCTGACGAACGCGACGATCATGAACTACGCATCTGCAGCCTCCCTCCATGCGGCCGTTCCCGCCGAGGTGAACGTCGAGGGCGCGGCGGTGACGCTCTACGCCGCCGCTGAACCCGCCGCTCTTGATGTGCTCGTACCGGCCGAGCGCGAGGTGGCACAGCGACTGGGCGGTGGCGCCCGCGCCGAATTCCTGCGCGGACGGGCCGTCTTAAAGGCCTGCCTCGGCGCGCTCGGCCTCAGCACCGACACCAGCATGCTGAACATGCCGCACCGCAACCTGTCCCTGACGCACGCGGCAGGCGTTGCAGTGGCGGCATTTACGGCAGCCAATAATGTCATCGGCGTCGGCGTCGACTACGAGCCGCACGGACCCGTCGCCGGCCGGCTGGCGCGCTTCTTCCTCACCGACCGCGAACTCACCAGCCACATCGACGAACAGCAGCACGGCGACCAGCTGTTGCGCTTGTGGACGGTGAAGGAAGCCTTGTTCAAGGCCACGCCGGAAAACGAGAAGTTCACCGTCCGGGACTATGAGTGCCACGACGTCTGGAACTGGCAGGGCGGTGCCTCCTTGCTGCCCCGTCCGAATGTCTTACTCCGCTACGTCACCATGGCGGTCATGGGCGGCTACCTGTCGGTCGCCGTGGCGGTGGCTTCGCCCCACAAGCCTTCGTAGCGATGCCGGAGGACGGCTTCGGCGCATCCCTCGCGGTGCAGCGCCGGCCCACCCTTTAACGAGCGTGGTTCTGCCCTGTGCGCTTGGGGGCACACCGCCCACGCGTCGCAACGTTCCCGCCCCATGACGCCACGCTCCACGTACCGCCTGCAGCTTCACAAGGACTTCGGATTCGTCCACGCGGCGGCGCTCGCCCCCTACCTCGCCGAACTCGGCATAAGTCACGTGTACTGCTCGCCATATTTGAAGGCGCGGCCGGGTAGCACGCATGGCTACGACATCGTCGACCACGGCGCACTCAACCCAGAGCTCGGCTCGGACGCCGACTTCGCCGCGATGTCGGAAAGCTTCCGCGCGCACGGGCTATCGCAGATCCTCGATTTCGTGCCGAACCACATGGGCGTCGGTGGCGCGGACAACCCGCAGTGGCTCGATGTGCTCGAGTGGGGTGTCGATTCTGCCAGCGCTGGCTGGTTCGACATCGAGTGGGACCCTGAACGCAGCTACCTGCACGGCAAGGTCCTGGTGCCGTTCCTCGGCGATCAATATGGCGTCGAGCTGCACGCGGGAAACCTGCAGGTCAACTTCGACGAAAGCGCTGGATCCTTCGCCGTGTGGGCGTACGGCACCCACAAAATGCCGATCAGTCCGCTCCACTACCCCCTCATCTTGCGCGATCGCCCCGAACTGGAACGCCTGAGCGACGCCTTTGCCGATCTGGGAGAGTGGCGTCCGGAGATTGCAGCGCGGGCAGTCCAACTGAAAGCCGAGCTCGCCGAGCTCGTGGCAGGCAGCGGTCCTGCGCGACAAGCCATCGCGGCACGGCTGGAGCGCTTCAATGGCACGCCCGGCGATGCCGCTTCGTGGGACCCGCTCGACCAGCTGATCTCCATCCAGGCATGGCGGACGGCGCATTTCCGCACCGCCGGCGACGACATCAACTACCGCCGCTTCTTCAACATCAACGACCTCGCCGGCCTGCGCATGGAAATCCCGGCGGTGTTCGAGCAGGCCCATCGCAAGGTTGCCGAGCTCCTGGAGGCCGGCGTGCTCGATGGCCTGCGCATCGACCATGTCGATGGATTGCTCGACCCGAAGCAGTACCTGCAGCAGTTGCGCTCGCTTGCCCCGGCGCCGATCTATCTCGTCGTCGAGAAGATCCTCGCCCCGCACGAATCGCTCCGCGAGGACTGGCCCGTGGCCGGCACCACTGGCTACGAGTTCGCCAATCTCGTTCTCGGACTCCTGATGAACCGCGACAGCGAGTCGGCGTTCACCCAGGCCTATGCCACCTTCACGGGCGATACGCGCCGGTTCTCCGACGTCGTGCGCGCCAGCAAGATGCGCATCATGGAGAACGAGATGGCCAGCGAGCTCCACGTGCTGTCGCGCCACGCTGCTCGCGTGGCGCGGGAGAACATCCGCACCACCGATTTCACGCGCAACCTTCTGCAGCGTGCGCTCAAGGAGATCGTCGCCGCGTTTCCAGTCTACCGCACGTACATCGACTCCGCGGGCTCCCCCAGCGAAAGTGACCGCCGCGACCTGGACTGGGCGATCGCGCAGGCCAAGCGCAACGATATCGGCATCGACCCGAGCGTCTTCGATTTCCTGCACAGGCTCCTGTCCGGCGACCTCGTGGCCGAGCCACGCAGCGGCTTCCCCCGCCACAAGGTGCTGCGCTTTGCCATGCGCCTGCAGCAGTACTGCGGGCCGGTGATGGCGAAAGGTCTCGAGGACACGGCGTTCTACCGCTACAACCGGTTCGTTGCCCTGAATGAAGTCGGCGGCAACCCCGAGCAGTTCGGCATCACTACGGCCGCCTTCCACAAGGCAAACCGCGCACGTGCCGGGCGCTGGCCCGAGGCGATGCTGGCCACCTCCACCCACGACACCAAACGCGGCGAAGACGTGCGCGCTCGCCTTGCCGTGTTGTCGGAGTTCCCGGCGGAATGGCTGCAGCAGGTGCAGACGTGGTCGCGCATTCTACGGGCGCGGCGCGGCGACGTGGAAGGCACCGCCCCGCCGGACCGCGCGGACGAGTACCTGCTGTACCAGCTGCTGCTGGGGTCGTGGCCGGTCGAGATGCTCGACGGCGGAATCCCGTCGGCCGCGGCCCTCGATGCCTATGCGGCGCGCCTCAAGGCGGCGATGACCAAGTCGATGCGCGAGGCCAAGGTGCGCACAAGTTGGATGCTGCCGGATACCGCCTACGAGGGTGCCGTCCTTGCCTTCATCGACAGCATGCTCGACGCCAGCCAGTCGAACGCCTTCCTCGACGCATTTCTGCCGTTCGCCGATCGCATTGCGCGGCTCGGCGCCCACAACAGCCTGGTGCAGACGGTGCTCAAGCTCACCTGCCCGGGGGTGCCGGACACCTATCAGGGCGCAGAACTGTGGGACCTGAGCCTCGTCGATCCGGACAACCGCCGCCCGGTGGACTACGCTTTGCGGCAACGCCTGTTGAATGAAGTGAATGCCAGCCTCGACCAGGACCGCCGCGCCGCCATGGCGCGCTTCTTCCAAGATTGGAAGGACGGCCGCGGCAAGCTCGCCGCCATGGCGACGTTGCTGCAGTTCCGAGCCGAGAGCCCGGACGTCTTCGCCGCCGGTAGCTATGAGGGCATGACGGCAGAAGGTCCGGAAGGCGATCAGGTCTGCTCGTTTCTCCGCCAAGCGAACGGAACGGTGATGCTGGTCGCCGTGGCGCTGCTACCGCGGCGCCTGGAAGAGTGCGGGATCGGCTCCGATACCGTTCTGCGCGTGCCCCAAGACATCCACCGCGGCGCGTGGCGCGACTTGCTCACCGGACAGCCGGCGAGCATCACGCAAGGCGCCTTCCCGGTCGCACAATTGTTCGCGCAACTCCCCGCTGCGGTACTGGTGAACGAATAGATGAGAGCGATGGGCAGCGTGCGCGCGCACCGGATGCCGTTCGGCGCGCAGATGGAGTCGGACGGCCGGGTGCGTTTCCGCATCTGGGCGCCCGCCGTCGACCAGATGCGCATCGAAATCGCCGGAGTAGAGGATCCTCTGACGATGGAGCGTCAGCCGCTCGGCTGGCACGAGCTGGTGACGGACCGCGCCCGCCACGGCACCAGCTACCGCTATCGCCTGCCCAACGACCTGCGCGTGCCGGACCCTGCCTCGCGCCACCAGCCGGTGGATGTGCACGGACCGAGCGCCGTCATCGATGCGGGCGCTTACCGTTGGCGCGATGCCGACTGGCGCGGCAGGCCATGGGAGGAGGCGGTGCTGTACGAGCTTCATCTCGGCACGTTCACGCCCGAGGGAACCTTCGCGGGGGCTGCGCGCAAGCTCGATCACCTCGTCGAGCTCGGTGTCACCGCCGTACAGATCATGCCGGTGGCCGAGTTCGCGGGCAGCCGCAACTGGGGGTACGACGGCGTCCTGCCGTTCGCACCGGATCACTCCTATGGCACGCCCACCGACTTCAAGGACTTCGTCCAAGCCGCCCACGGCCACGGCCTGATGGTGATGCTGGACGTCGTCTACAATCACTTCGGCCCCGAGGGAAACTACCTGCACGCCTACGCGCCGCAGTTCTTCACCGAGAGTCATCACACGCCGTGGGGTGCCGCCGTCAACTTCGACGGCAAGGAGGCGCGCCCGGTCCGCGAGTACTTCATCCACAACACGCTCTACTGGATCGAGGAGTTCCATCTCGACGGCCTGCGCTTCGATGCGGTGGACCACATTCTCGACGACAGCCCGAAGCACTTCCTGGACGAGTTGGCCGAGCGCGTGCGCACCGAGTTTCCCGAACACCGCGTGCACCTCGTGCTCGAGAACGGCATGAACGAAGCGCACCGGCTCGCGCGCGATGAGCAAAAGCGGCCGCGCTGGTACAACGCCCAATGGAACGACGATGTGCACCACGTCCTGCACGTCGCAACGACCGGGGAGAGCGGCGGCTATTACGTCGATTTTGCCGGCGATTCCCGCAAGCTGGCGCGGTCCGTCGCCGAGGGGTTCGCCTTTCAGGGCGAGCACGCCGAGTTCTGGCAGCGCACCCGCGGCGAGCCGAGCGCCGACCTGCCGCCCAGCGCCTTCGTCTCATTCATCCAGAACCACGACCAGGTCGGCAACCGGCCGTTCGGCGAGCGGTTGCACCACATTGCTCCCGAGGCCGCGGTGCGCGCCGCGGCCGCCACCTACCTGCTGGCGCCGCAGATACCGATGCTGTTCATGGGGGAGGAATGGGCGGCGGCGCAGCCGTTCCAGTTCTTCGCAGATTTCGCGGGCGACCTCGCCGATGCCGTCCGCAACGGCCGCCGCAACGAGTTCGCGCGGTTCCCGGAATTCGCCAAGCCCGAGAACCGCGAGAAGATTCCGGACCCGTTGGACGCCGCGACCTTCGCCCGCAGCTGCCTTGGCTGGCGCGACATCTCGGAGCCGCAGCACGCAGCGTGGCTCGACTGGTACAAGCGCATCCTGGCCGTGCGGCGAGCGGTGATCGTGCCCCTGCTACCGCGCATTCACCGCGGCGGCACCTTCGACCATAAGGACGATGGCGTGTTCACCGTGGAATGGGCCGTCGAGGGCACCGGCACGTTGCACTTCGCTGCGAACTTCGCCAACGGCACCGCCGCCGTCCTGCCGCCGCCGGCCGGGAACGTCCTGTGGCAGGAAGGTGTAACGGCCGACGGGTCGTTCACCGCGCCGGCCGTACGCTGGAGCCTGGGATCGGTCTAGTGACCGCCGTGGCTAGGGTGCTGGAACATGGCGTCCTTCATCCCGGCGTCGTAATCCAGACCCGCCGGCGTCAGCTTGATGGCGTGAGGAAACTCCGACCGCGCCAGACCTTTGCGCTCAAGCGCGATCCACACCGCCTCGTTGGTGAGGCCGGTGGCATCGGCCGACATCACCACCGAGGCGCCAACGTGGAAGTGGTTGCCGTGAATGACCGGGAAACGGACGATGCGCACCTCACCGGTCGCCGCGTCCTTCTGCGCGCAGTCCGGGTCGTCGGCCAGCGCCTGTAACAACGTCAGCGTCTTGCGTTGCAGCGGGTTCAAATTCAGCGGATTTGCCTTCGGGGGCATGCGATCCTCAGCGCTTGGTGTGTGCGAAGTCGATATAGCCGCGCTCGAGTGCATGCCGCAACGCCCCGAACGCGTTGAGGGCCTCTTCATATGCCTCGCGCATCTGGCGCAGGTCGAGGACTGCAGACGGATCGAGGATCTCCGCGCCCGTGTCGGCCGACAGCTTCATCACCTCGCGCAAGTAGCGGGCGCGCAGGCGGGACACGGTGATCGCGACCCGCAGCACGCTCTCCTTGCTGATGCCGCCCGTCGCGGCGGTGATGGCCGCGCGGTTGGATTCCCAGATTGCCTGCTCGAACTCCTGGAACATGCGCCGCTTGGCGCGGTCGTCGTCGAACGCGTCGATATTGTGTTCGGCCATCCCGATCCCCTGAGCACCGCCGGCTGTGCCGGCATTCCAGGCCCAAGCATAGCAGCGCAGGCCACGCTAAGATGCCGTCATGCGCAAAGGAATTGCTCTTCTACTGGCCGGTCTGGTGCTGGCGGGCGTCGCGTTCGCGGAGCCAATCCGCCTCACCCGCATCACGCACATCTACGGCGTGCTGCCCGCCCCCAACGACCCCGCCAAACTATTGATCGCGACCGAGCGTGGCTTCTTCTTGGCCGGTCCCGACGGCAATGCGGATCCGGTGTCCGTCGAAGGCAGCCCCCTGCTCGCCTTTGCCGCCCGTGCCGACGGCACGCTGCTGGCGACCGCCGGGGAACGCCAGGGCACCCTTTTCTCCCGCGACGGCGGCAAGACCTGGGCCCGCTTCAGCCCCGATGGGCAACCGGGGCCCTTTCTTGTGATCGATGCCGCCCCCACCAACCCGCTGGTCGCTTACGGCGTCGCGGGGGGCACGGTGTACCGCAGCGGCGACGGCGGCCGTGCCTGGGTCGAGGCTAGCCCTGCGCCCGCCCCCGTGGTGGACATCGCCATTGCCGCAGGCACCCCGGCCGCAGTCTACCTCGGCACCGCCCGCGGCCTGTTCCGTTCGGAAGATGGCGGCAAGACTTGGGCCGTCGCCCCCATGGAGGGCGCCACTCGGGCCGCAAGCATGGCCGCCACCCTGGCAGACGGCCAAACCTATGCCTTCTTGGCGGGTACGGGCCTCGTCCAGCTGGCGGCCGACGGCAAAGCATGGACCGTTCTGTCCCCGCCCGCGGCCTTCGATGGCGCCCTGCTGCACTTGGCCGCCCGCAAGGACGGGAGCCTGGTGGCGGTGACCCAATACATGAAGCTCGTGGTCTCGGCGGACCGGGGCAAGACGTGGACCCCCTACAACCCACCCGGCTGAGTAGCGCGAGCTTCACAAAAAGACCGCTCTGCCTTGAAGGGGTGCGGCGCTGGGCATATATAGCAGCGCGATACAGGTAGGCCGCGACTGGGCGCGGCGGCTGGGGCCCGGCGCCCCTCGGGGACACTCTCTTGAACGTCGTAACGCTGTGCTTGGGGATCCTCGCCCTTGGCGATGCCTCAGGCTACGAGATCAAGAAGCGGTTTGACGGTCCACTGCGGCGCATCCAGGAGCCCAGCTTCGGATCGATTTACCCCGCCCTCAACCGCCTGACGCGCGAAGGCCTCGTGACCTGCACCGTGCAGGCGCAGGACAAGCGACCAGACAAGAAGGTCTACAGCATCACGGCCGAGGGGCGCGCGCACCTCAAGGCCGAGTTGCAGAAGTCCCTGCCCGGACCCGACAAGGTCCACTCCGATTTCCTCGTCACCATGCTGTTCCAGGAGATGCTGTCGCCCGCGTTCGTCGCGGCGGCGGTCGATGAGCGTATCGCGTTTTACCGCGACCTCATGACGACCCTGGATTGTCCCGCCGGCCAGCAATCTGCTGCCAAGGACTTCGTGTGCGGCTACGGCGTCGCCGTCTGCCGCGCCGCCATCGACTATCTCGAAGCCTACCGCCGGGACTTGCCAGCCCCGGAGCCCGCCGCCGATCCGGCGGCCGGGCAGAAGGAACGCGGCGTTCTGGTCAACCCGCAGGCCATGGAAATCTAAGGCGATGATTCGTTCGTATCTCCCCGCAGGTGTAGTCGACTTCGCCTCGATGCCTCGCTGCTGATTGGATCGAAGACCATGAAACTCTCCTATGTCGTCGCTGCCGTGGTCGCCGTCGGTGTTTCTGCGTGGCTTCTGACGGGCAATCTCGGTCAGGAAATCCTGCCGGGCGTACTGGGTCCGCAAGCGGCGGAGCGCGCCCCCGCACCGCCGGCCGTTGCTCCCACCCCTGCGCAAGCCGCGGCGGCCGCACCGGCGCCCGGCGGCCCCATGACGGTACGCGTCCAAACGCTGAGCGCCGTGAACCGCACGCGTGAAGTGACCGTGCGCGGCCATACCGAATCGAGCCGCACCGTGACGGTGAAGGCCGAGATTGCCGGCAGCATCACCGAGCTGCGCGTGAACAAGGGCGACCGGGTTACGCCGGGCCAGGTGATCGCGCGGCTCGACCTTGCCGATCGCGCCGCCCGCCTGTCCGAAGCGCAGGCGAACGCCGCCGCCAAGCAGCTCGATTACAACATCGCTAAGGCTCTGACGGATCAGGGCAACCAGGCGCTGAACCGCCTTGTCGCCGCCCAGGCCGCGCTGGAAGGTGCCAACGCCGCGCTGGCCCGTATCCAGCTCGAGATCGACAAGACGGAGATCCGCGCGCCGTTTGCCGGCGTAGTAGAGGATCGCCAGGCCCAGATGGGCGACTTCATCAACGCAGGCGCGGCCGTTGCCCTCGTGGTGGACGATGACCCGTTCCTGGTGGTCGGCGCCGTGTCTGAGAACGAAGTCGGCTTGGTCAAGGTCGGCACGCGCGCCACGGCTACGCTGATCGACGGACGCTCGGTGCAGGGCGTGGTGCGCTTCCTGGCGACGGTCGCCGATTCGCAGACGCGGACCTATCGCGTCGAGCTCTCGGTGCCCAACCCACAGCACAACATCCGCGCCGGGATGACAGCTACGACCAGCATCCCCGTCGGCACCTCGATTGCGCATCTGGTGCCGGCAGCCGCAATGGTGCTCGATGACAAGGGTCAGGTCGGCATCAAGTCGGTCAACCCGCAGGGCAAGGTCGAGTTCCATGCCGCCAGCGTGCTGGCATCGGACGTGAACGGCGTGTGGCTGGATGGCCTGCCGCAGACAATATCGATCATCACCGTCGGCCAGCAATTCGTGCGCACGGGCGACACCGTCCGCACCGTTGAGGAACGACAGGGAGCCGGGCTGTGAACGCACTCATCTTCGCGTCGATCGACCGCGCCCGCGCGGTCTTTCTCGTTCTTGTCCTGCTGCTGATCATCGGCGGCATCGGCTTCGTCTCGATCCCCAAGGAGGCGCAGCCGGACATCGACATTCCGGTGATGCTGGTCAACGTCAGCCATCCCGGCATCTCGCCTGACGACGCGGAAAAGCTGCTGCTGCCGCCGCTCGAGAAGCGCCTGCAGACCGTCGAGGGCCTGAAGAAGATCACGTCCATCGCCGGCGAAGGCTTCGCGCACCTGACGCTGGAGTTCGACGCGGGCTTCGACGCCGACACGGCGATCCAGGACGTACGCACGCAGATCGACATCGCCAAGCGCGACCTGCCGACCGACGCCAACGACCCGACGGTGACTGAGATCAACGTCGGCCTGTTCCCGGTCGTGGTGGTGGCGCTGTTCGGCGACGTGCCCGAGATGACCCTGGTCGCCACGGCCAAGCGCCTCCAGGACGAGATCGAGCGCCTGCCGCAGGTGTTGCAGGTCAACATTGCCGGCGACCGCGAAGAGCAGGTTGAGATCATCGCCGACCCCGGCCTGATGAACAGCTACAACGTCTCGCCGGCCGCGGTGCTGCAGACGGTGACGCAGAACAATCGCGTCATCGCCGCCGGCGCCCTGCAGGACGACACCGCCCGCTTCCCCGTTACGGTGCCGGGCCTCATTCGCACCGCGCAGGACCTGTTCGGCCTGCCGGTCAAGGTGAACAACGACACCGTCGTCACACTCGGCGACGTCACCACCGTGCGCCGCACCTACAAGGACCGCACGTCCTACGCTCGCTTCAACGGCGAGAACGCCGTCATGCTGCAGGTCACCAAGCGCCTGGGTGAGAACATCATCCAGACCGTGGACAGCACCAAGGCGGTCGTGACCGCCGCGCAGGCGCTGGACATCTGGCCCGCGGGCGTCAAGGTCCAGATGATTCAGGACCAGTCCAAGCAGACGCGCGATCTGCTCGGCGAGTTCCAGAACCACGTCATGATTGCCGTCGTGCTGGTGATGATCGTCATCATCGCCGCACTCGGAGTCCGCTCGGCCGCCCTCGTCGGCATCGCCATTCCAGGGTCGTTCCTGTTCGCGATCCTGATGCTGCAGACGATGGACCTGACGCTGAACTTCGTCGTGCTGTTCTCGCTGATCCTGGCGGCGAGCCGCGTGATCGACGGAGCCATCGTCGTCACCGAGTACGCCGACCGCAAAATGGCGGAGGGCCTGGACCGACGCGAGGCGTACGGCATCGCGGCGACGCGCATGTCGTGGCCGATCATCACCTCGTACACCGCCACCATCGCCGCGTTCAGCCCGCTGCTGTTCTGGCCGGGCATCGTCGGCGAGTTCATGAAGTTCCTGCCGCTCGTCATGATCGGCACGCTGGTGGGCTCGCTGCTCATGGCGATGATCTTCGTCCCCGCGCTCGGCTCCTGGTTCGGCAAGCCCGCCGTCGCCGGCGAGCACGAACTCAAGGGCCTTGCGGCCGCCGAATCCGGCGACCTGAAGGACGTGACCGGTTTGGCGCGCGGCTACGTATGGCTGATGCGCGGACTGATGCGCTTCCCGTCCCTGGTGCTGGCCGCATCGTTCGCGCTGCTGGTCGGCGTGTTCTACCTGTACGCCACCAAGGGCCACGGCGTTGAGTTCTTCCCGACGGTGGAGAGCGAGAGCGCAGCCGTTCTTGTGCAGGCGCGCGGCAACCTTTCGGTCGACGAGAAGGACCGCCTCGTCCGCGAGGTCGAGAACATCATCCTCAACATCAACGGCATCGAAACCGTGTTCACGAGCGTCGGTACCGGTGGCGGCAACGACGTCGAGGCTGCAATGGGCGGTGGTGGCGGCGGCGCCGATACCATCGGCACCATCCGCGTGGACTTCGTCCGCTGGGACGAGCGCCGCAAGGCCCGCGAAATTCTCGAAGACATCATCACGCGGACGCAGTCGATCGCGGGCATCAACGTGCGCTTCACCGAGCAAGGCTTCGGCCCGCCCACGGGCAAGCCCGTGCAGGTCGAGCTGACCTCGACGGACCCTGCCCTGATCGCTCCTGCCGCCGCGCTGGTGCGCGGCAGGCTGGAGACGATGCCCGGCCTCATCAACATCGAGGACACGCGGCCGATCCCCGGCATCGAGTGGCAGGTGACGGTGGACCGCACCCAGGCCGGCGTATTCGGCGCCGACGTAACCACCATCGGCAACATGGTGAAGCTCGTCACCACGGGCATCAAGGTGAGCTCCTATCGCCCGACGGACACCGACGACGAGCTCGACATCGTCGTGCGCTACCCGCAGCAGTACCGAAACCTCGAGCAGCTGAGCGAGCTGCAGATCAACACACCGAAGGGCGTGGTGCCGGTCTCCAGCTTCGTCACGCGCCTGCCGGCGCCGCAGGTGAGTACCATCACCCGCATCGACGGCCACCGCGTGCTGAGCGTCTCGGCGGGCGTCGAGGCAGGCGTGCTGCCGGCCAACGTAGTGGCCGAGTTGAAGCAGTGGATCGCCGACGGTGCGCTGCCGGCTGGCGTGGCCGCCAAGTTCGGCGGCGAGGACGTCGAGTTGCAGGAAAGCCAGTCGTTCCTGACCCAGGCATTCCTGGTCGCGATGTTCCTCATCGCGATGACCATGATCATCCAGTTCAACAGCTTCTATCAGACGTTCGTCGTGCTCTCGTCGGTAATCATGTCGACCATCGGCGTGCTGCTCGGCCTGCTCATTGCCGGCCAGCCGTTCGGCGTCGTCATGTCGGGCATCGGCGTCATCGCGCTCGCGGGCGTGGTCGTGGACAACAACATCGTGTTGATCCAGACCTACAACTACCTGCGCGAGCGCTACGACCCGATCGACGCGATCATCCGCACCGGCGCCATGCGTCTGCGCCCGGTGCTGCTGACCGCCGGCGTCACGGTGCTCGGCTTGCTGCCGACCATGTACGGCATCAACGTCGACATCCTGAACCGGCACGTCGAGATCGGCGCGCCGGGCACGGCCCTGTGGACGCAGTTGTCGCTCGCCATCGTCGCGGGCCTCACCTTCGCCACCATCCTGACGCTGATCGTGACACCCGGCCTGCTCGCCGTCGGCGCCAACGTCGGCATGTGGCGCGCCCGCCGCCGCGAACGCCGCCTGGAGAAGGAAAACCGCCTGGGGCCGCACACGGTGGTGCC
>CAIVPW010000053.1 GCA_903907895.1 uncultured Alphaproteobacteria bacterium
CGTGCCAAAGTCAGTCCCAGCAGAAAGGTGCGTGCAAGGGCTTCGACTGCCATGGAGTTCTCTACCGCCGCACGACAGCGGACGCTATTGCACCGGCCAGGAACGCAATCAGGAGGCTGGTCCACGGGTGCCTCTGGACGGAGTCCTCGACGGCGCTCTTTGTGGCGACCACACTGTCCTGCACGGGGCCGGTCGTATCTACGGTACGGGCCATTGATTCGCGAACTTGCTCCGCCGTATCGCCGAATGCGCGCAAGATGCGGTGCAGTTCGCGCAGCACATCGCCAACCTCGTCCTCCACGCTCGCCACGCGTTCCTTGATGTCATCGGTTCGCACCGGCACCTCCATGTTGATGCGGACCCTAGCGAGCGTGGGCGGAGCACGGAAGTTCGCGTGCGTCCCTAGGTACAGATGCGTAGGAAGCGGTAGGGAGCCATACTTACGCAGCCGAACGAGTTCTCCGCCGTTCGTCGTGCGAGTATCGTCAGACGAGTTGTCCCTCATTGACGGTAAAAGAGATCGCCATGCACGACTGGACTCTGGGATTCGATGGAGCTGCGGCGGCTGGAATTCTGGCGTTCTTGGCGTTCGTTGCCACGGGAGGCCCCGTCGAGAGCGAGTTCGGCATTGCCGCGGGGCAAAGCGCTGACCGCGGCGCTTAGCGGGCGGGGCCTATGATCCGCGCCCTGAGCATTCACGCGTTCGAGGATTCACGCGAGCAGGCAACGGCGCTGGCCGCCGCGCTCGGCGCCCCGATCCGCCCGATCGACGTACACATTTTTCCCGACGGTGAAAGTCTCGTAACCGCTACGGATTCAGCCGAGGTTGCCGTTGTGTACCGTCCGCTGCATCAGCCCAACGCCAAGCTCGTCGAGGTGATGCTTGCTGCCTCCGCGTTGCGCGACGGAGGAGCGAAGAAGCTGGTGCTAGTTGCCCCGTACCTTCCCTACATGCGACAGGACATCGCGTTCGCGACGGGTCAGGCCGTCAGCCAGAAAGTGGTAGGGAAGACACTCGGAGTCTGGTTCGACGCTGTCGTCGCGGTCGCCCCCCACCTGCACCGCACCCCCAGTTTGTCCGCTGTCTTTCCGAACCATGCCACAGCCACCGTTCAGCCGATCGATGCCATGGCTTGGTTGCTGTCCCACGAGCCGGACGCCAACCGTGTGTTGATAGCTCCCGATGTCGAGGCGCAGCGGATGGTGCAGGCGCTCGCGGAACGCGTCGGTGCCCGCTACGGATCTGCGCTGAAGCATCGTCGGGGTGATACCGAGGTGGATGTGGCGCTCAGTGGCGCGGCCAGCGTGAACGGCCGAAACGCCATCATCGTGGATGATATGATCTCCACGGGATACACGTTGATCGCGACGGCGCGCGCGCTCCTGGCTGCAGGCGCCAGAACGGTCGAAGCGCTTGTCGGCCACGCATTGTTTTCCGAAGAGTCCGGCCGCGCAATGGCCGTGGCGGGGATAAGCCGCATCCGCAGTTGCGATGGCGTTCCACATCCGACGAATGCTGTGTCTTTGGCGGACAGCTTGGCCCCGGCTGTACTCAAGGTCACACAGTCCCTTGCTGTCGGCCCGCCCTACGGCCCGGACGTTGGGCTTGACCGTTTCGATCCCCCCTTGGTGTAGCTGGTGCGGCGACGAACGCAAATCTATCGCGGACTTGCGTCCATCCTTGCGCTTGCCGCGGTGGCAACGGCTGCATCTGTCTACATCGAGTTTCGGCGCGAGCTGGCCGCGGCCAGCGTGCGAATCTCGAACAGCGACGTTGTGGAGACTCCGTGCGGTCCAATCGAGTACGCCGTGCGCGGCACCGGTGATCGCACATTGCTCTTTGTCCACGGCGCTGGTGGCGGGTTTGATCAAGGTTTGAACTTTGCCGAGTCCATCACCCAGGCCGGGTACAGAGCGGTCTTCGTCTCCAGGTTCGGGTACCTTCGCACGCCGCTTCCTGCCGACGCTTCCGCCGCGGCGCAAGCGGACGCCCATGCCTGCTTGCTCGATGCTCTCGGTGTGGAACGCGCCACGGTGTTGAGCGCCTCGGCAGGGGCTCCTTCGTCGCTGCAGTTTGCGATCCGCCATCCGGAGCGGACGGACTCTCTCGTTCTGCTGGTACCTGCGGTCTTTGCACCAAAGCCCGCTGGGCAGCCGGTCATGGACGCGCCCACGTCGACACGGCTGGTGTTCGAGACGGTGTTGCAGTTTGACTTTCTGTACTGGGCGGCAACGAAGATCGCGCCGAACGTGCTGATGGAAGCACTGCTCGCGACACCCGTCGCGGTTGCCCGGTCGGCTCCCGCCGACGAGCAGGAACGGGCATACCGGATGCTGGCCGACATCCTGCCTGTGCATCGGCGGCGGCTAGGGTTGCTGAACGACGCTGCCGTAACATCCACAATGGGGCGCTACGATCTCGAGGTCATCAAGGCGCCGACGCTTGCTATCAGCGTGGCTGACGATCTCTTCGGTACATTCGAAGCCGCGCGGTATACGGCC
>CAIVPW010000054.1 GCA_903907895.1 uncultured Alphaproteobacteria bacterium
CCTTCGGGCAGCGGCGCGCCGACCCCGTCGCCGATGACCATGATGAGCGCCACCATGATCGCCGTGATGACGAGCCCCAGCACCACAGTGGTCGCGAGCGAATCGAACGGACTTTTCATGGACACCCCCGGCAGCCTTTGAAAACTACACCCGCACGACGCGAGCTCGGCCGGATCGTAGTCACAAAATGTAGTGGCGGCAAGAATCTGCCCCTGTTTATCTGGTAGCGGGGAGCACAGCCAGCACGTGGACATCGTCGAGGCGCAGGCACGCGAAAGCGATTACGGCCGATATCTATGCGTCCAGTTTGCGCCACCCCGGCAGCGTCCCGCCATGCTGGCGGTGCTGGCGCTGGCAGTTGAGCTCGGCAACGTGCGCGCCAAAACCGTGCGGGAGCCGGCAATGAGCGCCATTCGCTATGCGTGGTGGCGCGATGGTCTCGACGCGATCTTTTCTGGCAAAGCCCCGCCGCCGGAGCCGGTTCTGTTGGCGCTGCAACGGGCCACCCAGGAGCAAGCGCTCGCCCGTGCGCCGTTCGATGAGTTGCTGGAGGGTGTGCAGCGCGAGGCAGAAGGTGCGTCGCCGGGGGAGGTCGCTGTCGCGATCGGCGCGGCTCCGCTCGTGTCGTGGCTGGACATCCTCGGCGCCGCCGACGCCGACTCCATCGCGGCGGTGCAGCAGGCCGGCGCAGCATGGGCTCTGGCACGGCGCGGCGACGCCGAACACGCGCAGAAGCACGTCCAAGCGGCGCGGGAGCGGCGCAGCAGGGTGGATCAGCGGGCGCTGCCCGCGCTGCTGGTTGCTACGGTTGCGGAGAAGGATCGCGGCAAGGTGGCGCTGCAGCTGACGCTGCTGCGCCGTGCCCTACTCGGCCGCTACTGAGGGCTCGATTCCAGCCGAGGTGAGCCAAGCGCCGAAGTCAGCACGGGCGCGGGAAACCATAGCGCGCTTGCGATCGTCTTTGCGGGTATCGCCGGGCACCGGCGGGAACAGACCGAAGTTGGCGTTCATCGGCTGGAAGGTCGTTGCGTCGGCGCCCAAGGTGATGTGGTTCAGCAGCGCCCCCATGGAGGTGGTCTGGGGCGGTGGCGGAACCTGGGTATTGCGGCGGTCGCCCGCGGCGAAGCGGCCAGCCAGCAGACCCATGGCGGCGCTCTCGACATAGCCTTCGACGCCGGTGATCTGTCCGGCGAACCGCAACCGCGGTGCGGCCTTCATGCGGAGGGAGCGGTCCAACAGGCGCGGGCTGTTCAAGAAGGTGTTGCGATGGATGCCGCCGAGGCGCGCGAATTGCGCATCGGTGAGGCCGGGAATGGTGCGGAACACGCGCACCTGATCGGCATACTTCATCTTCGTCTGGAAGCCGACGATGTTGTAGAGCGTGCCGAGCGCGTTATCCTGGCGCAGCTGCACCACCGCCCACGGGCGGCGGCCGGTGCGCGGGTCGTCCAGTCCGACAGGCTTCATGGGGCCGAAGCGCAGGGTCTCGCGCCCACGCTCGGCCATGACTTCGATGGGGAGGCAGCCGTTGAAGTACGGCGTGTCCTTCTCCCACTCCTTGAACTCGGTCTTCTCGGCCGCCAGGAGCGCGTCGATGAACGCGTTGTACTGCTCCTTGTCGAGCGGGCAGTTGATGTAGTCCTTGCCGCCGCCCTTGCCGTAGCGTGACTGCGACCAGGCAATCGATGTGTCGACGCTTTCAGCATGCACGATGGGCGCGATGGCGTCGAAAAAGGCCAGGGACTCTTCGCCCGAGAGCTGGCGAAGGGCATCGGCCAGCGCGGGGGAGGTGAGGGGACCGGTCGCGATAATGACGGAATCCCATTCTGCCGGCGGCAACCCTGGCACTTCCTCGCGCGCCACGGATACGAGCGGGTGTGCCATCAACGCCTCTTCGACCGCGGCCGAAAATCCGTTGCGATCGACGGCGAGCGCGGACCCCGCCGGGACCTTGTGTCTGTCGGCAGCGGCGAGGATCAGCGACCCGGCGCGGCGCAGCTCTTCATGCAGGAGACCGACCGCGTTGCCCTCCGCCTCGTCGGAGCGGAAGGAGTTGGAGCACACCAATTCGGCCAGCGACGAGGTGAGGTGCGCCTCGGTCTTCCGCACCGGGCGCATCTCGTGGATGACAACGGGCACCCCGGACTGCGCGAGTTGCCACGCAGCCTCGCTGCCGGCGAGGCCGCCGCCAATGATGTGGACGGTTTGGGTGGGGACCAACGACATCTACGATGCCTTGCGCCGGGTCTTGCCGACCGGCGCGCCATCGCTTTTGCCGAAGCTACGGGTGCCGGCGCCGCGCGCCAACACCGGTGCGAGGTATTGGCCGGTGTAGCTGCCGCTCGTGGCAGCGACTTCTTCGGGTGTGCCGACGGCAACGATGTGCCCGCCCTTGTTGCCGCCGTCGGGGCCGAGGTCAATCAGCCAGTCGGCGCATTTGATGACGTCGAGGTTGTGCTCGATCACCAGCACGGTATTGCCCGTGTCCACGAGTGCCTGCAGGACCTCCAGCAGCTTACGCACGTCCTCGAAATGCAGACCCGTGGTCGGTTCATCGAGGATGTAGAGCGTCTGGCCGGTGCTGCGGCGGCTGAGTTCGCGGGACAGCTTGATGCGCTGCGCCTCGCCACCCGACAACGTCGTCGCCTGCTGGCCGACGTGGATGTAGCCGAGCCCGACTTTCTGCAGCATCTCCATCTTGTCGCGGATGCTGGGTACGGCGCTGAAGAACTCCGCGGCTTCGTCGATGGTCATCTCGAGGACGTCGGCGATCGACTTGTCCTTGAAGGTGATCTCCAGCGTCTCGCGGTTGAAACGCTTGCCTTTGCATACGTCGCACTGGACGTAGACGTCGGGCAGGAAGTGCATCTCGATCTTGATGAGGCCGTCGCCCTGGCACGCCTCGCAGCGGCCGCCCTTCACGTTGAACGAGAAGCGACCCGGCGCGTAGCCGCGCGCGGCGGCCTCGGGCAGGCCGGCGTACCAGTCACGGATGGGGCCGAACGCGCCGGTGTAGGTGGCAGGGTTGGAACGCGGCGTGCGGCCGATTGGCGACTGGTCGATATCGACGACCTTGTCGAGGAACTCCATGCCCTCGATGCGGTCATGCACCCCGGGCGCCTCGCGCGTGCCCATCAGCTTGCGCGCGATGGATTTATAAAGCGTCTCAATGATCAGCGTGCTCTTACCGCTGCCCGACACGCCGGTAACGCAGGTGAGCGTACCGAGCGGGATAGCGGCCGAGACATTCGCCAAGTTGTTCTCGCGGGCGCCGATGACCTTGAGGTATTGCCCAGGTTTACCGGCGCGGCGCGTGGCGGGCATCGGGACTTGGCGCACGCGCGAGAGGTATTGGCCGGTAAGGCTTTCGGGCGACTTCAGGATCTTGGCCGGCGGACCTTCGGCGATGATGCGCCCGCCATGCACGCCGGCGCCCGGTCCCATGTCGATGACGTGGTCGGCCTGCAGGATGGCGTCTTCGTCGTGTTCGACAACGATCACCGTATTGCCGATGTCGCGCAGGCGCACGAGGGTCTTCAGTAGGCGGTCGTTGTCGCGTTGGTGCAGGCCGATCGACGGCTCATCGAGCACGTAGAGCACGCCGGTGAGGCCGGAGCCGATCTGCGAGGCAAGCCGGATGCGCTGGCTTTCGCCGCCAGACAGGGTGCCGGAGTGGCGCGCCAGCGTGAGGTAGCCGAGGCCGACGTTGCTGAGGAAGCCAAGGCGCTCGTTGATCTCCTTCAACACGCGCTCGGCGATCTCCTTGTGCTTCTCGGACAGGTGCTGCGGCAGGCGGGCGAACCAGTCGCGCGACGCCTCGATCGACATATCGGAGATCTCGGCAATGGTGCGCTTGGCGATCTTCACTGCCAGCGCCTCGGGCTTGAGGCGCGCGCCCTTGCACGCCTCGCAGGGGGCGGTGTTCTGGAAGCGGGCCATGTCTTCGCGCGCCCAGTTCGACTCGGTCGTGCGGAAGCGGCGTTCCATGTTGGGGATGACGCCCTCGAACGGCTTCTTGGTCGAGAACTGGTGCGTACCGTCGTCGTAGCTGATGGGCATGGCCTCGTCGCCCGAGCCATAGAGGATCACCTCTCGCACGCGCTCGGGCAGGTCCTCCCATGCGGTACGCAGCGAAACCCGGAATTTCTTGGCGATGCTTGCCAAGGCCTGCGAGTAGAAGCTGGACGGGTTGCGCGCCCAGGGTGACACCGCGCCCTCCTCGAGGCTGAGGCGCGTGTCTGGCACGACGAGATTCGGGTCGAAGAAGATGCGGGTGCCGAGCCCGTCGCAGGTCGGGCAGGCGCCGAACGGATTGTTGAACGAGAACAGCCGCGGCTCGATCTCTTCGATCGTGAACCCGGACACCGGGCACGCGAACTTGGCGCTGAAGGTGGTGCGCTCGCCGGTGTCGGCGTTCTCGGCAAAGATGATGCCTTCGCCCAAACCCAGCGCAGTTTCGATCGAGTCGGCGAGGCGGTTGCCGAGGTCGGCGCGCACGACGATGCGGTCCACGACCACCTCGATGTCGTGCTTCACCTTCTTGTTGAGGGTCGGTACGGCGTCGATCTCGTACAGCGTGCCATCCACCTTCACGCGCTGGAAGCCACGCTTTTGCAGCGCCTGCAGTTCCTTGCGGTACTCGCCCTTGCGGCCGCGCACGATGGGGCCCAGCAGCAACAGGCGCGTGCCCTCGGGCATGGTCAGGATGCGGTCCACCATCTGGCTCACGGTCTGGCTCTCGATGGGTAGGCCGGTAGCGGGCGAGTAGGGAACGCCGATGCGGGCCCACAAGAGGCGCGCGTAGTCGTGGATTTCCGTGACGGTGCCGACCGTCGAGCGCGGATTGCGCGAGGTGGTCTTCTGCTCGATGGAGATGGCGGGCGACAGGCCTTCGATGGACTCGACGTCCGGCTTCTGCATCAACTCAAGGAACTGGCGGGCGTATGCCGACAAGCTCTCGACGTACCGACGCTGCCCTTCGGCATAGATTGTGTCGAACGCGAGGGTGGACTTGCCCGAGCCGGACAGGCCGGTGATCACCACCAGCTTGTCGCGCGGAATCACCACGTCGATGTTCTTGAGGTTGTGTTCCTTGGCGCCGCGGATGGTGATCGATTGCATGGATGCCTTCGGCGCCGCGGGTCGGCGCAAGGGGTTGGTCACAACCGGCCTGAGGTAGGCCAAGGGCGTGCGATGTAAAGGGCGGGAATTTTAGCAGGCTTCGCCCCCCGAATTGCGATTCCCGGATCACCCCGCTAGGGTGCCGCCAATGACTGCGCCGAGGGGCACCGGGGACCCCTTGCGCGGGTGCTGCAAGCCTAGGCGCGCGGGGGCAATTCAATGGCAGGGTCTGTAAATAAGGTCATTCTGGTCGGCAACCTGGGCAAGGACCCCGAGGTGCGCCGGACCCAGGACGGCTCCGCAATCGTCCACCTGTCCATCGCCACGTCGGAGAGCTGGCGCGACAAGAACTCGGGCGAGCGTAAGGAAAAGACCGAGTGGCACCGTGTCGTCATCTTCAACGAGAACCTCGCCAAAGTGGCCGAGCAGTACCTGAAGAAGGGCGCCAAGGTGTACATCGAGGGTCAAATCCAAACCCGTAAGTGGCAGGACCAGTCCGGCCAAGAGAAGTGGACGACGGAAGTCGTGGTTCCCAAGTTCCGCGGCGAGCTGACCATGCTCGATGGCCGTAGTGGCGGGGCTGGTGGTGGCGGCCGTGGCGGCGACTTTGGCGGCCCGCCCGACGACATGGGCGGCGGCGGCGCGACTGGCCGCGGTGGCGGAGCGGGGGGCGGCGGTGCTTCCGACCTCGACGATGAAATCCCGTTCTAGGCGCCGGCCTGTCCGTCGCTGACGTTTCTCGCGACCACCATCTGCGCCGGCTGAGGTAGCCGACCTGCGCCTGCGGGGCCTGGCCGTTCTCGGCTAGGCTTGCGCCAATGCTGTTCCACGACCCCCTTCAGGGCGATCCGAAGCGCGCGGCGCTGCGTGCTGCGTACCGGATGGAGGAGGGCGCATGTGTTCGCGCCCTGGTGGAGCAAGCGCGCCTTGCCCCCGCCGAACGCGCCGGCGCGGAACAACTCGCGGGCGAGCTGATCGCCGTGGTCCGTGCGCGCAAAGTCCAGGGCGTCGAGGCGTTCCTGCAGGAGTACGGCCTCGATACCCGCGAGGGCGTGGTGACGCTGTGCGTGGCGGAGAGCCCGGAGGCGGGCGGGCCATCCACTCTCTATCGTTACGCCACCGAGCGTGTGAGCAGTATCAACACGACGGCGGCAGGCGGCAACGCGAGTCTTTTCGCTGCCAGCGCGGAAGAAGACCTCCAGACCGGAACCCGATGAATGGCAAAACCCCTGCAAATTGCTTTGATTGGTGCACCGGCTGACGTCGGCGGCGCGAGTCCCGGTTCTTCCATGGGGCCGGAGGCGCTACGGGTGGCGGGGTTGGGGCCGGCGCTGCGCCGTATCGGTCATTCGGTGATCGACCGGGGCAACCTGCCGGGCCCGCGCAACCCCAAGAGCGAGCCGGTCAACGGGTATCGCAATCTCGACGAAGTCGTAGCGTGGTGTGCGGCGGTGCGCGATGCGTTCCGCGAGACCCTCCTCGCCGGTCAGTTCCCCATCATGCTGGGCGGCGATCATTCCCTGGCGATCGGCTCGATCGCCGGCTGCGCGCAGTATTGCGCGGCACAGAAGACGCCTCTGTCGGTGCTGTGGCTGGACGCGCATGCCGACTACAACACGACCGACACCACGCCATCCGGCAACATCCACGGCATGCCCTTGGCCGTGTTGACGGGCAGGGGGCCGCCGGCGCTGCTGGCGCTAGGCGCGGACCGGCCGATGGTGGAGCCCGCAAATGTCACGCAGATCGGCATCCGCTCGGTCGATCAGTTGGAGCGGCCCTTGCTGATGCAGAGTGGCATCACCGTCGTGGACATGCGCCAGATCGACGAGCGCGGCATGCGAGACGTGATGGAGGGCGTGCTGCAGAAGTTCGCGCGGACGGGGGGCCACCTGCACGTGAGCCTCGATGTGGACTTCGTCGACCCCATGGTGGCTCCGGGCGTCGCGACCGCCGTCCGAGGCGGCCCGACCTACCGTGAGACTCAGTTGTGCATGGAGATGATCCACGACTCAGGCCTGATGCGCTCGCTAGATATAGTCGAGCTCAATCCGGCGTTCGACGTGCGCAACAGCACGGCGGA
>CAIVPW010000055.1 GCA_903907895.1 uncultured Alphaproteobacteria bacterium
AGGATGCCGACCAGCTTGCCGTCGGACTCAACGACCGGAATGCCGGATATGTGATGGCGCTCCATCATGCGGAGCGCGTCCTGCAGCGTCTTGTCGGGACCGATGGTCAGCGGGTTCACCACCATGCCCGACTCGTACTTCTTCACCAGGCGCACTTCGTCGGCCTGGCGCTGAATGTCGAGGTTGCGGTGGACGATGCCGATGCCACCCGCCTGCGCCATCGCGATGGCGAGGCGCGACTCCGTCACCGTGTCCATGGCGGCGGAGATCAGCGGAATGTTCAGGGTGATGTTCGGAGTAAGCCGCGTCCTGGTGTCGGCTTGCGCAGGCAGGATCGAGGAGGCAGCGGGCGTCAGGAGGACGTCGTCGAACGTCAGCGCCTCGCGAAACTCCATGGCCTCTCCAGGGGTAAATTTGGGGGCGGAATATGACACTTTCGCCCCCCTAAGCCTAGGGCGATCTGGCCGCGTTGCCAGAACCGGCGAACGTTCGGGCAAATCGTCCCGATAGGCAGCGGCAAAAGCGCCCCTGGGCTAGGATCGCTGCCGCTGAACCCTGCGCAGGGAGTGCGGGATGCGGTCGTCCGACGGCTTCTTCTATGAGGGCGAGGTCTTCTATCCGTTCCAGGACATGCTGTTCAACGCGCTGTTGAGCTTCACGTTCCTGTTCCTGGTCTCCTTCATGCTGATCAGCGCGCCCGATCAGGAGAAGAAGATCGACCCCAAGGCGGAATTCCTCATCACGGCCAGCTGGCCCGACAACCACCCCGACGACATCGACCTCTACGTCGAGGACCCCAAGGGCGGCGTGGTCTGGTACTTCGCGCGCGAAACCGGAGTGATCCACCTCGACCGCGACGACCGCGGCATGTTCAAGGACACGATCGTCGTCGACGGCCAGAAGATCGCCAACCCGCTCAACCAGGAAACGGTGACGCTGCGCGGCCTGATGGCCGGCGAATACATCGTCAACGTACACCAGTACTTGGCCACCGCACCGGGCACACCGGTGCCCGTGTCCGTCACGGTGGAAAAGCTCAACCCCATTGTGAGCTTGGTTTTCTACGAGACCGTCGAAGTCACCCGGCGCGAAGAACTTACGGTGGTGCGCTTCACGCTCGACGACGAAGGCAACGTCACCAAGACGTCGAACGAGTACAAGCGGCTGATCCGCGCGAAGTAGGCTTCCCGCGGCCTAGCCTTTGAACCCCGTCGCGACCAGGTAGATCTCCGCGGACTCCTGCCGGCTGGCTTTGGGCTTGAACATCCTTGCCTGCGCGAACGACGGCTGCACGGTCTTCACGAAATCCATTTCGCGGCCGTTGCGCATCAGCTTCGCGACGAACGCGCCGCCAGGTCTGAGCGCCGCGTGGGCCACGGCAAGGGCGGCTTCGGCGAGTGTTTCCAGGCGCAGCGCATCGGTCGAGCGGTGGCCGCTGGTGGCAGGCGCCATGTCGCTCAGCACGACATCCACCGGCGCGCCGAGGGTCGCCGGCAGCGAGTCGATGGATTCGTTCTGGTTCATGTCGAGCACCATCGCTTCGGCGCCTGCGATCGGGGTGAGTTCGACCTGGTCCACCGCATAGACGGCGCCCTTGCCCAGCTGCGGCTCGATGCGTTCCACCGCAACCTGCGTCCAGCCGCCGGGCGCGGCGCCGAGATCGAGGATGCGCGCACCCTTGCGCAGCAGGTGAAACTTGTCGTCGATCTCGATGAGCTTGAACGCGGCGCGCGAGCGGTAGCCTTGCGCCTTGGCGTCGGCGACGAACGGATCGCGGAACTGGCGCTGCAGCCACTTCTGCGACGAAGTGCTGCGACCGGCGCGCGGTTTCGGCTTCTTGACGTCGCCTGCAGTACGCGCGCGACCGCGCGGCTTCTCGACCACTAGCGGGGAGCGGCGGCGGCAACCACGGCGTGGGTGCCCATGAGTGCGCGCAGGATGCCTTCGCGCAGGCCGCGATCGGCGACGCGCACGCCACCCGACGGCCAGGTGCGCAGGATCGCCTCGAGCGCGGCGCAGCCCGGCAATACCAGGTCGGCGCGGCCACGGCGGATACAGGGGTGAGCCACACGCTCGGCGTAGTTCATTGCCGCCAATTCGCGCGACACGCGCAGCAAGTCGGATGTGGACACGAACACGCCGTCCACCATCGAGCGGTCATAGCGCGGCAGGTCCGACAGCACCGCGGCAAGCGTCGTCACCGTGCCCGAGATGCCGACCATGCGCGCGCCCGCCTCGCCCTCGAAATGGGTCCGCAAACGGTGCTTGGCCTCGAATTCAACGAGGCGACCCTGCACGTCCGAGACCATCGCCTCGTACTGCGCTTCGCTCGGTTCACGTCCGCCATGTTCCTCGGCCAGCGTCACGACACCGCACGGCAGCGAGGTCCACGCCAGCATGCGCGGCTCCTCGCCGGGCCTAAGCTCGGTCCAGATCAGCTCGGTGCTACCGCCGCCGATGTCGAACACCAACGTGTGCTGCACTTCGGCATCCAGCAGCGGTGTGCAGCCGGACAGCGCCAGGCGCGCTTCTTCTTCGGGCGGGATGACGTCGAGGCGCAGGCCGGTCTCATCCTCGACCCGGCGCAGGAACTCGAGACAGTTGCTGGCGCGGCGGCAAGCCTCGGTCGCCACGTGGCGCTGCCGGGTGACCTTATGGCGGCGCATCTTCTGGGCGCAGATAGAAAGGGCCGCGATGGTGCGATCCATGGCGGCCTCGGAGAGCGTGCCGGTCTCGGCAATGCCGGCGCCAAGGCGGACGATGCGGGAATAGGAGTCCACGACCCGAAAGCCGTCACCGGCCGGGCGTGCAATGAGAAGGCGGCAATTGTTGGTGCCGAGGTCGACCGCGGCGTACGTCTCTTCCGGACGCACAGCGCTACCGGCCTCTCCGATGATCCGCTTGGGGCCTCTCAAGCCCCGCGCAGCACGCCCAACTAAGTCCTCCGCGTCAGCGGTCGGTGCCCCTCCGTCTACTTTACGCACACCACTCATCCCTGGGTGCTCGGCTAGACCCCGCCGGCACGCTTATAGGCACAGTAACACGTTCGCGAGGACAGTCGAGCGATGCCCGATTCGTAGGTCTGACTCGGGCCTGGGCTACGGGCGCAGCCCAGGCATTCTGCGGCTCGCGGCGCGTTGACATCGGCCAACGCGCCACCTAGGTTCCGGCCGTCCAGCTATCCGTTGGGGGATAGTTTAATGGTAGAACTTCCGGCTCTGACCCGGACAGTCTTGGTTCGAATCCAGGTCCCCCAGCCAGCTTGGAACTGACGCCACCACCACCCTGGTGGTGGGGCCGTTCAAGTCGCACCTGCAGCAGGCGCGCGACTTTAGAGACGCGCCGATTGGCGCTCCGAATCATCTACGCCCGCGCGACCGGGAGATGCGCCGAGAAACACCGTCGCCAGGGTCGCCACCAATTCGCGCTCCAAGAACGGCTTTTGCAGGCGCGGGGCGTTGCGGAGCAACGCCGGATCGGCCTCTTTTGCAGGAGATCCAGTGACCAGGACGAACGGGATAGCGCGTCGCTCAAGCTCTTTCGCGACCGGGAGGATGCTTTGCCCGTTCACGTTCGCGTCAAGAAGCGCGGCGTCAACCGCCGCCCCGCGCAACATCGCCAATGCGTCCGTCACTGTCGAGGCGAGGCCCGCGACCACGCAGTCGAGATCCTCAAGTATCAGTTCGAGCTGCATGGCAATCGGCAGGCGATCCTCGACGATGAGGAAGCGTCGCCCAGCCAGCGCCATTTTCAAACTGCTGCGCATGGATGGGCCCTTTACGCTCGTTCAATCACGCGAGGGAAGCTTAGTCGCTGCAACCCCAAGGGGCAGCCTAGGATCAATACCTACCAAGAATTGAGTACCGCAATCGCCGCAACCCAGGCGATTCGGATTCAAGCTGGGCGCGGCGATGCAGTTCACGCGCATCACTGCCTCGCACCCGCCGGTATCCTCTGCGAGCGGCGCTGGGTCTAAGTTTTCCCACTCCTCGTATCCAGCGCCGTCTGCGTGGAGGCGGCCGACCTCGAGCGGAACGCCTTAGTTGGTGGTCGCCCGGTTTTCCTTGTTACGTAGCTCGACGAAGTAGGCGATCCGAACGGATGTCCCGTTGAAGGCCTCCGATTGCACCACGACGGTGTCGCCGGTCGACAGTTGGTCGAGCGTCCAAGCCGACTCCACCAGATACGTGGCGTTGCCCAGGTCGAAGCTCTTGCGGTCAAGATCGATGTGCGTGATGACGCCTTCGTTTGTCAGGAGGGGCTCGGCACCCGCCGGGACTCCGACGAGAACGGTGGTCGCGACGAGCGACAGAGCGATCAGCGATGCATTTAAACGAAACTTCATTGGAGAGCTCCCGGTAGAGGCGCCGCATGGTGCGGTGCGCGTATATCGCGCGGGCCTTGTTGAGTTCGCCACAGCGGTAGCGAATGCGGAGCACCCTATCGCGGCGGATCCCAAGCAAATAGGCGCCTAAGGGCACTTACAAAATCGCCGCAGCTACCAGTACCGCAGCATCGGGCGCCGCTTGGAAGCCCTGGCGCATTGGTTGCGCTCGGGGCGCGCACTTTCGTCGTGAGGCGCCCGATTTGCAGTGCGCGCAAGTGTGGTCGCGCGCGGCGGCTTTCCTGCTCGCCGCCCTGGCTTAGTCGTGAATAAGAATGTTCACCAGACCGCGGTGCACCTTGAGAGTCCCGTTGTATTCGATATAGCCGAGTCGGCGGAATTTGTTCATGAACGCGTTGATGCGCGATCTGGTCGTGCCGACACGCTCCGCCAGCAGCTCTTGGCTAACCGGCGGAATAACGAGGTCCATCTCGCCCTCTTCGCCGAAATTCGCCAGCATCAACAACACGCGGGCCAGCCGGCGCTCGCTCGAGTTGAACATGTGGTCGATGAGGTCTTCCTGAATCTGCAGATTCCGCCTCAGGAGGAAGGCCGTGAACATTTCAGCGAGGTCTTTGTCGGTATGGAGCAACTCGATCATGTCCCCTCGCGGGACACGGATGAGATCGGAACTCGACATCGCGCCGGCTGTGGATATTTGCACGACCTGTCCCGCCAGGCAGCCCTCGCCAAAGAATTGACCCGGATCGAGAATTGCAATGACGCGTTGCTTGCCTTCCGCTGAGGTGACGGTCAGGCCAACGCGCCCTTTCTTGACGTAATAGAGCGCGTCCGCCACGTCTCCCTGCCGGAACACCGTCTGGCGGTGGCGAAAGGAAAGGTTCTGAACGCGCGCTCCGAGCGCCTCAAACAGGGCGCTCGGATTGAATTTCGCCGCGAGGTCGCCCTTGACGGACTTAGCTCCGCTTCGGATCGCTTTGGTGCGGCTTGTTGTTGAGGCCACAGTTCTTTTGCGCATCGTTCAGACACCCAGAAGCTTACTGCACTGTGCCGCAAATACAGGGCATGCAGTGTGCTAAATTGAACTCCCCTACCGGCAGCTTTCCTGCACGATTGCAATACCCAATCGAGCGCGGAGAGCAGCCTATGCCTGCGACGAAATGGAGCGGGAAGCGCGTTGAAGTGATCGAGACATGGCCGCCCGGTGGCCTCCCGTCCCCTCTGAACAATGAAGCATCGCTGACAAATGGCCTGCGGGGAAGCGTCCCTCGGCCGCCCAACACCCTATTACGTGCATGCGTGCTCTCCGCTGCGTCTCGCTGCGGCACAGCGAACGCCGGGCTCAGCCTTAGGCGCGCCGGCGCGGGTCAACGACGCCTTCGCGCCCTGAAGCTTCAAATCAACGCGCGTCGCGTAAGTCAGCACGCACTGGCGGCATGCGTGCGCAGCGGCACCCTCATTCTCGCCACGGCGGGCGTCGGCAGCGGCCGCGTAGAGACGTTGCTGTCGCCGATCGTTTCCGGCGACCGGCCCGAGGTCCTCGGAGTCCTCTGGGTTTCGAGGCGGAAGCAGCAAGGCAGCTTTTCCGATGAGGACGCTAGAGTGCTGCATGAGCTCGCAGCGTTTGCTACCGCTGCGCTGATGACGGAGCGCGCCACGCAAGTCTTGAATGCAGAGCGTTTGGCGGCGTCTGAACTGGCGCATCGGTCAGAGAACGCCCTCCACATGGCGGCCCACCTTCTGGGTCAGCAGGCAAGCGCGACGGAAGATGCCGCGGCGCGTACGGCCATTGAAACAGCGCGCGGGCGCATTCTTGCGGTGGGGGGAATGCACCGGCTGCTGGAGAAAGATGTCGATGCCGATCTCGAGTCGGTCGTCACCGCAGTATTCGAGGCGTTGCTTACGGGAGACGCGCGATTCGCTTTCACGGTCAATCAGGACAGACCGCTCCTTGTGCCGTCCGCCCAGGCAGCGCTGGTGGTGTTGATCGTCAATGAGTTGGTCACCAATGCAATCAAACACGCTCCGGCACGCCCGGTGACCATTCGTGCGCGCATCGCGCAGGAACTGGATGCCGTCGAAGTGAGTATTGGAGACGACGGCGACCCCTACCCGCCCGAGGCCGCGGCAAAGACTGGACGCCAGGGCCTGCGCCTGACCGAGGGCATGGCGCGCCAGCTGGGCGGCAGGATAACGATCGATAGGGCGCAGAAACGAACGACCCTCCGATTTCCGCTCACCACGGGAAGCCCAGTGCCGAGAAGACAGGTAAGCTTGGCGGCCCCCTGGTAGGAGCGCCGCGGACTTCGCGTCGGCGCTTTGGCGTTGAAGGACGGCCTGATATTTATCGGTTCGAAACTGCGAGCGGGAATGCCACCCACCGGCTCCCGCACGCGCCCTCGGGCGGATAGGTCCAACGTATGGCGATCGAAACGATGTTCACCGTGCCGCTGTTCCGCTTCCGCATTGCGGATTGGGCGGAGCACAAGCGGCGCATCCTGGCCAGCCTGCCCGAGTCCGGGCCCCACCTGCTGTCCCCTGCTGGCGACACGTTCACCGACTTCTTCGTCAACCAGCAGTCCGGCGTGCTGCCCTCCTATAAGGACGCCGTGGTGAAGGCGGTCGAGCCGTCGCTGCAGGAATTCGCCGCGCGCTATCCTGAGAACCCGAAGATCGACGCCATGTGGTTCGAGCGCAGCCGGCGCAGCAACTACCACGGCGCGCACAATCACGGGTCGCTAGGCTTTTCCGCGGTGCTGTATGTCGAGTTCGACGCCGCATTGCATAAGCCGACGCGCTTCCTGGCGCCGTTCATGAACTTCTACGCGGGCGGGCTCATGGAGCACTCGCCGGCCGACGTGCAGGAGGGCACCCTGCTGCTCTTCCCGTCCATCCTCATCCACGAGGCGCCGCCGAACAATTCGGACCAGCAGCGCACCATCGTGTCCTTCAACGTGAAGGGCGGCCAAGCCTAGCTCTTAAGCACGCGTCAGCGTGTGCAAGGCAATCTCAGGCGGGCAGTTGAAGCGTAGGGATGCCAGGCTGGTGCCGAGCCCCGTTGAGGTGTAGCCGGCAAGGGGGCCGTGGCGCCACGGCCCCCGGGCCATCCGCCGCGGCAACTGCGGCGCCTGCACGATCACCGGCACGCCGCCGGGCAGGCAAATCTGCCCGCCGTGGGTGTGGCCGCTCAACATGAGGTGGAAGCCTTCTGCCGCCGCCGCGGCGTAGACCTCCGGCGTGTGCGAGAGCAGCACGGCGACGTCGGCCGACGGGTTCGTCGCGGCGGCAGCCGCAAGGTCCTCGGTGCCGAAGTAGTGGGCGTCGTCGATCCCGGCGATGCACAGGTGCGCATCGCCGACGCGCAGCAGCTCGGACTCGTTGCACAACACGCGCATGCCCGCCTTCTCGAGGTACGGCGCCAGGGCCAAGGGGTCGTGGTGCCCAAGGACCGCGTACATGGGCTGGCGAATCAAGGACGCCAGGCGCGCCATCGGCGGCAAGGTGCGGCGCAGGCTGCTGCGCACGTGGGCGTGGAAGTCGCCTGTGAAGACGCAGATATCGAAGCCGATGCCGGACCGCAACAGGTCGCGCACCCGCACCAGCTGCCCCTCGCTGTGCTCGACGTGCAGGTCGCTCAGGTGAAGAATCCGGAACCCAGCCAGGCTCGAGGGCAAGTTGGGAATGGCTACCGTGTTGCGCCGCAATGCAACGTCCTGCGCGTTGCGCATGCCTCGCCGCGCAACACCCACCACCGAAGCGGCCATTCCGAGCAGCGAGCCGACGCTGTACGCCGCGTCGCTGTCCCACAGGCGCCCGCGCAGCGAGGTAGCGCGGCGCAACTGTGCCGCCTCGCGCGTCATCCTCTTCTGATAAAGGCCCGGCCCGAGGCGCTCCTCTGGCGGTGGAAGGACATTGCCCGGGAACGCCCCGGAGCGGACACGCTGAAACAACTGCCGTCACCGACTGGAGGTTGGCCAGTGCGCAGCAGGTCATGGGCGCGTCGAGCGCACCATCGGCCCCTGGCTGACGGGGGCGTGAACTGTGCCCCACGCGGCCGCATTCCATCCCTTAGGGACGATCTGCTTCTTTCGAGTCGCACTGCTCAGGTACGCACTGGGTGGCCGCGAGGCTCCCGCCACCCCATATAAGGCGGACCCGAAACATTCCCTGTGAAAGGAATTCTCTTGGAACCCGACATTGCGCTGTGGCGCGAGCGCGCCGCACAGGTCCGCCGCCTGGCGACCGACCCTGCCATCGACGCCGGGACCCGCACGGTCGCGCTTCACTTGGCACACTCGTGGGAAGAGATGGCGTCGAACGTACGGCCGGCCAACTCCAACCGCGCCACGCGCGGCGACGCCATCGGCCAGCAGTAACCGGAAACCCTTGCGCGCCCGAAGCGTGAGCTTCGCGGCCGTCAGAATTCCGCGCGGCTTAGTCGAAATGGCCGCGCCACCGCCCTATTTGTGAATCGCGCGCTTGCCTGATCCCTCGCGACAATCGGTGACGGACAGTTGCCCGCGGTCGAGTGCAGCAGAGGCGCGATGCAGAACTTCATAGGCGACGTACGCGCGCAGGAGGCAACCTCGGACGACGCCTGCTGGACGCCGACCGTGCGGCGCGCGGTCTCCATAGCTCTTTTCAGAAAGAACCTGGCGGC
>CAIVPW010000056.1 GCA_903907895.1 uncultured Alphaproteobacteria bacterium
GAGGCGCAGCGTACTGTGGATGCCGCGGACTGCCTGGACTACTTGGGCAATCCGAAGTCCTTGTCGAAGGACGTCCGGCCGAGTACCTTGGTCGCGAAATTCTCGCCACCCTTGGTGTACTGCACGAGGATCACAGTGCGGTTACCGTCGCGGCACTGGGGCGTCGGTGCGGCGCAGAACTCTATCGTCCCCCCTGCTAGGCCTTCGTACTTGGTCGTGGCAAGCGCGTCGCGGATCGCGCGCCGATCTTCGGCCAGCGCCGCGTCGGTCAGCTTCAGTTTCGCCTTGCCGAGCGCCACGAGTGCGATCTGCGCCGCATCCCATGCCTGCGAGAAATCATGATCAGGGCAGGCGAACTTGTACTTCTCCTTCACCATCGCGACGAACTGCTTCGCGATCGGTCGGTCGTCGCCGCAGTTGAACGCCGCAGTGTAGGTCGTCCCGATCGCGGCGTCACCGGCGAGCTTGGGGTAGGTGACATTACCCGCGGAAGATGCGGCGACGCGCAGCACGCTCTTGGGAATGCCCACCTCGAACGACTGCTGAGCTTCGCGGGCCAGCGCATCCGATTGTCCGCCGAGGGCGAGGATCTGCGGATTGGTAGCCTTTATCTTGAGCAAGTGCGAGCGGAAGTCGAGGTCGGTCTCCTGCATCTGCGTTTCGTAGACCGGGACGGCCTTGTAGAACTCCTTCATGTAATCCTTGAGCTGCTGGACGAACGCGATGCCGGCGCCGTCGGTCGTGTACAGGTAGGCAATGTTCTTTCCGACGTTCTCGCCCAAGTACTTGCCGTAGGCGCCCGCGTAGTAACGCTCGGACACCGCCACGCGAAAGACCCATTCGCTACCCTTCTGGGTGATCGACGAGTTGGTTGACATCGGCACCAGTTGCGGCACCTGTTCCTTTGCCGTCACGTCGGCAATCGGCATCGAGACCGAACTGCAGGTGGAACCAATGATCAGGTGGACCTTGTTCTGGTGGATGAACCGGTTGACGTTGGCGATGCCCTTGTCGGGTTTGCACTCGTCGTCGAGCAGAATGACTTCAACCTTCGCGCCGTTGATGCCGCCCTTGGCGTTGACCGCCTCGATCGCGCTCTTGGCGATGTCCCCGTACGCGATGCCGGATTCGACCAGCATCCGCAGCGTGATGCCGACGCGGATGGTCTTGTCCTGCGCCGCGGCCGGGCCTGCGGCCAAGAACAGGCCCAGCAACGCCAGGTACCCAGCCCCTAACACCGAATTCCCAAAAATGGTTTTCATTTTGTTCTCCTCTTAAAGTTGTGCCAACGAATTATTGAACTGCCGAAACGCCAACACCTTCGCGGCGACTCGAGGCATGTGCGGTACGTGCAGCAGCGATTAATTCTCCCGGCCGGCGTTACTGCTGTCCGTTGCCAAATGCTATTGCTGCCCGATATTGTTGTCCATGCAATAATGCAAATACCCTATATTCATTTTTTTAATAATGATTGATCCGCAATTCGGGACGATTCCGCGCGATGCCCGCATCCTCGTGCTTTTCGATGAAATCTACCGTACGCAGAGCATGACCCGCGCGGCGGCGCAGCTCGACCTGAGCCAGCCCACGGCCAGCATCTGGCTGGCCAAGCTCCGTCACGAATGGCACGACCCGCTGTTCGTGCGCACCTCAACCGGCATGCGGCCCACGCCGCGCGCGGACGCGCTGATCGGTCCGGTGCGCGAGGCGCTCGCGCTGCTGCGGCGGCTGTCCGGCGACACGCCGGGGTTCGATCCAACGTCAGCATTTCGCAACTTTCGCATCTGCATGACCGACGCCAGCCACGTCACGATGCTGCCGCGGCTCTTGGCCGTGATGCGCGCCTCCGGTTCCGAGGTGCGCCTGGACGCGTTGCCGATTTCCGCTGCGACCGCGCATATGCTGGAATCGGGCGATGCCGACCTTGCGCTGGGATTCGTTCCCGGGCTCGGGGCGGGCTTTTACGCACAGCAGCTGTACATGCAGGATTTCATCTGCCTGGTCAACGCGAAGCACCCGCGTATCGGTTCGACCTTCACTGGGCGCGCGTACAGGGAGGAGGCGCACATCGGCATCCTGTCCTCGGCCAGCTACCCGATGCTGCAGAGCGCCCTGAAGAGCCAGCGCATCAACCGCCGGGTGCAGCTCGAACTGCCTGGATTCCTCGGGGTCACGGCGATCGTTTCGTCTACCGACCTGATCGCCACCGTTCCGCGCATCATCGGCGAGGAACTCGCCAGGGCCGGATCGGTCCGGGTCTTTCCCTGCCCGGTGAAGGTCCCCAGCTTTCCGGTCAAGCAGTACTGGCATACGCGCTACCACCACGATCCCGGCATCCGCTGGCTGCGCGACGTCTGCGCGAAGCTCTTCATGCAGGCGAGTCCCACGCGCGTCAGGTCGAAGTCTGCGGCCTGACGCACGGCCGCAAATCCGGCGCGTGCCTGAAGCCAAGGCTGCCGAACGCCCCCGCGACGGCCTGCGCCTTGTCCGCATCGCGCGAGGCAACGGCGACGAGGCGGGCGCTGTCGGCGCCCTGCATGGCCGGAATGAAGCGGGACTTCGCGATCGCCGCCGTACCCAGCACGTCCCAGCTGACAGGATTCATGCCCCGGCCTTCAGCGCCCCTGCCAGCGCGGCTTGCGCTTTTCGGCGAACGCACGCGGGCCCTCGATGGCGTCCTCGCTGGCCAGCATGCGTTCGGCGGCCGGGTAAAGGCGGCGCATCGCTGCCGCCAGATCGGGCTCGGCGACACTCTGGTGCAGGACCTGTTTCGACGCCTCCAGCGAAAGCGGCGCGCACTCGAGCATGTCGCGGGCGATCGCCAGCGCGCGCGCGAGTGCCGTTCCGCGCGGCACGACTTCGTTGATCAGGCTGATCCTGCGCGCCTCGTCCGCGGCAATGCGCTTGGCCGTCAGCACCAGCCCCATCGCCTCCTTCATCGGCATCTGGCGCGCCAGGCGCTGCAGCGCGCCGCCGCCGAGCGCCGCGAGTCCGACCCGTGGCTCCGGCAGCGCGAACTCCGCGTGCTCCGAGGCGATCGCGAGGTCGCAGGCGGCGACGATTTCCAGGCCGCCGCCCAGACACAGTCCGTTCACTGCGGCGATCACCGGCTTCCACAGGTCGAAGCGCTTGGTGATTCCCCCGAAGCCTCCCGGCGGATACGCATAGTCTCCGCGCAGCGCGAGCGCCTTGAGGTCGGTGCCCACGCAAAAGGCCCGCTCGCCGGCGCCGGTGATGATCGCCACCCGCAGGTCGGTCGCGGCGGCGTAGAGGTCGAAGGCCCGGTTCAGTTCGAAATGCGCTTCCTCGTTCAGCGCGTTGAGAACTTCGGGACGCTCGATGATGATGATCAGGATGGCGCCATCCTTCTCCAGCCGGCAATACCGGAACGCCGCCGCAGCGGCAAGGTCACTCATGGTCGTCTCCTGGTCAAGGGGCGGGGCGCGATGCAGTCTGGCGTCTGCCGGCGCGCCCCGTATTGAATTCGGCAAGGCAATCTTCGATCACCCGCGCGGTGCGGGCCGCCGATTCGCCGGTGCTGGGGCAATGACCCTGCCCGTTCATCTCGTCGACGATGGTCTGGAGCAGCGGCTGGTGCACAAAGGGGGGGTCGGCAATCGGGAATTCCTCGACCGACTCGCCGCGGATCAGCTGGATCGGCAACGGTGGCCGCCCGGCCGGGGGGCCAAGCGGCGGGAACGTCGAGAAGCGGATGCGGCCGGTGGCGCCGATGATTTCGTTGCATTCGTCGTCGTAATCGGCGGTGAAACACCATGACCCACTGCCCAGGGCGCCGCAGGCATAGCGAAACGTCGCCGTGACCGCGTCTTCCGGCGGATAGACGCCGGCCTGGTTGTCGGCAAAGCTGCGTGCGGACGCGATGGGACCGAGGATGAAATCGAGGATGTCGAGCGTGTGGCCGACGGCTTCGAAAAAGATGCCGCCGCCGGAGCGTGCCGGGTCGAGCCGCCAGCCCCAGAACGGGCCGCGCATGGCCTCGGGTGTCGGAATGCGCTGGAAGTGCCGCGTAATCACCATCCGCACCGGGCCGATCGCACCGTCCCGCACGAGGTCGCGGACCTTCAGGAATCGCGGCAGCGCCCGCCGGTAGTAGGCGACCCACAACGGCACGCCCGCCCGGCGGCAGGCCGCGATCATTTCCAGCGCGCCCGCGTAGTCCATTGCCATCGGCTTTTCGGTGAGTACCGGCTTGCCGGCCGCGGCGCAGCGCAGAACGAAGTCGCGGTGCGACTCGGTCATAGTCGCCACATAGACCGCATCGATGTCGGGTGCGGCGATGATGGCCTCGGCATCGTCATGCCAGCGCGCAACGCCGTGGCGCCGGGCGAAACTCTCCGCCCGCCCGGGGTTGCGGTCGGCAACCGCGACCAGGCGCGAGTTTGCCGCGCCGGTCAGGCCCGGACCGCTCTTAGTTTCGGCGACTTCGCCGCAGCCGAGCATCCCCCAGCGTATGGTCTTCAAGCGAACCGTCCCATGTCCGCTATCTGCCCAGGTGCGAAGGCGGCGGCGTGCGCGATGCGCGCCGCCGCACCGAAAACGCTGCCAGACTTCCTGCCGGTGGTCTCGAACTCCGTTGCCCGCTTCATAGGTTTCGCGCCTTTGGATCAGTGATGCCGCTCAGGTCAGCGGAACCGACAGCCGTTCAATCAACGCCTGCGTTTGCGGACGCACCCCGCGCCACCATTCGAAGGCCTCGGCAGCCTGCTCGACCAGC
>CAIVPW010000057.1 GCA_903907895.1 uncultured Alphaproteobacteria bacterium
ACGCCGGTGACCGCGCCGGTCAGCGTCACTTTCGGCGGTATCGTTGGCGACGCCCAGGCGAACCAGGAGAATCACGGCGGCCCCGACAACGCGGTGTACGCCTACTCCGCCGAGCACTACGCCGAATGGCGGCGCGAGGAAGAGCGCGACGACTTCGTGTTCGGCGCGCTCGGCGAAAACCTCACCCTCACTACGCTTCACGAATCCCAGGTGCGCATCGGCGACATTTATCGCGCCGGCACCGCCCTGCTCGAGGTGACGCAGCCGCGCCTGCCCTGCGCCACGCTCGCCCTGCGCATGAAGGATCCCTCGTTCGTCGATCGCTTTTTGGCGTCGAAGCGCACGGGCATGTACCTGCGCGTGTTGCGCGAAGGCCAAGTGCGCGCCAACGACGAGTTCACGCTGGAGACGCGCGGCAGCTTCACGCTGGTCGAAACCATCGACATCCTGCACGCGGATGGCATCGACTCCGCACGCATCGCGGCACTGGCCGCCGACGGCGCGCTGTCGCGGCGCTGGCGCGAGAAGGCCCAAACGCTGCACGCGCGGCGCACCGCCACCTAGGCGCCGCGTCGCACTTCGGCCAAGCGGTGAAGCGCCGTATAAAGGCGGCCATGCCGAACGCTCCGAAACCCACATCCGACGCGCCGCCGCCCGAGGCCGCACCCAAGCCGGCGCAGGCTGCGCCGGCAAGCGGCGGCGTGCCGTTCTATTTGGTGGACGGCTCCGGCTACATCTTCCGCGCCTATCACGCGCTGCCGCCGCTCACGCGCAAGCGCGACGGCATGCCCATGGGCGCCGTCTACGGCTTCTGCAACATGCTGCAAAAGCTGCTGGCCGACATCCCGTACCAGGGCGGCGCCGGACACATGGCGGTGCTGTTCGATGCCAGCCGCAAGACCTTCCGCGCCGACCTGTACCCTGCGTACAAGGCGCACCGCCCGCCGCCGCCCGACGACCTGAAGCCGCAGTTCCCGCTCATTCGCCAGGCGGTGAAGGCATTCAACCTGCCGTCGATCGAGCAGGAAGGCTTCGAGGCTGACGACCTCATCGCCACCTACACGCGCCTCGCGCGCGAGGCGGACTACGACGTCGTCATCGTCTCGTCCGACAAAGACCTGATGCAGCTCATCCGGCCGGGCGTGCGCATGCTCGATCCGCTCAAGGATCGCCCGATCGGCGAGGCCGAAGTGCGCGAGAAGTTCGGCGTCGCGCCGCCCATGCTCACCGACCTGCTCGCCCTCGTCGGCGACACGAGCGACAACGTTCCCGGCGTGCCGGGCATCGGGCCAAAGACTGCGGCCGAACTGCTTGGGGCATACGGCGACCTCGACACGCTGTTGGCGCGCGCCGCCGAGATCAAGCAGCCCAAGCGGCGCGAGGCCATCCAGCAGAACGCCGAGAATGCGCGCCTCAGCCGTGAGCTGATCCGCCTGCGCGACGACGTTCCGCTGCAGCACGGCTTGGCCGACCTCGTCGTGCGTGATCCCGATCCCACGGCGCTGTTCCCGTTCCTCGAGGACATGGAGTTCGGCAACCTGGTGACGCGCCTGCGCGCGCGCTACGGCACCGATCGCGCCATGGTGGCGAAGGCGGCCGGGGTCACCGCGCTGGCGCCGGTGCCCGACTACTCGCTCCCGCCGTCGCCGTTGCCCGGCCCCACCACCCGCCCGGCCGTGGTCACGCGCTATGGCACGGTGACGTCGCTCGAGCAGTTTGTGGCGCTGGCGGACGAGGCGCGCGGGCAGGGCATCGTCGCGGTCCACGTCGAGGCCGACCCGCCCGACGAGATGCACGGCGACATCGTTGGCATCGCGCTGTCGACGCACACGGGCGTCGCCTGGTACGCGCCGCTCGGCGCGCGCAAGCAGACAACTCTCGACATCGACGGTCCGGCCGATCGTCCATCATCATTTCCGCTCGACGAGGCGCTGGAAATCCTGAAGCCGCTGCTGGAGGACGCGTCGGTACTCAAAGTGCTCTACGACGCCAAGAGCGCGATGAAACTCTTCGGCCGCTACGGCATCGAGGTTGGGCCGATCGACGACACGCTGTTGCTGTCGTTCGTGCTCGGCGGCGGCCGCGACGAGCATGGCCATGCAGATATCTGCGACCGCGAGCTCAGCCTGCGGCCCAAACCGCGCAAGGAGCTCACCGGCTCCGGCCGCAACGAGATCGCGTTCGCCGAAGTGCCGGTCGATGGCGCCACCGCGTACGCCGGGGCGCTGGCCGATACGGTCCTGCGCTCGCACGATTGCCTGCGCCGTCGGTTGGTGAAGGAAAAGCTCGTCCGTGTCTACGAGACGATCGAACGCCCGCTCGTGCCGGTGCTGCTGGCAATGGAGCGCGCCGGCGTGCGCGTCGATCCCGAGGCGCTTGCTGCACTGTCGAAAGACTTCGGCGCGCGCATGGAAGCGGTCGAGCACGAAATCTACCGGCTCGCCGGCCATGAGTTCAACATCGGCTCGCCGAAGCAGCTCGGCGAAATACTGTTCGACGAGATGGGTCTCGCCGGCGGCCGCAAGACGCGCACGGGCGCGTGGAGCACCGATGCCGACGCGCTCGAACAACTCGCCGCCGAAGGTCACCCGCTGCCCGAGAAGATCCTCGACTGGCGCCTAGTCTCGAAGCTGAAGTCCACGTACACCGACACCCTCGGCGGCCAGATCGACCGCGGTACGGGACGCGTTCACACGTCGTACCTCATGGCGGGCGCCGCCACGGGGCGCCTCGCGTCCACCGAGCCGAACCTGCAGAACATCCCGATCCGCACAGAAGAGGGCCGCCGCATCCGGCGCGCCTTCGTCGCTCCGCGCGGCCACAAGCTGGTGTCGGCCGACTATTCGCAGATCGAGCTACGGCTGCTCGCGCACGTCGCGCGCATTGATGCGCTCAAGGAAGCCTTCTCCAAGGGCATCGACATCCACGCGCTCACCGCGAGCCAGGTGTTCGGCATTCCGCTCGACAGGCTCGACCGCGAAACGCGCAGCCGCGCCAAGGCGATCAACTTCGGCATCATCTACGGCATCTCGGCGTTCGGCCTGGCGCGCCAGCTCGGCATCCCGCGCGGCGATGCCGGCCGCTACATCGAGGCGTACTTCGAGCGCTATCCCGGCATCCGCGCCTACATGGATCGCGCCAAGGACATCGCCAAGAAGAACGGCTACGTCGAAACAGAATTCGGCCGCCGCATCCATGTGCCGGGCATCCACGACAAGAACCACGCGGTGCGCTCGTTCTCCGAACGCGCCAGCATCAACGCGCCGCTGCAGGGTACGGCCGCCGATATCCTCAAGCGCGCCATGGTGCGCATGCACCGCGCGCTCGAACAAAGCCGCATGAAGTCGCGCATGCTGCTGTCGGTACACGACGAACTGTTGTTTGAGGCGCCGGTGGGCGAGGTCGACGCGCTGATGGAGCTTGCCAAGAAGACGATGAGCGGTGCGGCACACTTGGACGTGCCCCTCACGGTCGAGACCGGTGCCGGCGACAACTGGGACGAGGCGCACTAGGCCTTTCGTCCCCGCGCGGTATCTTCCGCTAGTTCACGTCCAACCCGCTCGCCGCCAGCTCGTCCGAGCGCACAACGCTCAGCGCGTCGTCGTCGGCGTTCGGCAGGAACAGTACAAGGTTCTGCGCGTTCCAGCGCGCGCTGGGCGAGACGATGCTGTCGAAGCCGAGGGAGGCCGCCAGCGCCCCGATCTCCTGGCAGCGCGTGCGCTTCGTCTCCGCATACTCCTCCTGCGGCACGCCGAGGTACGACAGCACCTCGTAGCCCAAGGTCAGCGTCGAGCGCGCCCGCACGTGCAGGTGGTGCAGCACCATCCGCGGGGTCCCTTCCGGGCCGATCGCATGGCGGAATTCGGCGATGGCGCCTTCTGGCGACAGCGACAGGTACACCGTCGCCATGCCGGTGTCCCAACGGCCGGGTGCATCGCTCGCTTCGGTCGGGTCCCGGCCGGCCTCGGTGACGCGCCAAACGTCGCCGGTGAACGCGTCCGCGTCGAGGTCGCGCAGCATTGCTTTCAGTCCGTGGTCCTGCATGGCGCAGAGCCTAGTCGGCCTCAGCGATCGATGCCATGCGCCTCGGGTTGGTACTCCACGCCGATCACGGTCAGCCGCTTCGGCTCGCCGTTGCGCGACGGGAGGCGCACCCCCGCGAGTTCATCGTCACTACGTCGGCCGGCAGCTGTTGCGGCTCGACGACACGGGCGCGCCTAGCGCTCGACGCGTACCATCACGCGGCGGTTCTCTTGCCGGTTCTCGGGGATCGGGTTGCCGGCCGGGTCGCGGTTCGGGACCTTGGGCTTGGTTTCGGCATAGCCGATCACGCTGATGCGGTCCGGCTTGATGCCGCGGCCGATCAGGAAGCGCGCCACTGCCGCGGCGCGCGCCGACGACAGTTCCCAATTCGACGGGAACTGCGGCGTGTTGATCGGGGCGTCGTCCGTGTGGCCTTCGATGTCGATGCGGTAGTTCTGGATGCCGAGGAACAACAGGTTCTGCGCCACGCGGTCGAGCAGCGGCTCGGCCGCCGGCAGGATGTTGGCGCCACCGGTCGCGAACATCTCACCGGTCTTGAACTCGAAGGTCGTGCCGCGCCGGTTCACCTGCGCGTCGGCGCCCTCCACTTCGATGCCGGCGTCCACCAGCTGCTGGTTCATCTGCTGCACCAGCTGCTGGAACGGAGTCGGCGGCGGCGGGGGTAGCTCCTTGGTGGTGAACGCCTGCGTGATGGAAGCGGCCGCCGTCTCGAACTTGCCCGGGTCCGGATCCGACAGGGAGTACAGCACCAGGAACAAGGCCATCATGTTGACGACCAGGTCCGCGAAGCTCAGCAGCCAGCCTTCCTCTTCCTCCGCCTGATGCGGAGCTTCGGGAGGCATGCTTGCGCCGCCGCCACTCATCAGGCGGCCTTCTTGCCCTTACCGCCGCCGCTCTTCTGGTCGATGTGATAGTGGATGGCGGGGTCGAGGTAGCTGTTCATGCGGTCCTGGATGTACCGCGGGCTCTTCTGATCGGCGAGCATCGCAAAGCCTTCCGAGAGCAGGAGGTTGCGGAACCGCAGGATCGATTCCTTCTGCAGCAGTTTCGAAGACGCCGGCATGAAGATCATGCGCGCGCTGATCACGCCGTAGAGCGTTGCCAGAATGGCGACCGCGAAGCCTTCGCCGATGCCTTCGGGGTTGCTTTGCAGCGACTGCAACATGACCACGAGGCCGACCAGGGTGCCGACCATGCCGAAGGCCGGGCCGTTGCCCGCCATCGATTTCAAGATCTCGACCGGCGCCGTGTTGCGCTGGAATGCGCCGGTGGATGCTGCGCCCAGCATCGAGCGCACTTCGTCGCCGGAATAGCCGGTGATCACGAGCTCAATGCCGTAGTTCAGGAAGTGATCCTGGTTCTTGGCGCCCTTGATCTCTTTCTCGAGCGCCACGAGGCCGCTCTTCTTCACCAGGTAGCCCCAGCGGATGATCTTGCCGGTCTCGACCGTCAACAAGCGGCGGTCGGCTTTACCCTTGATGAACAGTCCGCCCACGGCAGACAGCGCCTGGATGACGTAGCGAAACTCGTAGCCCATGAACGCCGCGGCCAGCGTGCCACCGAACACCAGCAGAACGCCGGAAAGGTGGAAGAACGCACCGAAGTCGCTCGTGACTTCGATGATCGCGAGAAAGATGATCGCGATAGCCGCTAGGAACCCTAAAAGGGTAGCGATCGACATAGGTAAACGTAGCCCCCCGCCTCGCGATTATACACGATCCGTGCCAGGGCAACGACCGCCCAGGCCCGCCAAAAGCCGTGATCGCGTCCAAGGCCGGGGCGCCTGGACGGACCCCTCCCGCCATGGAAAGCTGCGCCGGCCATGCGGCTCCGCCTTCTCTCCGTCCTCTTTGGTGTACTGCTGCCGCTTGGCGCGGCCGCCCAGACGGCCGCCCCGGCCACCACCTGGGCGCCGACCCGCTATGCCCCGCTGAACGAGGGGCTGCTGGGTGCCGCGGTCGATGACCTGAAGGCCCAACTGGCGGCGGCCGAGGCCAAGCTGGGGCCCGGCGCCACCGAGGTCGGCATCCTGCTCGCCCGCCTGGCCTACGCGCTCGCCCGCACCGACAACACGCCCTGGGGCCTGCCCTACACGCAGCGGCAGCACGCCCAGGCGGTACCGCTGGCGCGCCGCAGCATCACGATTCTGGAGGCGAATCTGGGCCCGAACAGCCTCGAGACCGGCAAAAGCTACATCATCTATGCCCATGCGCTGGCCGGGCTGTTCCGCCATCCGGAGGGCGATCCGTGGGCGCGTAAGGCGCTCTACATGCTGGAAGCGACCAAGGCCGACAGCCAGGACAAGCTCGAGCTGGAGGCGATTCTCCGCCACTACGCCGATGAGCTGCATGTCGTGCACCACGACGTCGAGGCCGACGAATACATCGACCGCATCAACATCGCCGCGTTCGGCACCACGGCCACGCCCGACATGATCCGCGGCGAAGCCTACGCCCCGGGACCCATCGTCCGGCCCTGAGAGAGCTGGCGCAGGGCGTGGGCGAGGTCCGCCGCCCGCGTCACCGTCTGCGCAAACGTCAGGCGCGCCACCTCGCTGCCGGCGCGCAGATCGCAACCGTCCGGGTCACAGCCCGTCATGTGCCATTCGGCCGGCGGCAGGTTTGCCGTCAACTGCCGCACCATTTCGGGTTCGCGGCTGGCCAGGGCGATGGCTTCGGCCTCCGCCTCGGCAAATCCCGCCAAGGCGGCGCGCGGCAGCAGGATGTCCTTGCCGTCCACCCAGTGGATACGGCCAAAGCCGGCCACCAGGTGGGCGCGCTCGACCTGCACCTCGAAGAGGCCAAAGTCGGCGAACCCGACGTACGCCTGCGCTTCCGGATGCCGGGCAATGTATCGCGCCAGTGCCTCGGCGTTGCCCGCGGCCGGTACTGCGCGACCCAGCACCGTGGCGCGCGCCGCCGCTAGGCGGCTCTGCGCCCCCTCGGTCCCATCGAACAGGATCGAGACGCGCGGATCGGCGGCAATGTTCTTGGTGTGCTCCGCCAGCTTGGAGATCAGCAGCAAAGGCGTTGCATCCAGCCCCGCTGCCACCAGCACCAGCGATGCATAAGGCCAGCCCTGCGCACCCTGAAGGCTGGTCGCCAGGGTGGCCACCGCACGGCCCCGCATCAGTTGGCGCACCTCGCGGGGCAGGGGGTCGGTATCGGCTGCCTTGGGCGGGGGATTGTTCATGCTGACCAAGTATTCCTGCTGATTTCTGGCCTTTTGCCCCACGGCGGCCCAAATCTTCGGGGAATCTAGGGCCTTGCCGTGCCCGGGAACGGCCAGAAAGCCCTGCGCTCCTCCAGCCAGAACCACGTCTTACGCGTGTATACTTTCCTGCCTCAACCCGAGCCGGCTGCCTTGCAGGGGGAGACCGTGCCGCACACCATCGCTCTGGTAGACGACGACAGCAACATTCTGACCTCTGTGTCCATGGCACTGGAGGCCGAGGGCTTCAAGGTACGCTGTTTCACCGACGGGGCCGAGGCCCTGCGGCAGCTTACCCAGAAGCCCGCCGACCTCGTCGTGCTCGACATCAAGATGCCGCGCCTCGACGGCATCGAGCTGTTGAGCCGCCTGCGCCGCATCTCCGACGTGCCGGCAATCTTCCTCACGTCCAAGGACGATGAAGTGGACGAAGCGCTCGGTCTCAAGATGGGCGCTGACGACTATGTGCGGAAGCCGTTCTCGCAGCGCCTGCTGATCGAACGCATCCGCGCCGTGTTGCGCCGCGCCGCGGTCAACGTGCCCGAAGGCAGCGAGGACCCGAACGACAAGCCGCTGGTGCGCGGCGACCTCATGCTCGACCCCGTGCGCCACCGCTGCATCTGGCGCGGCCGCGAGGTCGCGCTCACCGTCACCGAGTTCTTGATTTTGCGCGCGCTTGCGCAACGGCCCGGCCACGTCAAAAGCCGCGACCAGTTGATGGATGTCGCCTACGACGACAACGTGTACGTCGATGATCGCACCATCGACAGCCACATCAAGCGCCTGCGCAAGAAATTCCGCGAAGTGGACCCCGAGTTCTCGAGCATCGAGACGCTGTACGGCGTCGGCTACCGCTACAGCGAGCAGGGTCCGCCCAGCGCCTAGCGGCGCCGCGGCTTGCACATGGTCAGCGAAGTTCACGGCAGCATCTCTCCCGCCCGTTCGACGGCGCGGGCGAAGGCGGCGCCGGTGCGGTCCGCGCCGCGGCGCCGTCCGCGCTGGTTGCCGTCGCCGCTGACCATCCGCATCCTGGCGCTCAACGTGCCTGCGCTCGGCATCCTGCTGGGCGGCGCGCTGTTCCTCGGCCAGTACCGCGAAGGCCTCGTGGAAACTAAGATCGGCAGCTTGATGGCCGAGGGCGCCATCATCGCCGCCGCGCTCGGCGAAAGCGCAACGCCACCCGAAACGCTGCAGTTCGACCGCGAAGTTGCGCGCCAGCTCGTGCGCCGCCTGGCCAGCACCGGCGCCAGCCGCGCGCGCCTGTTTGATGCCGACGGATTCCTGGTGGCCGACAGCCAGGGGCTGGGCCCTGCCGCACTCGCCGTACGTGCGCAAACGCTGCCCGAGCCGGGCGCCGAGGCGCTGCCGCAGCGCGTGTGGGCACGCTTCAGCGATTGGGTGCTGCGCGCCGGCCCGACGCAGTCGCTGCCGCTCTACCGCGAGAACGCGGTGCAGCTCGTGACCGATTATCCGGAAGTAGGCGGCGCCGTTGCCGGAGAGACCGAGACTGCGCTGCGCCGCCTGTCGGACGGCACCATGTTGATCTCGGTGGCGGTGCCGGTGCAGCGCTTCAAGCGCGTGCTCGGCGCCCTCATGCTCACCGTCGAGGCCGACGACATCGAAGAAAAGGTGCGCGACGTGCGCATCGCCATCCTGCAGGTGTTCGGTCTCGCGCTCGCCGTCACGGTGCTGATGTCGCTCTATCTGTCCAGCACCATCGCGCGGCCGATCCGCCGCCTGGCCGCGGCGGCACACCGCACGCGCATCCGTTCCGGCCGCCGCACCCCTATCCCGGACTTCACCTTCCGCCGCGACGAGATCGGCGACCTTTCGGGCGCATTGCGCGATATGACCGACGCGCTCTACAGCCGCATGGATGCCATCGAGGCGTTCGCGGCCGACGTCGCGCACGAGATCAAGAATCCGCTCTCCAGCATCCGCAGCGCGGTCGAGATCCTGCCCAAGATTCAGGACCCCGAGCGGGCGCAGAAACTGCTGTCGATCATCGTCGCCGACGTACGTCGTCTCGACCGTCTCATCACCGACATCTCGGAGGCCAGCCGCGTCGGCGCCGAACTCGCGCGCTCCGAGATGAACGTGGTCGATCTCGTGCTGCTGGTGCGCACCTTCGTGGACACCCAGCGCGTCACCCAGGCGGCCAGCGGCATGACCTTTGTGGTCGAAAGCGATGGGCCCGTGCTGGTGCGTTGCGTCGAAAGCCGCATCGGCCAGGTTCTGCGCAACCTCCTGGCCAACGCCGTGTCGTTCAATCCGCCCGGCGGCACCATCCGCGTCACGGTGCATAAGGCCGGCCCCATGGCTGAGCTCGCCGTGGAAGACCAAGGCCCCGGCGTGCCGCCCGACAAGCTTTCCGCCGTGTTCGAGCGCTTCTATTCGCTGCGGCCCGAGAACGAGCCCTTTGGCATGCACTCGGGCCTCGGCCTGTCGATCTCCAAGCAGATCGTCGAGGCGCATGGCGGCACCATCCAGGCGCAGAACCGGCTCGCGCCGGGCAAGCCGGACGATGAGGCCATCGTGCGCGGGGCACGCTTCGTCGTCACACTTCCGCTAGAGTAGGCCCGCCATGGCCTCTTCGATTCACGGCACCTGCATCGCGCTCGGCGGCGCCGGGGCGCTCCTCCTTGGTCCGTCCGGCAGCGGCAAGTCCGACCTCGCCCTGCGCCTACTCGACCAGGGCGCCGAGCTGGTGGCCGACGACCGCGTCGAGCTCACGGTCCAGGCGGGGCAGATGCTGGCCCGCGCGCCCGCCGGCCTGCCTGCGCTCCTCGAGGTGCGCGGCATCGGCCTGTTGCCGGTGCACCCGCGCAAAGGTGCGGTGCCCCTGGCGGCCGTCTTCCGGCTGGAACGCGCCTCCGAACGCCTGCCAGTGCCGCAGTCCTGGCGCTACGAGGACGCCACCGTGCCGCTGTTCCACCTCGATCCTAGCGCGCCGTCGGCGGCCGCGCGCGTGCGCGCCGTGATGGCATCGGCTCCGGTCCCTGCATGAGCAACGAAGTGTTGGCCGCCCCCAGTGTGCGCGCGATGCAGCCCGCTTCCACCAAGACCCAGGTCGTGATCGTCACCGGCATGTCGGGCGCCGGCAAATCCAGCGCCCTCAACATCCTGGAAGACGTCGGCTTTGAGGCGATCGACAACTTGCCGATCGCCTTCCTTGGTCGCCTGCTGTGGCCGGGTACGTCTTCGACGCCGCGCGAATCGCTGGCCGTCGGCGTGGATATCCGCACGCGTGACTTCCACGCCGATTCGTTCTCGCGGGAGGTGGAGCCGCTGCGGGCGCGTCCCGATCTCGACCTGAAGATCGTGTTTCTCGATTGCGACTCGAACGTGATCGCGCGCCGCTTCAGCGAAACGCGCCGCCCGCACCCGCTCGCGCCGGATCGGCCGGTGATGGACGGCATCCGCCACGAACGCCAGCTGTTGGCGCCGGTGCGCGAGGTTGCCGACCTCGTCATCGATACGTCGAACATCAACGCCGCCGATTTGCGCCGCCAGCTCGAGCGCCGCTTCGCGCCCAGCGGCCGGCATGGCCTCACCATCTCCATCGTCTCGTTCGCCTATGGCAAAGGCCTGCCGCGCGAGGCCGACCTCGTGTTCGACGTGCGCTTCCTGCTCAACCCGCACTACGTCGACTCTCTTCGCCCGGGCACCGGCCAGGATGCCCCGGTGGCGCGCTACATCGAGCAGGACATCGATTTCGCGCCGTTCTTCGAATCCCTCACCGGTTTGATCGGCCGTCTGCTGCCGAGCTACCGCGAAGAGGGCAAAAGCTATCTGACCATCGCTGTGGGATGCACCGGCGGCCGCCATCGCTCGGTGTTCGTCTCCGAGAAGCTTGCGGCGCACCTGCGCGCGAACGGCGACAGCGTCCTCGTGCGCCACCGCGAGCTCGACCCCGGCACGCAACGCGTGCCAGACGACCTGCTGTAGCCGCGTGACCGGGGACTCGAACGAGCGCACCGACGCCCTGCGCGCCACGGTGATTGTCGGCAACGTCCGCGGCATCCACGCGCGCGCGGCGGCCAAGGTGGTGAAGCTTGCCGCGACGTTCGACGCGCGCGTGACCGTCACCAAGGACGGCGAGACGGTGGGTGCCGATTCCATTCTGGGCCTTTTGATGCTGGCCGCCACGCCGGGCACCCAGCTCGATCTCGCCGCAACGGGCCGTGAAGCCCAGCGCGCGCTGGAGGCGATGATCAGCCTGCTGTCACGCGGCGACATGGGCGAGATCTAGGAGCGAGACATGTCCGACGACGTCCCGCCCTCTCCGTTGCCCGAGCGCGTGCTGCAGGGTCTTGGCGTCGCCGCGGGTGTCGCCATCGGACCGGCGCACGTCATCGAAACGGGCCGCCTGCGCGTCCGCGAATACAAGATTCCAGCCTCCGGCATCGCCGACGAGCGCAAGCGTTTCGCCGACGCGGTGGACGCCTCCATCAAACAGTTGCGCAAGTTGCAGCACCGCGCGTCCAAGCTGTCGGGCGCCTCGGCCGAGGAAATGGGCTTCCTGCTGGAAGCCAGCCTGCAAATCCTGTCGTCGTCGCGCCTCATCCGCCGCGTCGACGAGCGCATCGCCACCGAACGCGTGAACGCCGAAGCGGCGGTGCAGTTCGAAACCGGGCGCATCGAAGAAGAGTTCGCGCAGTTGCCCGATGCGTATCTCGCCGGCCGTGCGCAGGACATTCAGGACGTCGGCGTGCGCATCATCCGGCGCCTTACCAACACGCCGTACGCCGGCTTCGCCGACCTGCCCAAGGGCTCGATCATCATTGCGCGGTCGATCACGCCGGCCGACACCGTGCTGATGGATCCGGAGCGCATCGGCGGGTTCGCGGCGGCCTACGGCGGTCCGGAAAGCCACACCGCCATCATGGGCCGCTCGCTGGGCCTGCCCGCCGTGCTCGGCATCGCCAATCTCGAAGAGCAAATCGAGGCCGGCCAGATGCTGGTCGTGGACGGAACCACGGGCCGCGTCGTCATCAATCCGACCGAGGCGACGCTGGCGCGCTACGCCAAGGAGCGCCGCCGGCTGCAGCGCGAACGTGCCGTACTCGACCGGCTGCGTACGCTCCGCGCCGTTACGCTCGACGGCACCAAAGTCGCGCTGCAGGCCAACGTCGAACTTCCGCTCGAAGTGGAACTCGCCGTGCGCGCCGGTGCCGAAGGCATCGGCCTGTTGCGCACCGAATTCCTGTTCATGAACCGCGACGATCTGCCCAACCAGCAGGAACAGTTCGAGTTGATGCGCCCGTTTGTCGTCTCCATGAACGGCAAGCCCGTCACCATCCGTACGTTCGATCTCGGCGGCGACAAGCTCAGCCCCGCCCTGCGCGACAAGCTGCCGACCGGCCCCAATCCCGCCCTTGGCCTGCGTGCCATCCGTCTGTCGCTGAAGCACAAGCCCCTTCTCGAGGCGCAGCTCGGCGCCATCCTACGCGTCGCGGCGCTGGGGCCGGTGCGCATTCTGTTGCCCATGGTCAGCACGGCCAGCGAACTCGTGCGCGTGCGCGCCGTGCTGCACAAGGTGTACGGGCGCCTGAAGAAGGCCAAGGTGCGCGTGCCCGACAAGATGCCGCCGCTCGGCGCCATGATCGAGATTCCGGCGGCTGCACTCGCCGTGCGCTCGATCGCCGCCGCTGCCGATTTCCTGTCGCTCGGCACCAACGACCTCACCATGTACACGCTCGCCATCGATCGCGGCGACGAGCACGTGGCCGATCTATACGACCCGCTGCATCCAGCGGTGCTGCAGCTGATCTATACGGCGATCCAGGGTGCGCAAGCGGCAGGCGTGCCCATCGCTCTGTGCGGCGAGATGGCGGGCGACCCGCGCTACACCGCGCTGTTGCTCGGCTTTGGCTTGCGCGATTTTTCGATGCGCCCGAGCGGTCTGGCGCGCGTCAAGCAACGGGTGCGGGGCGTGGACATCGAGGAAGTGACGCGCCGCTCGCAACTCATCCTCTCGCAGCCCGATTCGGCCGCGATCGCCAAGCTGCTGGACGAAAAGAGCTGAGCGAGGAGCTCCCTACTTCGAGCGGGTGACGCTCTTGATGCGTCCGCGCGACATGCCCGACATTTCGGCGATCTTGGCGTCCTGTGCCTCGATCGCGGTGCGCAGGGCTTCCTGCTCGTCCGGCCGGCCCAGCTCGACGCCGGGCACCTTGCGGTTCGAGGTGCGGCTGCCGTCTTCGTACAGCACGTCGAACAGCACGTTTTCGGTCTGTCCGCGCTTGTTCTTGTCCTTCTTGGCCATGACCGACCGCTCCTTCCGATGCGGGGAGACTACGTAGGGCGTGAGTGGGCGCCCCGTCCACCCTTTGGTGCGGCCAGACCCCGCGCGCCCATCTAATACAGAATAGTCTGTCCATACGTGGACGCACGAATTGCTTCGCGGCGCAATAAGATGGACTTAGGAGGGCATTAGACCGGTGTGGACGCCTTAGCCGCGATACCGGCCACTTAATTCTCTATCCGGGGCCGCGCTTGTTTGGCGCCGGCCCAACGCAAAAGAGCGGATTCCGTGCCGTCCTCCTCCGTAGAAGCCGTCAAGACAAAGCCGGGAGCTCGCGAGCGAGTGCTTGAGGCTGCCTATGAACTCTTCTCGCGCAGCAGCATCGCCACCGTCGGCGTTGATGCGATCGTCCAACATTCCGGCGTCGCGAAGATGAGCTTCTACAAGCACTTCCCGTCGAAAGACGACCTCGTGCTGGCGTTCCTCGACCTGCGCAACGTGCGCTGGACCGGCTGGCTCGAGGCTGATGTTCTGCGCCGCGCCGCCACACCGTCCGAACGCCTGCTGGCGATGTTCGATTCGTTCGAAGACTGGTTTCGCCCGCGCGAGTTCGCCGGCTGTCCGTTGCTCCGTACGGTGCTCGAGGCGCCGCAGGGCACGCCCATCCATGCCGCCGCGGCCGAAGCTTTGGGCAGTTGCCGCACGTTGGTGAAGCGCTTCGCGGCCGAACTCGACCTCGCCGATCCTGACGGCTTCAGCAAGGTGTGGCACGCGCTGTTGAAGGGCAGCATCATCTCCGCGGTCGAAGGCGACCGTGGCGTGACAAAGAGCGCCCGCCGTGGCGCTGCGCTCATGCTGGAAGCTTGGCCGCGCCTGGAGCGCGTCTAGGCGGTCCCAGCAGCGGTTGCATGCACAGCCCGCAGCCGTTCGGCAAGGTGCGGTCCGTCCAGTTCGGTCGCTGAGAGCGACGTCAACGCGGATACGCGTTCCCGCAGCGCGTGGAACGTGTGCAGGAATGCCGCCGCCACGTCCTCGCTGACGCCCTGCACAGCAGCAGGATCCGGAATTCCCCAATGCGCCGTCACCGGCGCGCCCGGCCACACCGGGCAGACCTCTTCCGCTGCGCTGTCGCACACCGTGATGACGATATCCATCTCCACGGCGCCCTCGGCGGCGAACACGTCCCAGCTTTTCGAGCGCAACGGGCGCGTGGCGAATCCAAGGTTCTTGAGCAGCGCCAGCGCCGCCGGATGCACGGCACCCTTTGGATGGCTGCCGGCCGAATAGGCGCGAAAGCGGCGGCCGCCGCTGCGGTTCAGCAGCGCTTCCGCCAAAATCGAGCGCGCCGAATTGCCGGTGCACAGGAATAGGACATTCTTTCGACGACTGGGCAACGAACGCTCCCGCGCAGGCGGCGATTGGTACGCGGGCATTGTTACGGTTGCGTGACCGCCGAATTGCCGCACGGGAGTCATGCAATGGTCATGCGTCCGTAACGCACATGCCATTTCCGTCGCCTAAACGTCCCCCCGATCAGAAACACGCGGGGTTTCGTGCCGGCATCCATGGATGCGGCGTTCCCTGCAACCAACGCAAGGGGAACACCCATGAATGACATGGACGACGACGTCAGCCTGAACCCGTCCGCCAACGCCAGCATGACCGACGTCATTGCCGACCGCCTCGAGAACCCGGCGCGCCGCGAAGTCTTCAAGGGCATCGCGATGACCGCCGCCGTGAGCTTCCTCGGCGGCACGATGCTCTCGACCGGCGCCGCACTGGCGCAGAACGCTGCGCCCGCGGCTGCTCCCGTTGGTACGGGCGCAAAGCGTCCTACCGCGCTCGGCTTCCGTCCCGTCGGCAAGAGCCTGTCCGACACCGTCAGCGTCCCGGAGGGTTATGCCGCCCGCCCTTTGTTCCGCCTCGGCGACCCGATGGCCGCCAATATTCCCGCCTACAAAAATGACGGCACCGACGCGGCCGCGACCTACGCCATGCGCGCCGGCGATCACCACGACGCCATCGTCTACTTCGGCGCCGACGCCAACGGCCGCTACTCGACCAACAGCAGCACGCGCGGCCTCTTGGTCATGAACCACGAAGCGATCACGCCGTCGTTCCTGCACCCGGCGGGTGTGACGGCGACCGGCACCGGCAACGACCAGAAGCGCACCGTCGCCGACGAGGTGATGAAGGAGTTCTACGTGCACGGCGTCTCGGTGGTTGAAGTCGAGCGCGCCGCCAACAATGGCGCCTGGAGCTACAAGCAGGATTCGCGCCTCAACCGCCGCGTTCACACGCTGACGCAGATGGCGATCTCGGGCCCGGCTGCTGGCAACGCCCAGATGGTCACCAAGTTCTCGCCGCAGGGCACCATGACGCGCGGCACGGTCAACAACTGCGCCGGCGGCTACACCCCGTGGGGCACGTATCTGACCTGTGAGGAGAACTACGCCGGGTACTTCCGCCGCGTTGCCGCAACCGACGACCCGAAGCGCACGCCCAAGGAGCTCGCGAACTTCCGCCGCAACGGCGTCGCGGGCACCGGCCGCGAGCTGTGGGCGACCATGGCCCCCGATACGGCCGACAACCTGTATGGCCGCTGGAACGCGGAAGTGATCGGCGCCGCGGCAGCCGAAGACTACCGCAACGTCGCCAACACCTTCGGTTGGGTGGTCGAGATCGATCCCTTCAACCCGGACTCCACGCCCAAGAAGCGCACGGCGATCGGCCGCTTCGCGCACGAAGGCGCGTGGCCGGGCCCGGTCGTCGCCGGCCGTCCGCTGGTGTGGTATTCGGGTGACGACTCGCGCGGCGAGTACATCTACAAGTTCGTCTCCACTGCCAACTGGGATCCGGCGGATGCCACCCGCGGCATGGCGGCAGGTGACAAGTATCTCGACAACGGCAAGCTCTACGTCGCCAAGTTCAATGCCGACGGCACCGGCGAGTGGATCGAGCTGCGCTTCGGCGCGGGCGCGCTCACGGCCAGCAACACGACCTACGCCTTCGCAGACCAGGCCGACGTGCTCATCAACGCACGCATCGCGGCCGACATCGTCGGCGCCACCAAGATGGACCGTCCGGAGTGGGGCGCGGTCGACCCGGTCAACGGCCAGGTCTACATGACCCTCACCAACAACAATGCCGCGCTGCGGCCGCTGGCGGCGCTCGATGCCGCCAATCCGCGCCACTACAACGACAAGCGCGTCAACGGGACGGCGCAGTGGGGCAACTCGAACGGCCACATCATCCGCTGGCAGGAAGGCAACGACGTCGCCGCGGCGACCAACTTCCGCTGGGACATCTACCTGTTCGGCTCGCGCGCCGAATCGGATCCGCGCAATGTGAACCTGTCTGCCCTCACGGCAGACAACGACTTCTCGAGCCCGGACGGCCTGTGGTTCTCGAACGCCACCGGCATCTGCTGGATCCAAACCGATGACGGTGCCTATACCGACGTCACCAACTGCATGCTGCTCGCCGCTTTGCCGGGCAGCGTTGGCGACGGCGGTGCCCAGGCCCGCCGCACGGTCACCAGCACCAATGCCGACGGTCAGACCCGCGAAGTGGCTACCTTCGTCGGCGCTCCCGCCGGCGACAAGGTGCGCCGCTTCCTGGTCGGCCCCAGCATGTGCGAGATCACCGGCATCACCGAGACGCCGGACGGCCGCACCCTGTTCGTCAACATCCAGCATCCCGGCGAGGACACGCCGGCTGCCAACATCGGCGATCCGAGCAAGTTCGGCAGCCATTGGCCGGATGGCGGCATGGCCCGTCCGCGCTCGGCTACCATCGTCATCACCAAGAACGACAATGGCGTGATCGCGGTCTGATTCGGGCTGCAGCCGTAGTCATGTGGAAAAGGGGGGGGCATCCAACTGCTCCCCCTTCTTTTTTTGTTCGTGCAGCCGGCGGCCGCACAGGACGCGTTGCGCGGCAAGCTGCTCTACCACGACATCGGCCGCATCACCGGCGCCGGCGTCAGCTGCATCGATTGCCATGGCGGCGTGCCCGGCGCGCTGCATGGCCTTGGCAAGGTCGCCGACAATCCGGCAGCCATCGCCTACGCTCTCGGCGCTGTTCCACAAATGTTGATGTTGCGTGGCCGTCTCACGGACACGGACATGGCAGACATCGCTGCCTACGTCGCGACCCCCACGGTGGCGAGTCCCGACTTGCAGCGCACAATGATCGGTGCCGCTGCGTCGCCGTATTCCGACCAGCGCCTCGAATTTGCGAGTCCGGGCACCAGTACCGTGCGGCTGACCAACACCGGCGTACTCGGATTGCGCCTGGACGGAGAGCCGGCCATCTTCGGCCCCGCGGCCGCCGACTTTGCGGTGCGCGCCACCGATTGCCGCCCCGGCGTTCTGGAGCCGGCGCACTCGTGCATCATCGAGATCGATTTCGCGCCGCGTGGACTGGGCCTGCGCACGGCGGCGCTACGCATCGAACATGCCTGGATCGGCGGCGGCATGGCCGTCGGCCTGATCGGCCGCGGGGACTGAACCAGTTCCCTCGCCGAGGCAGCGTCACGAAAGCTTCGCATGCCCCGGCTATGGTGCTGGCGTCACTCAATCGCGGCCCCTTCGGCGTCTGTTCCGCAGACCCTCGTGTCCGATCGGGCCGCACCCCAACCTGTCCGTCGCCATCGGAGCGGACGGGGACCTCAAGGGCCCACCTTTCGGGGTGGGCCCTTTCTTTTGGCGGCCGGTCTATCGTGCGCAAGCTCGAAGCCAATCCGGACGCCTTCGGCGTCTTCGAAGCTGCACATGAACGGTGTCGCTCCGGACTCGCCGACGAAGGGGGCATCAAACCCTGGGCGGAAGCCCCTCTCCGGCTGTCATCAAACCGTAACGGAACCGTCATGTGGGCGACTTGTGCCCTCCCTATGGTCCCCGCCGTCTAAAGGTTTCCTCCCCGCAGTGGGCTAGGGGAAAAGATGGAGAAGCGAATGAAGAAGGCATTGGTCCTGGCCGCCGCCGTAGCGGTGGTCGCTGCAACGGCGCCGGCGCAAGCGCGTGACCAGATCCGCGCGGTCGGCTCGTCCACGGTGTTTCCGTTCACCACCGCGGTGGCCGAGCAGTTCGGCCGCACGCCGGGCATGAAGACCCCGATCGTCGAGAGCACGGGCACGGGCGGCGGTTTCCGCCTGTTCTGCGCCGGCATCGGTGACGCCCACCCCGATATCGCCAACGCCTCGCGCGCGATCACGGCGTCCGAGAAGGCGAGCTGCAAGCAGAACGGCGTCACCGACATCGTCGAGGTCAAGATCGGCTTCGACGGCATCGTGTTCGCCAACGCCCGCAACGCGCAGGCGCTCAACATCACCATCCCGCAGCTGTGGATGGCGCTGGCCCGCGAAGTTCCGGATGCAACCGGCAAGCTGATCCCGAACCCGGCCAAGAATTGGTCCGACATCGACAAGTCGCTGCCGGCCAAGAAGATCGAAGTCATGGGCCCGCCGCCGACGTCCGGCACCCGCGACGCGTGGGTCGAACTCGTGATGACGCCGGGCTGCGCCGCCAACGCCGCTATGAAGGCCCTGCAGACAGCCGATGCCGCGAAGTACACGGCCGCCTGCGCTTCCATCCGTGAGGACGGCGCCTTCATCGAGGCCGGCGAGAACGACATTCTCATCGTGCGCAAGCTGGAAGCCAACGCCGACGCGTTCGGCATCTTCGGCTACAGCTTCCTCGCCGAGAACGAAGACAAGATCAAAGGCAACGAGATCGGCGGCGTGAAGCCGACCTACGAGTCGATTGCCGGCAACAAGTACCCGGTGTCGCGTCCGCTGTTCTTCTATGTGAAGAAGCAGCACATGACCAACGTCGCACCCGGCCTGGCCGAGTTCATCCGCGCCTTCACCGACGACAAGGCATGGGGTCCGGATGGTTACCTCGCCGATCATGGCCTGATCGCGCTGCCCGACGCCGAGCGCCGCAAGGTGCAGACGGAATCGCGCGCGCTCAACCTGATCGCGATGTAGTCCGATACCAACACGAGTTGCGACCGAGCGGCGGGGCTACAAGCCCCGCCGCTTTCGTTTGTTCGAGGGCGCCAGTAGACGACGAGAGCCCTGCAGCGGGTGTCAGCACGAGACCGGCAAGCGAGCCGAAGAAGCCCATCGCGCCTTCAGGCACGGATGGGGGCTTCGCGGTCGCAGTGAAGGGCGACGGCGCGCGCGACGCGGCACCGCCGCGTCGCCAGCGGAACGGTGGAGACTCTACCGCTGCGTGGGTAGCGCGAACGCCTGCGCGCTCGCCGCGCGCCGCGAAGCAAGGCGGCGTAGCAGCAAGTGGATGCGATGGGCGGCGGC
>CAIVPW010000058.1 GCA_903907895.1 uncultured Alphaproteobacteria bacterium
GTGAGGGGACTTCCCTTGAGCGGGCCGCGAGCCTTTTGCAGTGGCGGACACCAGCTTCGAGATTTACGTCAAGCAGAAGGGCAGCGATCGCTGGATGCTGGATTCCCGCTATGGGACCAGCGACAAGCAGGAAGCGATCGAGGACGCGAAGGACATTGCACGCCAAACCCACATCGAGGCGGTGCGGGTGGTCCGGGAAATCCATAATCCCGACACCAATACGACGCGCGACACCGTGGTTTTCACCACGTCCGGCAAAAAGACAGCGGATTCCGGACCCAGACGCCGCGATGACGACGATGACGACGGCCCATCCGGTCACTCTGGCCGCCGCTCCAGCCCCGCCGACGATGACGACGACGGTCCCTCGGGCGGGGACGACGAGGACGAACCCGAGCCCAAGCGTGGCTGGTTCAAACGCAAGGCCAAGGACGAGGACGGTGAGGACGACGACAAGCCGCCCGCCGCCGCCGCAGCGGCAGTGCCGAAGAAGCCGCCGACCCCACGCAGCCCGGGTTTTCGCGCCTACATGACGGTCGTGAAGTTCGTCGTCATCGTTATGGTCAGCTTTGGCTTCGCGACCGTGTCCACGTTCGCTTACGTGCGCTTCCTTGGATAGGCGCGCCGCAATGGCAGTTCGGGACCGGCAATGAGCGGCAGTGTCGTCTTCGTGGGATCGTTCCTGGTCTCCGCCGTCTTCCTGACCATGATGTTCATCTCATCGGCCGAGGTACAGCACCTTCGCCAGTACCTCCTGGCGCCCGATCCAGCCGCCCCAGCGCTCCCACCGAAGCCCGCCAAACCGGCCAAGGTGAAGCGACCCAAGGCGGAAGATCTGATTGCGCTCGAGATACAGGCGGCGGCAGAAGAGGCGGAGCCTGAGGAGGTGGAGGCCGAAGAGGAAGCGGTGCCGGTGGACGAGTCCGCCGAGGGCTTCCGACAGTCCAAGGTCGCCATCATGAAATTCCTCGAGCAGGCGCTGGCAGGCATGATGAAGGAAGGCTTCAAGCTTGACGCCGTCTCGAAGTTCGGCTGCCACCTGTTCCTGGCGGGCGCCTCCGAGACGCTCGGGCGGCGCAACAAGCTGTCCGACAACGAGTTCGTGAAGATCCTGGAGCAGTGCGTCGGCGTGCTCGGATCCGGCCCCGACATCGCCAAGCGCTTCGGCGAGAAGTACGAGGAGTATCTACTTGAGCCCGGCTATGCCCGCATGTTCCGCGCCGGCGGGACGGCCATGGACGAGTTTCTGGCCGGCAAGCCCACGAACATCGGCGACGCGCTCGGCAAAGCGGTCGACCAGTTCAAGAATCCGGAAGAAGCCAAGAAGGGGGCCGGCCCCGTCGCGGTGCTGTTCACAGATATCGTGGGTTCCACCAAGCTCACGCAGCAATTGGGCGATGCCGGCGCGCAAAAACTTGTGCATTTGCACAACAGTGTCGTGCGCACGGCGCTGAAGGAGCATCGCGGCACGGAAGTGAAGCACACGGGCGACGGCATCATGGCGTCGTTCGCTTCAAGCTCCGACGCAGTTTCGGCCGGAATCGACATCCAGCGGGCGCTCAATCAGGCGCGCGCCAAGGATCCAAGTATCCTGCTGCGCCTGCGTGTCGGCATCAACGCCGGCGAGCCGATTGCAGAGAATGGCGACCTGTTCGGCACGACGGTGCAGATTGCGGCGCGCATCTGCGATAAGGCTCCGACCGACGGCGTCATGGTCTCGCAGCTGGTGAAGGATCTGAGCCAAGGCAAGGCGCAGTTCGAGAACAAGGGCACCTTCGAATTGAAGGGCGTGACGGAAGCGCCGACGCTCTTCAATGTCGTCATTCCCGACTAACGGGTCCTACAGCACTTTCCCGGGATTCATGATGTTGTGCGGATCGAGGGTGCGCTTGATCGTGCGCATCAGGTCCAACACGACGGGGTCCTTGTAACGGACCAAGTCCTCCCGCTTGAGCTGCCCGATGCCATGTTCGGCACTGATGCTGCCGCCATGCTTGACGGCAAGGTCGTGCACAAGCCGCGCGACGTCGCTCCACTTCTGCAGGAACCCATCTTCGTCCGCCCCAGCGGGCTGCGAGATATTGTAGTGCAGGTTGCCATCGCCCAGGTGGCCGAACGCACAGACCCGCGCGCCGGGCACCGCGGTGGCAATGGCCGCCTCGGCTTCCTGCAAGAAGTCCCCAGCGCGTGCCGCTGGCACCGAGATGTCGTGCTTGATGCTGCCGCCTTCGCGACGTTGCGCATCGGGAATGCCTTCGCGCAGGCGCCACATGGCCTGTGCCTGACCGGCGCTACCGGCGAGGATCGCGTCGATGACCGTGCCAGACCCGACCAACGTGGCGATGGCGTCTTCCACGACCAGGTCGAGGTCCATCCCTTCGCTCGCCTCGAATTCGACCAGCAGAGTCCATGGCGAGGGGGTCGCGAACGGTGTCATGGCTCCGGGGAGATGCCGCACCGCAAGCCCGAGGGCGAACGCCGACATCAGCTCGCAGGCATTCATGCGGTCGCCGCTGGCTTGCCGCAGGCGCGCCATCGTTGTGAGCGCGGCATCGAAGGCCGGCAATGCGATGAGCGCTGTTACGCGCCGATGCGGCAACGGGAAAAGGCGCAGCACGGCAGCCGTGATGATGCCGAGGGTGCCTTCCGCTCCGATGAACAACTGCTTGAGGTCGTAGCCCGTGTTGTCCTTCACGAGTCCCAGCATGTTGCTGAAGATCCGCCCGTCGGGCAGGACGGCCTCGAGCCCCAGTGTCAGTGCGCGCGCGGTTCCGTAGCGCAGTACCTGCAAGCCCCCGGCATTGGTGGCGAGATTGCCGCCGATCTGACAGCTGCCTTCGGCTCCCAGGCTGAGCGGGAACAGGTATCCGGCAGCCTCTGCAGCACGCTGGACGGACGCCAGGACGCAACCGGCCTCTACCGTGATCGTCGCGGCGGCAGTATCGATGGAGCGAACGCGAGTCATGCGCGCGAGGTTGATGATCACTTCGTTGCCGAGCACCGACGGTGTGGCACCGCCCACCAAGCCCGTGTTGCCGCCTTGCGGCACGACGGGCGTGCGGGACTCCGCGCAAATGCGGACGATTTCAGCGACGCGTGCCGTTGAGTCCGGCAGCAAAAGTAGCGGAGACGCACCGCGAAAGCGCTTGCGCTGGTCAACAAGGTGCGGTTCCAGCTGCGCAAGGTCTGTGGTCCAGCCACCCTCGCCGGCGGCTCTCTTGAGCCGCTCGAACACAGTGGGCGGAATGAGGTTTGGATTGTCCGGCACTTACTTCTCAGGCCTTGGCGCTGCGGCCCGGCGGAGGCGATCGTTGATTGCGATTCCCATACCGCGTTCGGGAATCGGTGCCACTGCAATGCTGGTTGCGCCGGTTTCGTCCAGCGTGCGCAGCGAGGCGTAGAGGCTTGCGGCCGCCTCATTCAAGTCGCCGCGAGGACTGAGGTCGATCGTCATCCGCGCCGCACCCATGGGAAGGGCGCCAAATGTCAGGGCAGCTTCGTTGGCCCTGGCTTCGCGGACGTTGAGCCGCACCAGCGCCCGCGGCGCATAGTGGCTGGGCATTTGCCCCGGGGATTGCAGGGTTTGCACGGTGGTTTCTGCTAGCACAGGCACATCGAGCGCTCGCGCAATTTCGTCCACGGGAATTCCGCCCGGGCGCAGGATGCGCGGCGTCGGTCCGTCCATTGCGACAACGGTGGATTCGATCCCGACCCGGCACGGACCGCCGTCGAGGACGAGTTGCACTGCATCACCCAGTCCTTCCCGCACGTGCTGCGCCGTCGTGGGGCTGAGCTTGCCGGAGCGATTCGCGCTGGGCGCGGCAAGCGGCAGTGCGGTCGCGCGCAGCAGCTGCAGTGCGATGGGGTGATCGGGCACGCGGATTGCGATGGTATTGAGGCCGGCGGTCGCCAACGGCGAAATGCGCCCGCCCCGTTGACGCAGCACCAAGGTGAGGGATCCCGGCCAGAACGTGCGCGCCAGGGTTCGCGCCCGGCTGTCGAACTCGGCAAACGGTTCCGCCGCCGAGAGATCCGGAACGTGGACGATCAGGGGATTCGCGGCTGGCCGCCCCTTGGCCCGGTACAGCGCCGCGACTGCGGCATCGCTGGTTGCGTCGGCGCCGAGGCCGTACACGGTTTCGGTAGGGAACGCTACCAGGCGGCCGGCGCGCAAGAGGTGGGCGGCTTCCTGAATTGCGGCAGCGTCAGGCTCGCTCACGCCGCGACCTCGACATCTGCCACGATGGCGCCGGCGGAGCTAACGCAGCGGATGGCCGTCATGTGGCCATCTCTCTCGCGTGCCAGGATATCCACGCCGTCGTCCCAGAACAGAGGGGCGGGGAACCGCGCATGCACGCGCGTGGAAGCGGGGAGTGCACTGCCGCCGAGGGCCTCCAACGCCCAGGTCAAACCCATCAGCGGATTGGCGACCGGAGCACGCAGACCGTAGCGGACCGCAAACGCGGGATCGAAGTGGAGGCGGCTACCGGTTTCTTCGCTGTACGCCTGAACCTTGCTCGAGTTCAGAAGCTTGCGTCCGAGTAACCTCAGTCCGGCGCGGGGATCGCCCTTGGCTGCACCCCCGTCGCGCAGCCAACTGGGATCGTTTGCGAGCGTCGTGGTGCGGGCGATCGCCACGGCGGTGCCATCGGTGCGAAAGAATTCGAAGACGGCGACGGCGCGCTCGCCGTCTTTTGTCGGTTCGACCTTCTCGATCTTGGCGCGCACGCCAAGCTTTTCGTCCAACTTCACCTCTGCCTTGAGCTCGAGCTGTTGCTCCAGGTGCACCAGGCGGTCCGGTGTGCGGGCCTTGCTGCGGCGCAGGGCGAGCAGGCAATCGATGCAGAGTAGGGATGGATCGGCGAAGGTCGGATAGCGCTCGGCATCCACGTCGCACGCGGCGAGCATGCGCCGCTGCCGCACCCGCGTGATGGTCACTTCGCCGACCGGCAGCATGGTGCCGGCGACCGTCTTTACGTCATCCACCATCGGGGCGCCTTCCGCTCTCGCAGTATCCGACCGTTCCACGCCCCTGCAAGCGGCAAACGGCAGCGGCCGCGCCTTAGGTTGGCCGAACCCCGGGGCCGGGCTACCATGCCGCACTGGTGGGGGGCGAGATGCAAGATCGACCTTGGTTGCGCAACTATCCCAAGTCGATCGATTGGGGGGCGCCCATTCCCCGTGCGCCCCTGCAGAACCTGCTGCTGGATTCCGCGGTCAAGTACCCGGACCGCCCCTGCCTCGATTTCATGGGCCGACGCTACACCTATGCGGAAGTCCGGGACCTGGCGCAGCGTGCCGCGGCTGGCTTTCAGCGCCTCGGAGTCAAGAGGGGCACGCGGGTCGGGCTCCTCCTGCCCAACTGTCCATACTCGATCATCGCCTATTTCGGTGTGCTGTTGGCCGGTGGCATCGTCGTCAACTACAGCCCGCTCTACGCGGCGCCGCAGTTGCGCGACCAGGTCGAGAACTCCGGCACCGAGTTCATGGTGACGCTCGACGTCGAGCTTCTGTACCCAAAGGTCGCGCCCATGGTGGGCACCACCTGCCTGCGGCAACTGATCGTCGGCAGCCTCGCGGACGTCCTGCCCTTCCCGAAGAACGTTCTTTATCCGATCGCGAAGCGTAAAGACCTGTACCGCGGCGCACGCAAGGCAAATGACGTGGCCTTTCGGGACCTGCTGCAGAACGACGGCAAGTTCACTCCGGTCCAGGTGGACCCTGAGCGCGACGTCGCGGTGCTGCAGTACACCGGTGGCACGACCGGGGTGCCCAAGGGCGCGATGCTCACGCACGCCAATCTCTACGCCAACGCCCACCAGGCGCTTCTTTGGCTCGAAGGAGCGGAATGGGGGCGCGAGAAGATGCTCGGCGCGTTGCCGTTCTTCCACGTCTTTGCCATGACGGTGGCGATGAACCTCGCCATCTACATCGGCGGCGAGATCATCCTGCATCCCCGCTTCGTGCTCGACGACGTGCTGCGGGACATCCACCGCAAGCGCCCGACATTGGTGCCCGGCGTGCCCACCATGTTCGCCGCCATCAACCAGTCCCCCAAAGTCAAACGCCTGGACCTGCGCTCCATCAAATTCTGCATCTCCGGCGGCGCGCCCCTGCCCGTACAGGTGAAACAGAAGTTCGAGGACCTGACCGGCTGCAAACTGGTCGAGGGCTACGGCCTGACGGAGGCATCGCCCGTCGCCGCGTGCAATCCGCTCTATGGCGTCAACAAGGCCGGCTCGATCGGGCAGCCGTTGCCGGGCACGTCGATCGTGATCACCGACCGCGATGATCCGAAGCGGATCGTCGATCCGGGGCAACGTGGCGAGATTTGCATTGCCGGGCCGCAGGTGATGGCGGGCTACTGGAACCGGCCGGAGGACACCGCGAAGGTCATTGTCGACGGCCGCCTGCGCACCGGCGACATCGGCGCCATGGACGAAGACGGCTACGTGTTCCTGATCGACCGCATCAAGGACTTGATCCTGGTCGGCGGCTTCAACGTCTACCCGCGCAACGTCGAGGAGGCGATCTACCAGCACTCGGCGGTGGCCGAGGTAACGGTGTGCGGAGTGCCCGACCAGCGTCTGGGCCAGGCGGTGAAGGCGTTCGTCCGTGTCCGGGAAGGTTCGATGCTGACCGAACCGGAACTGCTGGACTTCCTGCGCTCGCGCATCGGCAAGCACGAATTGCCGCGCCAGATTGAATTCCGCGCGCAGTTGCCGAAGACCTTGGTCGGCAAGCTGTCGAAGAAAGAACTCGTGGAGGAAGAGACGGCCAAGTTCCAGGCAGCGCGCGCGGCCGGATAACGTTGGTCACTGCGGTCTTCACGCATCCGGCCTGCATCCTGCACCGGATGGGCGCGGGCCATCCCGAAAGTCCACAACGCCTGGAAGCCGTGCTGCAGGCGCTGCGCGCGCCGGAGTTCGCGGCGCTCGAGTGGCGCGACGCGCCGCGGGCCACGGAGGAGCAAATCGCGCGGGTTCACGACGCGCGTTATGTGCGCGCGCTACTCGCCGCAGTGCCGTCGGACGGGCTGGTGCAAGTCGATCCCGACACGGCGATAGGCCCCGATAGTGGCGAGGCGATGTTGCGCGCCGCCGGCGCGCTCGTGACGGCGGTCGATGCCGTTGCCGGCGGCGAAGTGCGGAACGCCTTCTGCGCGGTGCGGCCCCCGGGCCACCATGCGGAGCCGGCGCAGCCCATGGGCTTCTGCTTCTTCAACAATGTTGCCGTCGGTGCGCTGCACGCGCGGGCGCGGCACGGGCTCCGCAAAGTCGCGGTGGTGGATTTCGACGTCCACCACGGCAACGGCACCCAGCACATGTTCGAGCACGACCCCGACCTGTTCTATGCAAGCAGCCACCAGAGCCCCGCGTACCCGGGAACCGGGCGAGCGGACGAACGGGGGGTCGCTGGGAACGTCATAAACGTTCCCCTCCCACCCGGCGCTGACGGGCGCCTGTTCCGCGCCGCGTACCAGTCCACGATCCTGCCCAAGCTCGAAGCCTTCGCGCCGGACATCCTCCTGATCTCGGCCGGGTTCGACGCCCATCAGGCAGACCCGTTGGCCGCGCTGGCCCTCAACGAGGCCGACTACGCCTGGGTGACTACTGCGCTGTGCCAAGTGGCGGCGCGGCACAGCCAAAACCGTGTTGTTTCGGCACTGGAGGGCGGTTACGACCTCGATGCGCTGGCCTCGTCAGCCAAGGCCCACGTCCAGGCGCTGATGGGGGCCTGAGGGGCGGCCGCCTTGATGCCGGGGAGGGGGGCCCATACACTCCGACGGATAACCCCACAGGTTTGGGAGCGCCCGATGGCCCGCGAGGAAGTCCAAGAGATTCCCGCCGATATCCGCGCCATGACGTTCGAGAAGGCGCTCGAGAACCTTGAGGAGATTGTGCGCCGCCTGGAGGGGGGCGAGGTCAGCCTGGAGGAGTCGATCACCACCTACGCCCGCGGCACCCAGCTTAAGCGCCACTGTGAAGCCAAGTTGGAGGCGGCGCGTGAACAGGTTGAGCGCATCGAACTGCGTCCCGGCGGCACCGTTACCGCCACGCCCATCCAACCCGATTGAAGCAGGCCGCTTTGACAGCCCACTTTGGGACCGCGCCCGGCAGCCTTGCCGATGCCATGGCAGCGGCAGGGACCGAGATCGACGCCGTGCTCGACCAGCTGCTGCCGCGGCCCGCCGGCCCCGAGGCTCGTCTGGCGGAGGCGATGCGGTACGCCGTGCTGGCGCCCGGCAAGCGCTTCCGGCCGATCCTGGCGGTCGCCTCGGCGGATTTGTTCGGTGCGCGCCGCGAGGCGGCTCTGCGGGTGGCGGCGGCGGTGGAATTTGCGCACACGTATTCTCTGGTTCACGACGACCTGCCCTGTATGGACGACGACGACGTGCGCCGTGGGCAGCCCTCTACTCACATCCGCTTCGACGAGGCGACGGCCGTGCTGGCCGGCGATGCCCTGATGCCCCTCGCATTCGAGGTCCTGGCGCGCCCGGAGACCCATGCCGAGCCAGCCGTGCGTACTGCGCTGATGCTGGCGCTCGCCGAGGCGGTGGGGCCGCGCGGCATGGTCGGTGGACAGACCATCGACCTTGCCGTCGAGCACCAGCCGGCCGACATCGGCACCATTACGCGCATGCAACAGCTGAAGACGGGCGCGCTGATCGCGTTTGCGTGCGAGTCTGGCGCGATCCTCGGTCAGGCGCCGGACTCCCAGCGCCAAGCCTTGCGGGCCTATGCCCACGACCTAGGTCTTGCCTTTCAGATCATCGACGATCTGTTGGACGTCGAGGGAACGCAGGAAGCAACCGGCAAGAAGGTCGGCAAGGACGCCGGCCTCGGCAAAGCCACATTCGTGTCTCTCCTTGGGGTGGAGCGGGCACGCAATCAGGCACAGATGTTGGCCGACCAGGCCGTCAGTCACTTGGAGCAATTCGGGGAGCGAGCCACGTTCCTGAGCCGCCTGGCGCGATTCGTGGTACAGCGCAGCCACTAAGAGCAAGAAGGCGACATGCCCTACTCTCGTTCCACTGAACTGCTCGACACAGTCCGCACGCCGCATGACCTGCGTGCGCTGCCGGCCAGCAAGCTCCAGGATCTTGCTGACGAAGTCCGCGGCGAGATCGTCCGCGCCGTGTCCCGCACCGGTGGGCATCTGGGTGCGGGTCTCGGTGTCGTCGAGTTGACGGTCGCGCTGCACTACGTGTTCGACACGCCGCGCGATCGGTTGATCTGGGACGTTGGTCACCAAGCCCACGCCCACAAGATCCTGACCGGCCGTCGCGAAGGCCTGGCCACCATGCGCCAGGGTGGCGGACTCTCCGGCTTCACCAACCGCAGCGAGAGCGAGTACGACCCGTTCGGCGCCGCGCACAGCTCCACCTCGATCTCGGCCGGCCTCGGCATGGCGGTGGCACGCGACCTTACCGGCGGCGACCACAACGTCGTATGCGTGATCGGCGATGGCGCAATGACGGCCGGCATGGCCTACGAGGCGATGAACAACGCAGGCGCCATGTCCAGCCGCCTGATTGTCATCCTGAACGACAACGACATGTCGATCTCGCGCAATGTGGGCAGCATGCGCGCGTACCTGTCGCGCTTGATCTCATCACGCCAATACCGCGGCTTCCGCGAGGTGGCGAAGCGCGTCGCCCACCGCTTGCCGCGCCCTGTCGCCAGCGCCGCGCGCCGCGCCGAAGAGTACGCACGCGGTCTCGCCACGGGCGGAACACTGTTTGAAGAACTCGGCTTCTACTATGTCGGCCCGCTCGATGGGCACGACATCAGCCGCATGCTCCCCGTTCTGCAAAACGTTCGCGACTTCGAGGGCGACGGGCCGGTGCTCATTCATGTGCGCACCCAGAAGGGGCGTGGGTATGGGCCGGCGGAGGAATCCGAAGACAAGTTCCACGGCGTCGGCAAGTTCGACATCGTCACCGGCGCGCCCGCACCCAGCAAGGCAACCGCACCAACCTACACGCAGGTATTTGCCGACCAGTTGATCGCGCAGGCCGAGCGCGACCCGCGCATCGTGGCAATTACCGCGGCCATGCCGTCAGGAACGGGGCTGCACAAGTTCGCCGAGCGCTTCCCCAGCCGCTGCTTCGATGTCGGAATCGCCGAGCAGCATGCAGTGACGTTCGCCGCGGGGCTGGCGGCGGAAGGCTACAAGCCGTTCACGGCGATCTACTCGACGTTCCTGCAACGCGCCTACGACCAAGTAGTGCACGACGTGGCACTGCAGAAGCTGCCGGTGCGCTTCGCTATCGATCGTGCCGGCCTGGTCGGCGCCGACGGGCCGACCCATGCGGGTGCGTACGATGTCGGCATGCTGGCGACGTTGCCGGACTTCGTCGTGATGGCGCCGTCCGACGAGGTCGAACTGGCGCACATGATGGCAACGGCCGTTGCCATCGATGACCGGCCGAGCGCCTTTCGCTATCCGCGCGGAGAGGCGACCGGCGCCGCAATTCCGGAGAATCCGGAACCCTTCGAGATCGGACGCGGCCGCATCGTGCGGGAGGGCACTGCCGTTGCGATCCTCTCGCTCGGCACGCGCCTAGCTGACAGCCTTAAGGCCGCCGGCGATCTCGCTGCGCTGGGACTTTCCGCAACCGTGGCCGATGCCCGCTTCGCCAAGCCGCTCGACACTGCGCTTATCGCACGCCTCGCGCGGGAGCACGGCGCGCTGGTGGTGGTCGAGGAATCGTCGATCGGCGGGTTTACCGCCCATGTGCTAGACCACTTGGCGCGCATGGGCATGCTCGACAACGGCCTCAAGGTGCGCGCCCTTCATCTGCCCGACCGCTTCATTGCGCATGAGGCACCGGCGGCACAGCTTGCAGAGGCGGGCATCCATGCCGCCGCCATCGTGGCTGCGGCGCTGGAGGCCCTCGGTGTGGCGAATCGGGTGGAAGGCCTGCGCAGCAACGTCCGGGCGTAAGGCCCGGTGAAACAGAAGTCGCGCCTGGACCAGTTGCTGGTCGATCGGGGCCTCGCCCATAGCCGCGCCAAGGCGCATGCGCTCGTGCTGGCAGGCCAAGTGTTCACCGGCGAGCAGCGTCTCGACAAGCCGGGCCGCATGGTCGACCTCGATCTGACGGTCGATGTGCGCGGCGCGCCGCACCCGTGGGTGAGCCGCGGTGGCGTGAAGCTCGCTCACGGCCTTCAGCACTTCGGCATATCGCCTGCGGGTCTTGTGTGTCTCGACGTGGGCGCGAGCACCGGCGGATTCACCGACGTGCTGGTGCAAGGTGGCGCAGTGCGAGTCTATGCGGTCGATGTCGGCAAGGGCCAACTCGACTGGAAGCTGCGCACCGATCCGCGTGTGGTCGTGCGCGAAGGCGTCAACGCGCGTGCGCTATCTGCCGTCGAGGTACCGGAGCCGGTGGACCTGATCGTGTGCGATGCAAGCTTCATCGGCCTGGAAGTGGTATTGCCTGCTGCACTGACGCTGGCGAAGCCATCCGCGCGGCTGGTCGCGCTCATGAAGCCGCAGTTCGAGGTCGGCAAGGGCCGGGTCGGAAAGGGCGGGGTAGTGCGCGACGAGGCGTTGCACGACGAAGTGACGGTACGCGTGCAGGACTGGCTGTCGTCCCAAGGCTGGACTGTCGCAGGCGTCGAGCCGAGCCCGCTTCTCGGGCCAAAAGGAAACCGTGAATTCCTCATCGCCGCGCACAAGCGCGCCTGACGAAATCGAACTAGTCATCGACGCGGTGGGCGGGCACGGCGATGGCGTCGCCACAACCGACCAGGGCAAGGTGTTTGTCCCCTTCACGGTTCCCGGCGACCGCGTTCGCGCGCGCCTCGGCATGAAAGGGAAGGAGGGAACGCCTGCGGTCCTCCTTGAGGTCATGGCGGCTGGAGCGCATCGCATTGCGCCGCCCTGTGCGCACTTCGGTGCCTGCGGCGGGTGCGATCTGCAGCAATGGCATGCCGCAGAGGCACTGGACTGGAAGCGGGCCCAGGTCGTCGCCACCCTGAGGCAGCGGGGGCTGGACGCGCCCGTCGAGCCGGTCGTGGCAACGTTACCCGGCGAACGCCGTCGCGCACGGCTCTCCGTTCGGCGCGATGCAGAGGTTGTCGAGGTCGGGTTTCGTGCGCGTGGCAGTCACGCGATCATCGATGTCGCTAGCTGTGCGTTGCTCGATCCGGCGCTCGGAGCGCTGCTGGCTCCATTGCGGAAGCTGACATCCGATGTGTTGCAGCGCCGCGAAGAGGTTGCCGTTGAGCTGACTCTGACTGATTCGGGCATCGATCTGTTGTTCGAGCGTAGCCACGAGCCTACGCCCGCTCAACGCTCGGCATGGGCGAAGTTCGCAACGACGAACCGGGTGGCGCGCATATCGTGGCGCGCGGACAGCGAGGGGGAGCCCGAACTGCTCGCGAAGCTGCAGCAGCCGGCGATGACCTTTGGTGGAATATCCGTCGAACTGCCGCCCGGCACGTTCTTGCAGGCGAGTGCGACGGCGGAAGCGGCGTTGGTCGCGGAGGTTGTGGCTGCGGCCGGGAAGGCAAGGCGAGTCCTCGACCTCTATTCCGGCTGCGGTACCTTCGCGCTGCCGCTTTTGCAGCGTGCATCCGTTCACGCGCTCGAGGGCAGTGCCGCGGCCGTGGCCGCCCTGAAGAAGGCCGCAGGCGCACGTCTGACGGTGGAGCAGCGCGACCTGGAGCGCCGGCCTTTGCAGAAGGATGAGCTGAAGAAGGTCGACTTTGTGGTGTTGGACCCGCCGCGCGCTGGCGCGCGGGCGCAGTCCGAGGCACTGGCCGCGTCAGCGGTTCCGGTGATTGCCTACGTGTCGTGCAATCCGGCGACCTTTGCGCGGGATGCACGGACGTTGGTGGACGGCGGGTATGCGCTTTCGCGGGTCGTGCCGGTCGACCAGTTCCTGTGGTCCGCCCACGTGGAACTCGTGGGCATCTTCCAGAAGTCGCCTAACGGTCGGCGCGGAAGGTAACCACCCGGTAGGCGTACCAGCCGACGATCAGCAGGGTGACGGCATTGGACACTGGATTTACCCAGTTCTCCACATGATCGTACTGGTCGGCGAGCACGTAGCCCGCGCCGGCCAGGATGAGGATCCACGCCAGCGATCCGACCGCCGAATACAGCAAGAACTTCAGGAACGGCATCGCCACGATCCCGGCCGGTACAGAGATGAGCGTGCGCACCGTCGGCACCACACGCCCGAACAGCACCGAGAGGGAGCCGTAGCGGTCGAACCAATCGCGGGCCTGGTCAACCTCGCGTGGTGTGACGGTCATGAAGCGCCCGTAGCGGCTGGCTGCGATTGCCTTGACCCGGTGGAAACCGAAGGCGCGGCCGATGAAGTACCAGAATGCGGCACCGACCACGGACCCGAGCGTGGCCACCGCAATCACCATGCCGAACGAAAGGTCGCCCCGCGCGGCGGTGAAGCCGGCGAGTGGCACGATCACTTCGGACGGGATCGGCGGAAACAAGTTCTCGATCAGCATCAGCACGAAAAGCGCGCCATAGCCGCCGGTTTCCATGAAACCGGTGATCCAGTCAAACATCCTTGCCTTTCGATTAACCGACTTGGGCGCGGTGCAGCAGCAGCTGGTCGGCCAGCACGCAGGCCATCATGGCTTCGCCGACCGGTACTGCGCGGATGCCGACGCATGGGTCGTGGCGGCCCTTGGTGACGACGTCGGTCTCCTCGCCGGAGGAAGTGATCGATCTGCGCGGGTTGGGAATGCTGGACGTCGGTTTCACCGCGAACCGCACCACGACCTCCTGGCCGCTCGAAATACCACCCAGGATGCCACCGGCATGGTTCGAGCCGAAGCGGACCTTGCCACCGTCCATGCGCATCTCGTCGGCGTTCTGCTCGCCGCGCAGGCGCGCCGAAGCCATCCCCGCGCCGATCTCGACGCCCTTCACGGCGTTGATGCTCATCATCGCGGCGGCGAGGTCGGCGTCGAGCTTGCCGTAGATAGGAGCGCCCCATCCGGCCGGAACACCTTCTGCGACCACCTCGATGACAGCGCCAATCGAGGAGCCCGCCTTGCGGACCTCGTCGAGATAGCCCTCCCATTTCCCGGCGGCCTGCGGGTCAGGGCAGAAGAATGGATTGCGGTCGATTTCGTCCCAATCCCAGCGTGTGCGGTCAATGGCGTGCTCGCCGATCTGGATGAGCGCGCCACGGATGCGTACGCCTGCCCCCAGCACCTTGCGCGCGACGGCACCGGCCGCGACGCGCGAGGCGGTCTCGCGCGCGGAGGCGCGCCCCGAGCCGCGGTAGTCGCGGATGCCGTACTTCTGGTCGTACGTGTAGTCGGCGTGGCCGGGACGGTATTTGTCCTTGATGTCGCCGTAGTCCTTCGACCGCGCGTCCACGTTTTCGATCATCAGGCTGATCGGCGTACCTGTGGTCTGACCCTCGAATACGCCCGACAGGATCCTCACCTCGTCGGGCTCACGGCGCTGGGTCACAAAGCGCGATGTGCCCGGCTTGCGGCGGTCGAGAAACGCCTGAATGTCCGCTTCTGCGAGCGGCAGCCGGGGTGGCACACCGTCGACAACGCACCCAATGGCCGGACCATGACTCTCGCCCCACGTCGTGAAGCGGAAGACCCGGCCGAAGGTGTTGAACGACATTAGTGGTCGCCAGCGACGGCGATGTCGGGAGCATCCACCCGCTTCATGCCGTTGACGTGGTAGCCGGAGTCGACGTGATGGATTTCGCCCGTGACGCCGCGCGACAGGTCGCTCAGCAGATACAGGGCCGAGCACCCGACTTCCTCGATCGTCACGTTGCGCTTCAGCGCAGAGTTCAGCTCGTTCCACTTGAGGATGTAGCGGAAGTCGCCGATGGCCGAGGAAGCCAGCGTGCGGATCGGGCCGGCCGAGATGGCGTTGACGCGGATGTTGTTGCCGCCAAGATCCATCGCCAGATAGCGCACGGAAGCTTCGAGCGCGGCTTTGGCCACGCCCATGACGTTGTAGTGCGGCATCACCTTCTCAGCGCCGAAGTAGCTGAGCGTGATCATGCTGCCGCCCTTGGTCATCAGCTTTTCGGCGCGCTGCGCCATTGCGGTGAACGAGTAGCAGCTGGTCGCCATGGTGACGGCAAAGTTCTCGGACGTGGTGTCGACGTAGCGTCCCTTGAGTTGGTCCTTGTCGGAGTACGCGATGGCGTGCACCACGAAATCGATGGTGGGCCAATCCCGTGCCACCGTCTCGAAGGCGCGGTCGAGGTCGGCTGGTTTGGTCGCGTCGCACAAGAAGACGCGTTCGGAACCGAGTTGCGCCGCGAGCGGCCGGACGCGCTTCTCCAGCGCTTCGTTGTAGGCGCTGAACGCGATCTCGGCGCCATGCTCCGCGAGCACCTTGGCGATGCCCCAAGCGATGGAACGCTCATTGGCGAGGCCAAAGATGACTCCGCGCTTGCCGGCCATCAAGGGACCTGGCTGGGTCATGCAACGCTCCTTGCGCGGTGAAGGGGGTGGCGGGCAGTGCGCCCGTGGCGGCGCATCCTACAGAAGGATGGATCGATGGCAACGGCCCTCGGCGCTAGCTACGCAAGCGTTTGCGTGGGTCGTAGGGGTGTCGTTTCTCCCAGTCACCCAGCGCCTTTTCAAGATCGCTGTCCACCGCATCCGGCAGGGTGACCAGCAGGCGAACCATCTGGTTGCCCTCCGGTTTGCCCTTGCGGCGAATGCCCTGGCCCTTGAGGCGCAAGTTGGTGCCCGTGTTGGAACCCGCCGGGATGTTCAGGGTGACCGTGCCATGGATCGTCGGCACCTCGACCTTGGCGCCCTTCACGGCTTCCAAAAGGGTGACCGGCAGGTCGATGCCGATGTCGTCGCCCTTGCGCTGGAACGTCCCGTCGGCGCGCACGGTCACGAGGATGCGCAGATCGACATCCTTGTCGCGCAGCCGGATGGTCTGCCCGCTTTCGATGCCGGCCGGGATCGATACGTCGAAGCTGCGGCCATCGACAGTGATGCGCTTGGTGCCACCGACCGCGGCATCAAGGAAGTCGACTTCCATCTCGAATTCGCCGGCGGTCGAAGGCTCCGCTTGCGGACGCGGACCCGCACCTGCGCCGCCACCGGTGAAGCCGCCCCGGAAGGCAGAGAACAGGTCGTCGAAGTTGAAGTTCATGCCGAACTCATCGAAGCCGCGCTGATCGCCCGCACGTCCGCCCGGTCCCCCGCGAAAGCCGCCCGCGCCCGGTGCGCCGGCATTGCCCCAGGGGCCGCCGCCGAATCCCGCATGCACGCGCTCACGGCCATCGGCGTCGATCTCGCCCTTGTCGAAGCGCGCGCGCTTCTTTTCGTCGCCGACGATGTCGTAGGCGGCGTTGATCTCCTTGAAGCGGTCCGCGGCGGCCTTGTCCCCCGGCCTTCGGTCGGGGTGGTTCTCTTTGGCCAGCGTGCGGTATTTCCGCTTGATGTCCGCCTGGGGCGCCGTACGCGGAATGCCCAGGACTTCGTACGGATTGCGCATCGCCTGTTACCCGATTCGTGCGGGCGGAAACCCACACTGCTTGAAGTCCGATGTGGACATTTCTATCAGCAAACTCAAGGCCTGACCGGGGCCGTCGCCGGAGTAGCCATCGTCCGGGCTGCCCACAGCCGGGTGGCGCGCTCGAATTGATCGGTGTCCAAGGTGGGGCCTAGCCGTTCGACGCCCGCCGCGGCCTCGACGTGGCCCTGGACGGCGGCCTGGGCCCACCACGCCACCGCGGCCGCAGGGTCGGGAGGTACGCCACGACCCTCGGCGTACAGCGTCCCGAGCAGGTACTGGGACTCTGGCTCCCCACCCACGGCCGGGCCATAGAGGGCGGCCGCCGCACTCGCCCAGTCGCCCCGGCTGAAAGCGGTGACCCCCGCCTGAGCCCGGTCGGCCAGGGCAATCCGGTTCAGGCCGCGCCGTGCGTCCGCCGCCTCCGCCACCAGCAGGGCGGGCGCGGGCGGCTCCAAGGCGCCGAGCAGGCCCGGTCGTGGCGGCTCAGGCATTGCCGGCTCGGGCGGCGGAAAATTGGCCTGCATCGGTTGTTCGCCGGCGGTTAGGCCGCGCACGATGGCCCAGCTGAGTTCGGCCGAGAGTCGGGCGTTCGGACTCTCGGCGGGTGCACCGCCAAGGCGCTGCAGCCGGTTGCGGGCCGACACCACGCGGTCAATGGCGCCGGGCTGGCCCGCTTCGGCCGCCAGCACGTACCAGCCGATCGCCGTCCGGTCATCGGGATCGACCCCAAGTCCGCGCTCGAACAGTAGCCCGAGATTGTAGAGCGCCGGAGCGAATCTGCTTTCGGCGGCGCGCAGCAGCCACGCCTGCGCCGCGACGTAATCCGACGCCAGGCCTTCGCCCGCGAGGTACATCATCGCGATGCTGTTCGCGGCAGAAGGATCGCCTGACTCCGCTGCCAGGCGATACCAGTAGAAGGCGGCGCCCGCGTCCTGGGTAACACCGCGCCCGGATTGCAGGAGCAGGGCGATGTTGCGTTGCGCGTCGGCGTCGCCTCCGTGCGCGAGCGGTAGCCATGCCGAGTAGGCCGCGCCGAAGTCGCCCGCCTCAAACGCTGCGACCCCAACTTCGTACGCCGATGGCTCGGCTGCCGAGGTTGGGGTCGCAGGCAAAAGCGCCAAGCTCAAAAGCGCGGTACCAAGCCCGATGTTCCGCACCCAGAGCAGAATGCGCCCGGGGCCACGGTAATTGCTCATTCGATGCGGATGCGACAGAACGCCGTTACGCCACTAACAAGCTACTGGATCTTCCACTGACCGTCGGGCTGGCGGCACGCAGTGCCATAGGCCTGCTGCGTCTCGCCGCCGACCGTTACGGTCTGCTGGTATTCCCGGCAATAGACACCCGGGCGCGGCTCCGTCCTGTTGAGTGGAGTGATCGTGCCGTAGTGCCCGCTGTCCGGGTTACGCCATTGCGCGGTCGTGTTGCGCGGCGTCTCGTTCAACGCGTGTTCGGTCGTCTGAGCCATCAGACGGCGGTCTGTCGCATCCATCGAACGGCCGACTTCACCGCCGATCGCGGCACCAAGCAGAGTGCCGACACCGACGGCCGCGAGCTGGCCTGTCCCGCGTCCAAATTGTGCGCCCGCCAATCCGCCGGCGAGAGCACCGATGATCGTTCCGGCCTGTTGATTTTCACCGCCGGAGCAGCCGGCGAGGGTGACGGCAACAAGGGCCGCCGCCGTGGCTGCTTTCAGGGTTTGCTTCACGGAATTGCCTCTCAGGGTTTGGAACATGTCGTCCCCCGCGCCAAGTATACCGCGTCCCCCGCTTTCCGTAATGTGAACCCGACGCCAGGCGCGAGCGTCACAATGCAGGCAGGTAGCCGCAAGCATGTCACAACCCATTGACCCATATACGATTTTTTCCGACTGGATGAGCGAGGCCGAGCGGGCCGATCCAGTGAATCCGAACGCCGCGGCGTTGGCCACCGCAACGGCCGACGGCATTCCCTCGGTCCGGATGGTGCTGCTCAAGGGGGTCGATGACCGGGGGTTCGTCTTCTATACGAACGACGAAAGCCAGAAGGGGCGCGAACTCACAGCGAACCCAAATGCGGCCATGTGCTTCTTCTGGCGGCCGCTCGCTCGTCAGATTCGCATTCAGGGACCGGTGGAACGAGTGACGGCGGCCGAGGCCGACGCCTATTTTGCCAGCCGGCCGCGCGACTCGCGGATCGGCGCCTGGGCATCGCAGCAATCCCGTCCGCTCAAGGGCCGCCTCGCCCTGGAACAGGCCGTGGCCAAGTACGCCCTCAAGTACGCGGTGGGCGAAGTGCCGCGGCCGTCGTATTGGAACGGGTTCCGGATTCTTCCTGCCGTCATCGAATTTTGGCGTGAGCGGCCGTTCCGGCTGCACGAGCGCGTGGTATACCGGCGCGCCGGTGCCGGCTGGCAAACCGAGGAGCTTTATCCGTGACGGCGACCACTCAGATTGGAACCGACGCGGGCGCGGCCGCATTCCAGGCGCCCAAGGCCCGCATGCATCCCGGCTCGCCCGAGGCGCGCTTGGTGCGCACGGCTACGTACGCCTCGGTGGCCGTCGCCCTGACGCTGATCATCACGAAGTTCGTCGTCTGGCGCATGTCCGGCTCGGTGTCTTTGCTCGGCTCGCTGCTCGATTCGAGCCTCGACGTGATGGCCTCGCTCATCTCCCTCTTCGCCGTGCGCCACGCCTTGGTGCCGGCCGACCGCGAGCACCGCTTCGGCCATGGCAAGGCCGAGGCATTGGCGGCGCTGGGGCAGGGGCTCTTCGTCGGAGGCTCGGCGATCGCGCTGCTGGTGCAGGCGGTGCAGCGCGTGATCGTGCCGGCAAACTTGCCCAACAGCGTGTGGGCTCTCGCGGTCATGGTGCTGTCGCTGGTGCTCACCATTTCGTTGGTGAGTTACCAACGCTATGTGGTCAAGCGCACGGGCTCTCTCGTGGTGTCGGCTGACTCCCTGCACTACGCCACGGACATGCTCATCAACTGCGGCATCATCGTTGGCCTCGGCGCTGTTTGGGTGCTGGGTTGGACGATGGTCGATCCCCTTCTGGCGATCGCCATATCGATCTACTTGCTCTATTCGGCGTGGAAGATCGCGCGCACCTCGATCGATCACCTGATGGATCGCGAGTTCAGCGACGCGGATCGCAAGATCATCCGCGAGGCCGTTCTCTCGCACCCCCAGGTACGCGCGATGCACGACTTGCGCACGCGCTCCGCAGGCGCGCGCCAGTTCATCCAGCTGCACCTAGAACTGGATGGAAGCCTGACGTTGCTGCAGGCGCACAAAATCTCGGATGAGGTCGAAAGCCTCGTCATCGCAAAGTTCCCAAGCGCCGAAGTGCTGATCCATGAAGACCCCGCAGGGGTTCGAGAGGCCCGCGCCAGCTTTGCTTGAGTGGGCGCCGCGGATTCAGGGTCCGCGGCTCGTCGTGATCGGTGGTCTATCCGGCACGGGCAAAACGACGCAAGCGCTGCTGCTGGCGTCGCTGCTCGGTAAGGCGCCCGGGGCAATGGTGCTGCGCAGCGACATTGTCAGGAAGCGCCTTTCTGGCGTCGAGCCCACGGTTCGCCTCGGTGCCGAAGGCTATACCCAGCAGATGACGGCGCGCGTCTACAACGCAATAACGGGTGTCGCGGAACGCACGCTGCGGAGCGGGCAGGCCGTCGTCATCGATGCTGTCGCAGCTCGCGCAGAGGAGCGAGCCGGGTTCGAGGCCGCTGCGGCAAGGGCCGGTGCGCCCTTCTTGGGGATTTGGCTGTCCGCTCCGCTCAAGCTTCGCCTGCGGCGAGTCACTGCTCGCCGGGGTGATGCATCGGACGCCGACGCCTCCGTCGTGCAGGCGCAAGAAACGTTCGATATCGGGCCGCTGACATGGCGCGTACTCGACGCGGCCCAGGCGCCGGAGTACGTGCACGGCGAGATCCTGGCCGACTTGCTCGCAAGCCAAGCGTGAAGCCCCGCATTCTCTTTGACGATGGTGCCATTGCGCGGCGCATCGCCGCGCTGTCAGCGGAGATCGCCGCGGCTCTGCCGCCGGACTTCCTCGCGGTCGGCGTTCTTAAAGGGAGCTTCGTCTTCCTAGCCGACCTGGTGCGGGCGCTCGACAAGGTGGGGATGCGACCGGAGGTCGAGTTCATGCGCCTTTCAAGCTACGGGCGTTCGCGTGAAAGCTCGGGCACCGTCCGCTTGCTGGGCGAACCGCCCGCCGCGCTGACGGGACGCGAAGTGCTGCTGGTTGACGACATTGCAGACAGCGGCGTGTCACTTGAATACGCGCACCGGTTCCTGCAGGAGCGCGGCGCGGCGCGCGTGCGTACCTGCGTTCTGCTCGACAAGCCGTCGCGGCGGCGCGTGCAGTGCGTGCCGGAATTCGTTGGGTTCACCGTGGGCGATGAGTTCGTTGTCGGATACGGCCTGGATGACGCCGAACGGTATCGTCATCTTCCCTATCTCGGCGCGCTCGACCAAGCTTGAGCTTGAGTTTCGCGCAATGTGTTGACTGTAGAAGCGTGCGCAACGAACGCGCTGCACAGCGCGTCTTCCGCGCAACTTTGTGCGAAAATGCGCCAAGCGAAGTGAAATATCGGTTGAACACCCGAGTCGCCTCCCTATCATTTGGGGTATGCAATATCGGGTAGTAGCGTTCGCGTTTCTCGCCGCCCTCCCGGGCATCGTCGGTACAACGCAGGCTGCCGTCCCCGGCACCCTCCCAACGCAAACGACTAAGAACGACCGTGCCGACCAGGGCGGTCCGATGCGCGAGTGGATGCAGCTTGCCGAAGAAGGCGATGCGCGCGCGCAGTTCAATGTTGGCCTGATGTACGAGGCCGGCGTAGGTACCAAGCAGGACTTCGCCGAAGCGATTCGCTGGTACCAACTCTCTGCGGCACAGAGTTACCCGGACGCCGAGCGTGCGCTGGGCTTGATGAACGAATTCGGTCGGGGTTTGACCAAGAATCCCGAGGAGGCTGCGCGGTGGTATCGCCTCGGAGCCGACCACGGCAGCGCGAAGGCCGCCTTCAACCTGGGCAACGCATATCGGCAGGGCACGGGCGTGGCGCGCGACGATACGGAGGCCGTGCGCTGGTACCGCATCGCCGCCGAGCGCGGTGACATCGATGGTCAGGTTGCTGTCGGCGTGATGTACGGCATCGGCCGGGGTGTCGAGCGCAACGCGGCCGAAGCGGCGCGCTGGTACACGGCGGCGGCGGAAGGCGGCGATGCACGGGCGCAATTCAACCTAGGCCTGTCGTTCGAGCGCGGCGAAGGTGTGCCCCAGGATTTCACGCAAGCGCTGGCTTGGTATCGCGCGGCAGCGGAGCAAGGGGATGCGAGCGGTCTCCGCGCCGTAGGCGTGATGTACGCCCTCGGCCGCGGCTTGCAGCGCGATCCTGCCGAGGCCATGCGCTGGTACGCGCTGGCGGCCGACAAGGGCGATGTCATCGCGCAATTCAACCTCGCGGCGGGCCTCGATGCCGGCCGCGGCGTGACGCAGAATCAGGTCGAAGCAGCACGTTGGTACCGCAAGGCGGCCGAGGCTGGTTTGGTGAACGCGCAGTTCAGTCTGGCGCTCGCCTACGAATCCGGCACGGGCGTTGCGGCCGACCTCGCGGAGGCCACTCGGTGGTTCCTGCGGGCGGCGAACCAGGGCGACGTCCCCTCGGCGCGCAAGGTCGCCGGATTTTATGAGGCCGGCACCGCTGTACCGCAGAACTTCGAGGAGGCGGTGCGCTGGTACACCGTCGCGGCCACCAAAGGCGACGTGTTTTCCCTCGAGCGCCTGGGCGACCTCTATTGGGCGCTCGGCCGCCAGGACGACGCCCGAGGGGCTTGGCAGCAGGCCCAGGGCCGCACAACGGAGCAGGCGGCACTCGATCGCCTGCAGCGCAAGCAGGCGGGACAGACGAACTAGTAGCGCTCAGCTTGTGAAGGGGGCGCCCCGTACGCCTTGCTAACCCGGCGTCTGGCTGACCATACTTCGTCCGCGCGTAGGGGCCATGGCGCCGTGCTGTGGATGAGGCGCGCTTGTGGAGGCACCAATGAACAAGATGATCGCCGCTATCCTCGCGGTTGGCATGATGGTTTTCGCCGGCGTCGCTTCGGCCGCCGACGTGAAGGGCGCGATCACTGCGGTGAACGCGCAGGCCCGCACCGTCACTGTCAACGGCGTGGCGTACACCTTCCCGGCCAACGTTGACATGGCCGGCCTGGCCGTGGGTCAGACCGTCAACCTGACCTACGCGACCGCCAACAACGTCAACACCGTTTCGAAGGTCACGAAGTAAGTTTCGCTCTTACTTCTCCAACGAAGAACGGGCGCGCCTTGCGGCGCGCCCGTTTTCGTTTGGGGAAGCAGTTCCGCTACTGCGGCTGCTTCACTTCGACCTTGATCGAAGTGATCTGCTCGATGCCCTTTGGGAACAGACCGAGTTGGTCCCACTTCAGCGCGCTGAACACGTTGGAGAAGTCATCGGTCCACGTTCGGACAGCTTTCACCTCGCCGATGTCTCCCCACGGCAGATCGCCTTCGCGTAGCGGCCTCAGGTCCTGCGCCGTGCGGCCGAGTACGACCCACGTGGTTGGCAGGGCAAAGAACGTGGCCGGGTTCGGGCTGAAGTCGACGGTTAGGGCCGCAAGACTCGCGTCCTTGGCGAGGTCAGCGACTACCGGCAGCAAATTCACGAACGTGTTGGTGATGTGCACCATCAACTTGCCGTCGGGCTTCAGCTTGCGGAAGTAAAGCTGGATGGCTTCGCGCGTCAGAAGGTGAACGGGGATGCCGTCACCCGAGAACGCGTCGAGGAACAGCACATCGAACGTGCCGTCGGGCTCTTTCGCCACCGTCAAGCGTCCGTCGCCAAGAACGACATCCGAGCCGCACTCCTGCAGGAAGCGGAAGTACTGCGGATCCTGCGCCACGCGCTCGACCACCGGATCGATCTCGTAATACGTCAGGCGATCGTTCGGGCCCATGTAGCAGGCGAGTGCGCCGGCACCGAGCCCCAGCACGCCGACTCGCATCGAGTCGTGACCGGTCGCACGCATCTGCCGGAAGAAGTGCCCGACCGGGCCGCGGTCGGTGTAGTAGGACACCGGCAGGCGCGGCAGGTCCATGAACTGCACGCCATGGATCGTCACGCCGTGCACGAGATAATGGAACCGGCTGGTGGTAGTGGTGAGGGGGCCGGGCGTGGTGTCTACGCGATTGACGTAGATCGTGGTGACGCCGAAGAACGAGCGAATACGCGCGAGGCGATCTTCGCTCAGACCAAAGATGCCGCGGAACCGTTCTTGCTGCGCCTCGTTTAGTCCGATCGATGCCAGCGCACCGCGTAGTGTCGGGCCCGAGGGCAACAGCATATCGGGCGTCAGCGCCAGCAGCAGCGCCAGCACGGCGAGGGCGAACCGCACCGGCCGGCGACGGCCCATCCAGATCACCGCGACCAGCAGCAACACCGTAACGAGCAGTTTGCCCGTGTTCTCAAGGCTCGTGGCCTGCACGGAGAAGTTGTCGCCGAGCAGCGAGTTGAACGCGGAATAGAACCAGCCGTAGACGGTGAACGCCGCGGCGATCAGGAACGTGCGCAGGCGGCCGCCGGCAACAATCAGCCAAAGGATGAACGGCAGGGCGAAATCCCAGAAGCGCGGGTGCAGCAGGAGCCGGCCAACCGGCACCGTCTGCAGCGACTCCCGCACTTGCGCGACGGGCTTAAGGCTGGATATCCACCGACCGAATCGTGTCGAAGGCAGATTGCGCGGACGGAGGAGAAGAGCGAGCAGCAGCGCGATCGGATACTCGAACACGCCGTCGAACACGAGCGGAGCGATGATCGCCGACAGAATGCCGCCGAGCACTCCGCCCAACGACATCCAGAAGTAGAACTCCGTCAGGCGCTCTGGCGGCGGGCGCAGGCGCGCGAGCTCCCCGTGCAGCACCATGGTGCTCACGAACATGGCCGCGAGGTGCAGGACGAGCAGGACATAGATCTGCGACGTCTCGAAGAAGATGGCGACGACCGGGACGATGACGAGCTGCGCAGCCAGCCAGAACCGTGGCGGGATGAGCGGCTTGCGTGCGAACACGAAGACGAACGTGAGCAGGTACAGAGTGAGTGGGATGATCCACAGGAAGGGCACCGCGGCGATGTAGCTGCCGATGTGCAGTGTTGAGCCCAGCAGCAGGGCCGACGGCACGAGGGCCAGCAACGTCCAGCGTCCTCGTACGCCCCACGTGACTTCCTTCGTCACGTAATTGTCGAGCGACTCCGCGGACGAAGCCTGCTCGGGGCGGAAACGCTTCCACAGTAGGACGGCGCAGGTGAACAGCGCCGCGACCAGGAATGCGTACCCGATCATCCACGAGATGCTCTGCGCACGTACGCCGAGCAGCGGCTCGACCACCACCGGGTAGCTGAGCAGCGCGAGCATGCTGCCAAGGTTGCTGGCGCCGTAGAGGAAGTACGGGTCACCCGACCAAGCGTGGTCGGTATTGGCGAACCACTTCTGGATGAGCGGCGACGTTGCGGAAACCGCGAAGAACGGCAGGCCGACCGACACCGTCAGCACGCCGAGCAGCCACGGGATAGGCGAGTCCACCGGCGGCGGCGCCTCGCTGCCGGTCCACTGGAGGAGGCCGCCGGTGGCGCCGATGCCGATCGGCAGCACCAGGAACGCCGATACCAGCACGAACGCGTGCAGAATGGTCTGGCGCTTGAGGCCCAGCAGCCGCGTGCTCAGGTGGGCGTACAGGTAGCCGGCCAGCAATACGGCCTGAAAGAACACGACCGACGTATTCCATACGGCTGGCGAGCCACCCGCGCGCGGCAGCACCATCTTCGTGAACATGGGCTGGACCGCGAACAGCAGGAACGCGCTCAAGAAGATCGTGATGGTGTACAGCGGCAACGTGAAAGAACTCACGCTGGCGCCCGAACGGCGGCCGGCAACGGTAGTGGACATAACGAAACGCAACCTCCCCGAGGTGACCCGCGTGGGCCACCGGACATTCGATAGGCATGCCTTAAGCTCGCTTGCCCGCTCCGGCAAACGGCCGTTCTGCGACGATGAAGGCTTGCCCCCCGACGGGGCGAGTATGCCATGGGAAAACGGCACGGTGCCACGCACCGCGGGCAGAAACGCTTACGAACCCTGGGCTGAGCGGCTTGCAGCGGCCAACGGTTCCTGTAAGGAATGGGGCCCGGGGAAGCTTGTGGAGGAGGGCTCGCGGCCGTGCGGGCTGTCTGGGGCGTCCCGATAACGCGGAATGGGGAGTACTCGAATGAAGAAGATTTTTGCTGGCCTGGTGGGCGCCTCCATGGTTCTGGCCGCCGGCGCCGCCGCCGCTGCCGAAGTCAAGGGCGCGATCAAGAACATGAACCTGGAAGCTCGCACCGTGACGGTCGAGACGACCACGGTTACCGTTCCGGCCGACATCAGCCTTAGCGGCTACATCGTCGGCACGAACGTCGTGATCACCTACACCACGGCCGGTACGGCCAACACCGCGACCGCAATCGCTAAGGTTGCGAAGTAACTCGCGTCACTGGCTGAAAAGGGCGGGTGCGGCATTGCCGCCCCGCCCTTTTTTTGTTGCCTCTTACAACCGTAAGTAGATCACGCGGCGCGATCTGCGTGTGTCCATGGGGCATCGTTTCGTCCCCTTGAAGCCTTCGGGCGCCACAACAAGTAGCGTTTAGGCCCACGGCATGCACGCTACGCGCGGTGTCTTGCAAAGGCTCGGCCTTCCGTGTGAAATCGCGCTGGGAGGCACGAGCAAGATCCCGTCAATTGTGGCGGCGACTTGGTCGTTCCCTATTACGAAGACAGGAGCACAACTATGAAGCGCGTTATTGCTGCCCTCGCCGGTGCGTCGATGCTGTTGGTTGCTGGCGCTGCGGTTGCCGCCGACGTCAAGGGCGCCATCACTGCCGTGAACGCCACGGCCCGTACCGTCACCATCAACGGCGTGGCTTACACCTTCCCGGCGAACGTTGACATGGCTGGCCTGGCCGCTGGTCAGACCGTCACCCTGACCTTCGCCGCCGCGAACAACGTGAACACGGTTTCCAAGGTCACGAAGTAAGCTAACCCTTACTCGTAAGGGCCCAGAAAAGGACGAGTGCGCAGACTGCGCACTCGTCCTGTTCTTTTTGCGGCACCGTCTGCGCGGTTGCCGCCGATATAAGCAGGCCATTTCAGGCATTGGTTTCTGCGATCGCAGCAATAGGTTCAATACCTCTCCGGTATCTCCGCGCGGCGCTTGCAAAGCGGTCCGATTGCAGGTGATATCTCCGGCGGGGAGGCAAAGCAGTCTCGCCGAGGTGGCGAGAGTCCTTTGTCCCTCCCGTATCAGGAGGAATCAGTTCATGAAGAAGGTATTGGCTGCCGTTACCGGTGCTGCGCTGCTGCTCGCCGCTGGCGTTGCTGTTGCCGCCGACGTCAAGGGTGCCATCACTGCCGTGAACGCGCAGGGCCGCACCGTGACCATCAATGGCGTGACGTACACGTTCCCGGCGAACGTTGACATGGCCGGCCTGGCCGTTGGTCAGACCGTCAACCTGACCTACGCCGCCGCGAACAACGTCAACACCGTTTCGAAGGTGACGAAGTAATCGATCGCTAGAGCTTTCTAGCCGACGATCTTCGGGGGCGGGTGCGCTGGCAACGGCGCACCCGCCCCTTCTTTTTTTGGAGCGAGGGTACGTGGCAGACCACCGCGAACCGCCCGATCCCACTGCCGCCCAAGCTGCCGGTAGTGAAGCTCCTGCACGCAAGCCCGTGACCGGCACGATCCGGCCCCGCCTCGGCCTCGGCGCGCGCCTGCGCAATTACTTCCTTACTGGCGTTCTGGTGACTACGCCGATCGTCATCACCAGCTACGTCGCCTGGATCGTTGTCCGGTTTGTGGACAATCGCGCCGACCGGTTGCTGCCGCCGGAATACAACCCCGGCACCTATCTGCCGATCTCCATTCCGGGCCTGGGCCTGGTGGTCTTCATCATCCTGCTGACATTGATCGGCATGCTGACGACCGGATACGTCGGCCGCCTGTTCACCCGCGCCATGGACGGCGTGGTCGCGCGCGTCCCGGTGCTGCGATCGATCTACGGCGCCACAAAGCAGATTCTGGAAACGCTGATGTCGGGGAAGTCGTCGTTCCGCGAAGTGGTGCTGATCGAGTTCCCGCGCCTCGGTCAGTGGTCCGTAGCGTTTGTGACTGGCTCGGTGACATCGGACATTCCCGGCGGCGAAGAGCTCGTGAACGTCTTCATCCCCACGACGCCCAATCCAACCAACGGATTCCTGATCTTCGTGCCGCGACGCGACCTCGTTCCCCTGGATATTTCCGTCGAAGCGGGCGTGAAGCTGGTCATTTCGGGCGGCATCGTCTCGCCCGAGCACCTCAAGGTGCGCGCCCCGGCCATTGGCGACGCGCTGCTGCGCGTTGCCGCCCGTTGCCCGGCACCGCCGCCGGGAAACGTGGCCTGACGTCAGCGGCTGGGTGAGGCAGGCGTCTTTTGAACGGCGGCGTTCGGTGCGAACGAGCGCTGCCCGGTGAGGTCGCGTTCGACGACTGCCACGCGCGGCAGGAAGCGGTAGAGGGTCCACGCCATGATCGGCGCGGCAATGACCGCCGACGCGGTACCGAGCAGTGCCAAATTGGTGACGAACCAGTCGCCCGGGAGCCATCCGAAGGCTGCCATAAGCCAAGTCAGTGCGCCGAGCCCGGCGAACGCGAAGCTCCACAGCAAAGGAGCGCCCAGCGTCAGAGAAACGACGGCAACGAGCACGATGTTGGTCGTGGGATTGCCGGACGCGCCGGCCTGCGAATCGGTCATCGGATACTCCTCGTCCTCTAATGTCCCGGCGCGGCCAGGTCTGCAAGCACGAACCTGGATCGCGGGCACGGACCCTGCCACTTGTATGTCGCTCTGACCGAACTACTACAGCTTGGTGCGGCGGTGTCGCATTTGCGCCTGGCTGGGGGCGGGACTATACCGCTGCCCGACAACGGCACCCGCCGGCCCTCCCGCATATATCCCCGCGACCTGCAGGCCGACCCGCGCCGCTCCGAGCCGTTTCACGAACCGGAGTAGCCTTCCTGTGACAGCAGTTCCTGCCGACCATTCCAACGCCAAGCAACAGTTAGCCGTCGTGGCCCTGGGTGCCCTTGGCGTCGTTTACGGCGATATCGGCACTTCGCCGCTCTATGCCCTCCGCGAGTGCTTTTCCGCCGCCACCGGGGTAGTGCCCACGACCGAGAACGTGCTCGGCATCCTGTCTCTCGCATTCTGGACCGTCACTGTCCTGGTGACACTCAAGTACGTGACGCTCGTGTTGCGCGCTGACTACCGCGGCGAAGGCGGGGCGATGGCGCTGATGGCACTCACCCGGCGGGCGGTGGGCTCGAGCAATCGGTTGCGCGCCTTCGTGTTGGCAGCGGGCCTTATCGGTACTGCATTGTTCTTTGGTGACGCGATGCTGACGCCCGCGATATCGGTGCTCAGCGCCATCGAAGGCCTAGAGATTGCGACACCGGTGTTCCGGCCTTACGTCGTTCCGGTTGCGCTTGCCGTTATCGTCGGGCTGTTCCTCGTGCAGAGCCGCGGCACCGGCAGTGTGGGCCGGCTGTTCGGCCCGATCATGTTGCTCTGGTTCACCGTCCTCGGCCTGCTCGGGCTCTGGATGATCGTGCGCAGCCCGCATGTGCTTGCTGCCATCAACCCCATGCACGCCGTGCAGTTCGTGGTCGAGGAAGGCTGGCACGTATTCATCCCGCTGGGCGCGGTCTTCCTTGCAATCACCGGCGCCGAGGCGCTCTACGCCGACCTCGGTCACTTCGGTGCGAAGCCGATTCGGACTGCCTGGTTGTCTGTAGCGATGCCGGGCCTGCTGCTGAATTACTTTGGCCAGGGCGCCCTCGTCCTCGAGGACCCAACCGCAACGCGGAACCCGTTCTACCTGCTCGTGCCGGAACCGTTTCTCTATCCGATGGTAGCGCTCGCAACGGCGGCGACTGTGATTGCGTCGCAGGCGGTCATCTCCGGCGCCTTCTCTCTGTTCAACCAGGCGATCCAATTGGGGCTGGCCCCACGGGCGGAGGTTCGCCACACGTCATCGTCCGAAATACGGCAGGTCTACCTGCCACAGATCAACTACGCGCTGCTGATCGGCGTCGTGGCTCTGGTACTGACTTTCGGCTCTTCCAGCGAGTTGGCGGCCGCATACGGAATCGCGGTGAGCGGAACGATGGTCGTCACATCCATTCTAGCCATGTTGGCGGCCATTCACCTGTGGCATTGGCCTCGCGTCGCAGTGGTCGGGGTCTTCGGCACCCTGCTGGCGGTCGACCTGATCTTCTTTGCCGCCAACGCGCTGAAGGTCTTCGAGGGTGGCTGGGTGCCGCTGGTGATCGCGGCTGTCATCTACATCAGTTCGACGACGTGGATCCAGGGCCGGCACGCGCTCTATGTGAAACTCGCTGCCGAGAGCGCCACGCTTGAGGATTTCCTGCGCAGCGTCGGTCCCAAGGTGCCGCGCGTTCGCGGGACCGCTGTCTATCTGGCGCGACTGGGGGAGACCGTGCCGCACGCGCTGCTGCACAACATCAAGCACAACAAGGTCCTGCATGAGCGCGTTCTGCTCATGACCGTCATCAACGAAGAAATTCCAGTGGTGCCGCGCGAAAGCCGGGTCGAAGCCCACGAGCTTGAGAAGGGATTCTGGCGCGTGACGGTGCGCTACGGCTTCCTGCAAAGCCCGAACCTGCCACGCGCGCTGGGTCAGCTGTCGCCGCAATTGGAGATCAACATCCACGACACGAGCTTCTTCCTCGGCCGCGTGACATTGATGCCTGCGCTGAAGCCGCTTATCCCGCGTTGGCGGCGCAGCCTCTACTTTGCATTGGCGCGCAACGCGTCATCTGCGCCGGACTTCTTCCGCATCCCGACCGATCGTGTCGTCGAGGTAGGCGCGCAGATCGCGCTGTAGGGGTTAGAGCGCGCGCGCGACGCGGAAGCCGAGCGTGTACTTGCGGTTGGTGGCAAGGTCCCAGTTTCGCAGGGAGCTGCGCACATCGGGCGCATCGGACAACCAAGCCCCGCCGCGCGTAACGCGCTGGGCGCATGCCCCACCCACGGTCCAGGCGCGGCCGTCGGTGGGGGCCATCGCATAGGTGTCGTGCCAGCAATCCTCGAGGCGCTCCCAGGCGTTGCCGAGCATGTCGTGCACGCCGAATGCGTTCGCCTTGAACGAGCCGGCGGGAGAGGTCCGCTTGGCGTCGAAATCGGTGCCGCAGCCGTCGCAGTTGGCGTTGCCGCGGCCGATGTCGGGACCCCAGGGACGTGCCGTGGTGGTGCCCGCGCGGGCGACGTATTCGAATTCGGCCTCGGTCAGAAGGCGGTATTCGGCGCCGGTGCGCGCGCTCAACCACTGCAGGTAGGCGCGCATCTCATCCCAGTCGAGACAGACGACCGGATCGCGTTCGCCCTGTTCGTAGCCGGGCGCTTGCCAGCTGCGCGCGGCATCGAGCACTTGTTCCGTGCCGTTGAAGTGGAAACAGCCCGGTGTGGGGGTGGCGGTGGTGGCCGTGGCGAACGCTGTGTATTCGGCACGCGTCACCTCAAACTTGCCCACCGCAAACGGCTTCGCGAGGGTGACGTTGTGCTGGGGCTGCTCGTCGGGGCTGCGGCCTGGCTCGTTGGCGGGCGAGCCCATGCTGAACCGTCCGGCGGGAATGACCACCATCTCGGGGCAGTTGTCGCAGTCGCGGAAGGCATCGCCGGGCTTCAGGGTCCGGCCCCCGACCTGCACTGTCTGCTCGGCCGCGGGGGCGATGTCGCCCTGCTGATCGCCGCACGCCGCGAGCAGGACCGCAACCGACGCCACGATGATCGTATTCCAGTGGAACGCCGGCACAGTCGTCTCCCCTCAGGGCTGAGACCCCCGCGGGCCCGCGTGCGGGTTCTTAACGGCTAACCCGCCGCGGCGCAACGCGACCGGCGCAACGTAGATGCCTGGTCGGGGAGAGAGGATTCGAACCTCCGGCCCCCACGTCCCGAACGTGGTGCTCTACCAGGCTGAGCTACTCCCCGAGGCAGGCGGGTATATAGCGTCAACCCATCCGGGGCGGCAAGGACGGTGGCGTATGCCCGATGACTCCGGCTTGTCACCCCTTGCCACGCCCCCGCACCCCGCCGCCGGCTCACCTCCAGGGCTACCGAACCTCGGACCAAGCGGAGGATCTCCATGCGAGCAAGCCGGCCTCAGCCCGCGGTGGCCATCGTCGCAAATAGGCGCACGTACGCCGTCACCTTTGCCGTGTCCGCCCTGGTGGCCGTCCTGCTGGCGCTTTTCAACGTGGCGCCGACGTTGCCGGACGCCACCCCGCTCACGCCATAAGGGGTTCTGCGTCTGGCGCCGGCTTAGTGTCCGCGCTGGATGCAGAAGTCGATTGCTTCGAGCAGTGCGTCCTTGATGTGGCTGTCCGGGAAGATCGCCAAGGCATCGCGCGCGATAGCGCCGTAATGCGCAGCGCGCTCAAGGGTATCGGCGAGCGTACCGTGCTTTTGCAGCAAGCCGATGGCCTGGGCCAAGTCGGCATCGGTCTGCTGTAGGTTGCCCAGCGTCCGCTGCCAGAATGCGCGCTCGGAATCGCTGCCGCGGCGGTAGGCGAGAACGACCGGTAGCGTGATCTTGCCCTCGCGGAAATCGTCTCCCACCGTCTTGCCCAATGCGGACTCGCGCGCAGAGTAATCCAGCACGTCGTCCACCAACTGAAATGCAATGCCGAGATTGCGTCCGTAGCTGATCAACGCGTCTTCTTCCTCGCGCGGGCGGTTCGCCATCACTGCGCCGACACGGCATGCCGCTGCAAACAACGGCGCCGTTTTCGCCATGATGACGTCGAGATATGCGTCCTCGGTCGTGGTCGTGTTGTTGGTGGTCATCAGCTGCAGCACTTCGCCCTCGGCGATCTTTGCTGCCGCCTCAGACAGGATGCCGAGCACCTTGAGCGAGCCGGCCTCGACCATCAGCTGAAACGCGCGGCTGAACAGGAAGTCCCCCACCAGCACGCTCGACTGGTTGCCCCACAAGGCATTGGCCGTGGCGCTACCGCGACGCAGATGGCTGTCGTCGACGACATCATCGTGCAACAAGGTCGCCGTGTGGATGAACTCGACGCACGCCGCCAGCAACACGTGATGGGCGCCGCGGTAGCCACAGAGCTTGGAGGCGGCCAGGGTCAACATCGGCCGCATACGCTTGCCGCCGGACATGATGAGATGCCCAGCCAGCTCGGGGATGCGCCCCACCGGGCTGTCCATCCGCCGCATGATCACTTCGTTCACGGCCGCCAAATCGGCGCCGACGACTTCCTGGAGCGCGGCCAAGCTTGGTCCCCGCTCCCGCTTCTGCTCGAGCGGCACAACGACCACAGAAAATGTCCTAAGGCTGTTTCTAGGAAGGCGCGAAGCATAGGATTTGACCGCGCAGGGGGTCAATTGTCCGTCCTGGAATGAAGGAAATCCTGAAAACCAACGACCTCGTGCTGCTCTCTTGGGCCCAGGCGCTGCTGCACGATGCCGGCATCGGCTGCTGGCTGCTCGATGGCCACACGTCGGTGCTGGAGGGCAGCCTCGGCATCCTGCCCCGACGCCTGATGGTGGCGGAGGACGACGCGGAGGACGCACGCCGCGTGCTTGGTGCGGGCGACGTGCCGGCCACGGCCTGATGGAAGCGCTCGCCACAACCGACGATCGCCTGCTCGGCGGCCGGGTCCTGTTGCGACAACCGGCGCAGGGCTATCGCGTGGCAATCGATCCCGTGTTCCTTGCCGCCGCCATTCCGGCGCGCGAGGGCTCGCGGACTCTCGAGCTCGGTGCCGGCGTGGGGGCGGCTTCGCTCTGCCTCGCGATCCGCATGCCCGGCGCTGCCGTTGTCGGCATCGAGTTGATGGAACCGCTGGTCGCGCTTGGCCGCTCGAATGTCCGCAGCAATGGACTTGAGGGGCGAGTGGACCTGGTGCTGGGGGACGTCCGGGAGGCCATTCCGGCCGCCAGCTTTGACCACGCTATGGCCAACCCTCCCTTCGTTGAGGCCGGCCGGGGCCGCCGGTCCCCGAACCCGTTGAAGGGCGCCGCCAATATCGAGGGCGATGCGGACCTTAGGGCATGGGTCGAGGCGGCCTTTCGCGCCGTTCGCCCGGGAGGCACCGTGACGTTCATCCACAGCGCCGAGCGCCTCGGGGAGCTCGCGGCTCGCTTCTCCGAAGGGGGCGGCGGGATCGTGGTCTTTCCCCTTTGGGCCAAGGCAGGGGCCGACGCGACCCGAGTACTGGTGCAGGCTACCAAGGGCAGCCGGGCCCCCACCCGCCTGAGCGCCGGCCTCGTGCTCCATGAACCGGGTGGGGCCTATTCGGCGGCGGCGGAGGCTGTGCTGCGGCACGGCCAGGGTCTGGAGGTGTAGCGGCCCAGGCTGCCGCAACATTGCGGGGCAAGGGGGGTCACCGTATCCTGCTGCCTATGGGCGGAATGCTTGAGAAGCTGTCCGCGCTCTGGCCATTTGGCGGGCGCGATCGAGGGCCTTTGGTGGCGGTGGTGCGCCTGCACGGCACCATTGGTACCGGCGTGGGCCGTGGCGGCATGTCCATCACCAGCCTCGCCAAAGACCTTGAGGCCGCGTTCAGGATGCGCGGGGCGAAGGCCGTCGCGTTGACGGTCAATTCCCCGGGCGGCTCGCCTGTCCAGTCGAACCTGATCTACCGGCGCATCCGTAGCCTGTCCGAGGAACACAAGATCCCGGTCATCGCCTTCTGCGAGGACGCGGCGGCTTCGGGTGGATATTGGCTCGCGTGCGCGGGCGAGGAAATCTTCGCCGACCCGAATTCGATCGTCGGCTCGATCGGCGTGGTGTCGGGCGGCTTCGGCTTCCCGGGTCTGCTGGCCAAGCTGGGGGTGGAGCGGCGTCTGTACGTGCAGGGAGAGAACAAGGGCATGCTCGACCCGTTCAGCCCGGAACGCGAAGCGGACATCGAGCATTTGCACAACATTCAGAAGGTCGTGCACGAGAGCTTCAAGGCGCTGGTGCGCGAGCGCCGCGGTGCCAAGCTGCGCGCCGACGAGCCCTCGCTGTTCAGCGGCGCATTCTGGACGGGCACGCAAGCGTTGGCGCTCGGACTCGTGGACGGGCTGGGCGATATGCGCAGCGTGTTGCGCGGCCGCTTCGGCGACAAGGTGCGCCTGAAGGTCGTTGGCCGTTCGCCCAGCCGTTTGCGCCTACTGCTGGGCCGAGGTACCGAATCGAGCGGCTCCGCACCGCTCGCCGATTTGCCGGACGCATTGTTGCGCACGCTCGAGGCGCGCTGGTTGTGGGCCCGGCTGGGGCTCTGAAAATTTCATCGCGCCGCAGCGGCGCAGTGAGGACAGCATGTTTGGGTTCAGCCTGGGGAAACTGGTGGTCGCCACCATCCTCATCTTCGCCGTCTGGTACGGCTTCAAGATGATGAACCGCATTAGCGAAGCGCGCTCCGAGGCGCTGCCGCGACAGGGCAAGGGCAAGGTTTCGCCGCGCAGCGACGTGGAAGACCTCACCGAGTGCCGCCGTTGCGGCGCCTTCGTCGCGGCCAATGCCAAGGCCTGCGGGCGCGGCGACTGCCCGTATCCGCGATGAGCAAGGCGGCGAACAGCAAGAGGAACAGCTTTCAGGATCTGATCCTCACGCTCCAGCGCTACTGGGCCGACCAGGGCTGCGTCATCCTGCAGCCGTACGACACCGAGGTCGGCGCGGCGACATTCCATCCTGCAACGGTGCTGCGCGCGCTCGGGCCCGATCCGTGGCGCACGGCGTTCGTGCAGCCGTGCCGCCGTCCGGCGGACGGCCGTTACGGCGAGAATCCGAATCGTCTGCAGCACTATTACCAATTCCAGGTGGTGCTGAAGCCGTCGCCCGAGAACCTCCAGGAGCTGTACCTGAAGTCACTCGAGGCGATCGGCATCGATCCCCGCGACCACGACATCCGATTCGTCGAGGACGACTGGGAGAGCCCCACCCTGGGCGCCTGGGGTCTCGGCTGGGAAGTCTGGTGCGACGGCATGGAGGTGACACAGTTCACCTACTTCCAGCAGATCGGCGGCATCGACTGTGCGCCGGTTGCCGGCGAGATCACCTACGGCATGGAGCGCCTCGCCATGTTCGTGCAGGAGCGCGAGAACGTGTACCAGCTCGACTGGAACGGCGCGGGCACGACCTATGGCGACGTGTTCCTGCGCAACGAGCGCGAGTTCTCGGCCTACAACTTCGAGCAGGCGCCGGTCGACATCCTGCGCGAGCACTTCTCGCAAGCCGAACAGGAGTGCGCACGCCTGCTGGGGGTGCCGTTGGTGCTGCCGGCTTACGATCAGTGCATGAAGGCCAGTCATCTGTTCAACCTGTTGGATGCCCGCGGCGTCATCTCGGTGATGGAGCGCGCCGCGACCATCGGTCGGGTGCGTGCACTGGCGAAAGCCTGCTGCGAAGCTTGGATAGGCCGCTCGCCGGCCGCTGCGTAACGACTGCCGGGCGCCCGCCCGGCAGCAAGCAATAAGAAACACCCGTGCCCGAACTTCTGGTCGAACTGTTCTCCGAAGAGATTCCCGCCCGCATGCAATCGCGGGCCGCGCAGGACCTCCATGACCTTGTGACGAAGGGCCTTGCCGGCGCCGGTCTCGCGGTGGGGGAAGCCAAATCGTTTGCGACGCCGCGGCGTCTTGCATTGTTCGTGCGTGGCCTGCCGGAGCGCTCGCCGGATCAGGAGGTTGAACGCAAGGGTCCGCGCGCCGACGCACCCCCTGCCGCTATCGACGGCTTTTTGCGCTCCACGGGCCTCAGGCGCGAACAGCTGGAAGAGCGCGACATGGGCAAGGCCGGGCTGGTCCTGTTCGCAGTGCAGCAAGTGAAGGGCCGCGCGGTCGCCGACGTTGCCGCCGAGGTGCTGCAAACCGCAATTGCTGCGTTGCCGTGGCCGAAAAGCATGCGTTGGGCGGACAACACGTTCCGCTGGGTGCGGCCGCTGCATCGCATCGTTGCCGTGATTGACGGCAAGACGTTGCCGCTGCGCGTCTCGCTCAAAGACGGCGGCGCCGCGTTGGCCGGAGGCAACGAGACGGAAGGGCACCGTTTCCTGGCACCCGCTGCCGTCCAGGTTTCCGGCTTTGACGACTACGTCGCCAAGCTGCGCAAGGCGCATGTCGTGCTCGATACGGCCGAACGCAAGAAGATCATCCTGCAGGAAGGCGAGCTTGCCGCCGCCGGCCATCAAGTACGCTTGCGCCGCGACGACGGGCTGCTCGACGAGGTTGCCGGCCTGGTGGAATGGCCGGTGCCTCTGGTCGGTTCCATCGATGCGGCGTTCATGGACCTGCCGCCGGAAGTGCTCACCACCACGATGCGCACGCACCAGCGCTACTTCGCACTGGAGACCAAGGACGGCAAGCTTGCGCCGCGCTTCCTTTTGGTCGCCAACATGGCGGCGCGCGACGGTGGCAGGGACATCATCAAAGGGAACGAACGCGTTCTGCGGGCGCGCCTTGCCGATGCAAAGTTCTTCTGGGACCTCGACCGCAAGGTCCGTCTCGAAAGCCGCCTGCCAGCGCTCAAGGAAATCGTGTTCCAGGCCAAGCTCGGCACGCTCGACCAGCGCGTCGAGCGGATGGAGAAGCTCGCAGTCGCGCTAACGCAGTGGATTCCGGGTGCCGACAAGCAGCTGGTGCAGCGCGCGGCGCGGCTCGCCAAGGCAGACCTGAAGTCCGGTCTCGTGGGCGAGTTTCCCGAGTTGCAAGGCATCATGGGGCGCTACTGCGCCCTGCACGACGGCGAGCGGACCGAAGTCGCCGAGGCGATCGCCGAGCACTACGGACCCAAGGGGCCGGAAGATCGCTGCCCGTCGGCTCCGGTGTCGGTTGCAGTCGCGCTCGCGGAGAAGATCGACACCCTGGTCGGATTCTGGGCGATCAACGAAAAACCGACCGGCTCGAAGGACCCGTTTGCTCTGCGGCGCGCGGCTCTCGGCATCATTCGCCTCGTGGTCGAGAACAAGATTCGTCTGCCTCTCGCTGCCGCATTCGACACGGCCGCCGGACACTATCCGCAGTCCGTGCGCGGCGTTTGGAACGCAGCGATGCGCTCCGACCTGCTGTCGTTCTTTGCCGACCGCCTCAAGGTGCACCTCAAGGAGCGCAACGTGCGCCACGACCTGATTGTGGCGGTATTCTCGCTCACGGCGGACGACGATCTCGTGCGCCTGCTCGCGCGCGTCGACGCGCTGCAAGCGTTTCTGGCGGCGGAGGACGGCGCCGATCTGCTCACTGCATACAAGCGCGCTGCCAACATCGTGCGCATCGAAGAGAAGAAGGATAGCGCAGCCCACCGCGGCGAAGCGGACGCCTCCGTCTTCCGCCAGGACGAGGAGCGCGCGCTGAATACGGCCCTCTCCCAGGCGCGCGCTGCAGTCTTGCCCGCACTGGCAAAAGAGGATTTTGCGGGAGCAATGGCCGCGCTTGCCCGTCTGCGCCAGCCGGTCGACGCCTTCTTCGACGACGTGACCGTGAACGCCGAGGATGCTGCCTTGCGACGCAATCGCCTGCGGTTGTTGTCCCAGATCACCGAGACCCTGGAGCAAGTCGCCGACTTCTCCAAGATCGAGGGATAGCGCCGCGGGAGCGGATAATGGCGCGCCGCGTCTTTCTGTTCGGCCAAAGCGCGCGGGATGGCACCACGTTGGCCGACGGCTCGGAAACGTCGCCGGAGGTGCTGGGGGGTAAGGGTGCGGGGCTGGCGATCATGAGCTGGCTTCAGCTTCCCGTGCCCCCGGGCCTTACGATCTCCACTGCAGCGAGCGCCGCTTACGCTTCTGGCAGCCGTGCGGTTGCGCCCGTGCTGCAGAAGGAGATTCTGCAGCATCTGGCGGCGGTCGAAGACGCGGCCGGCGCGCACTTCGGCGATGCTGTGAATCCCCTGCTGGTATCCGTGCGTTCCGGCGCGCCGCGGTCGATGCCCGGCATGCTGGATACCGTGCTGAACGTGGGACTGAACGACGCGACGGTCGCCGGGCTCGTGCGTCGCACGGGCAACGCGCGCTTTGCTTGGGATTCCTACCGGCGTTTCATCCTGTCGTACGCGGACCTCGTGCTGGGCCTCGACACCCAGCCGTTCGAGGATCGCGTGCGCACGGCGCCCGAGGTGCACGGTGCGCCCGATTGGCAACAAGTTACCGCCGAATACTTGCGCATCTTTGAGCGCGAGGCCGGAGTACCGTTTCCGCAGGACGCGCATCAACAGCTGTGGGCGGCAATCTCGGCGGTGCTGGAATCGTGGGGAAGCCGGCGCGCGCTGACCTATCGGGCGCTGCATGGCGTCCCAGATCGGCCCGGCATTGCGGTCAGCATCCAGGCGATGGTTTTCGGCAATGCCGGCGAATTCTCCGGAACCGGTGTCGGCTTCTCGCGCAATCCAACCAGCGGCGCGCCCCAGCCATTCGGCGAGTACCTGGCGGACGCGCAAGGCGGCGACGTCGTGTCGGGCGTCGCCACCCCGCACCCGATTGCGGGGGACGGGGCAGGCTCACTGCAGCAAGCGTTGCCCCAGGTCTACAATGCGCTTCTGGCGAGCTTCCGCACGCTTGAGCAGCACTTCGGCACGGTGCAGGACGTCGAGTTCACGGTGGAGCGCGGCAAGCTGTGGCTCCTGCAGACGCGTCCAGCCGTACTGAGCGCGGCCGCGTCCGTTCGCGTCGCGGTGGACATGGCGGGCGAGCAACTGATCTCGCGCGAAGATGCCCTGCTTCGCGCGGACGCACGACAGCTGACGGGCCTTCTGCACCCCGCCATCGTCGCCAATGTGCCGCGCACACTGCTCGCCAAGGGCCTGCCGGCATCACCGGGTGCCGCGACCGGGCCTGTCACGTTCAGCGCGGAAGAGGCCGAAGCGCGGGCCAAGCGTGGCCAGCATCCAGTGCTGGTGCTGAGCGATACGCAGCCGCGCGACATCCTTGGCCTGCATGCTGCGCAGGCGGTGCTGACGAGCCGGGGCGGGGCAACCAGCCATGCTGCCGTCATCGCGCGGGGCCTCGGGCGTCCGTGCGTTGTCGGAGCATCAGAATTGCGCGTGGATGCTGCCGGGCACCGCTTTGTCAGCCGCGGACGGGAGGTACGTGCCGGCGATGTCGTCACCATCGACGGCACGTCCGGCGAGGTGTTCCTGGGCAGCTTGCCGCTGGAGCAACCCGAAGTGGGCCCGCATCTCGCCACTCTGCTTGAGTGGGCAGATGCAGTCCCCGGTATTGCGGTGCGGGTGAACACCGAGACCGCTGCCGACGTGGCGCGCGGTCGCTCGCTCGGCGCCCAGGGCGTCGGCCTGTTCCGCACCGAGTACACGTTCCTTGCCGAGCCCGCGCTGGCGCACATGCGGGCGCTCATCTTGTCGGATGGCGCCGACGCGCGCCGTGCCGCGCTGCAGGGGATGCTGGCGCTGCAGCGCGCGGCCTACACCGAGGTGCTGCGGCTGGCGAACGGCATGCCCTTGGCGTTGCGCCTGCTCGACCTGCCGCTATCATCGTTTCTGCCCCAATCGGACGAAGACGTCGTCGAGTCGGCACGCGCGCTGCGCACGACGCCGGCGGAGATCCGGGCGCGTGGCCAGTCGTTGGCCGAATCAAACCCGGTGTTCGGGCATCGTGGTTGCCGCCTCGCGGTGTCCTGGCCCGATCTCTACGCCACCCAGGTGCGAGGCCTGTTCGAGGCCGCGATGGATGTGGGCACCGATGGGAAGGTGCAGATCCTTGTGCCGCTTGTGGCGATGGCAGCCGAGTTCAACCGCGTCGTCGCCGACATTGCGCGCGTCGCGGACGAGGTGAGGCGCCAACGCGGCTTTGCGCCCTCCTACCAGGCCGGCGCTATCATCGAGTTGCCGCGCGCGGCTCTGCAGGCCGGCGAACTCGCCCGGTCTGCCGAGGTCCTCAGCCTCGGGACCAACAATCTCACCCAGGCGACGCTTGGCTTCGCGCGCGACGATGCGGCGGCGTTCCTCAGCCGCTATCGCGAGCGCGGCCTGCTGGCCGCAGATCCCTTTGTGAGCATCGATACCGAGGGGGTTGGCGAACTCGTAAAGACGGCGATCGCGCGTGCCCGCGCCACGCGGCCTGACATCGAGATCGGCGTTTGTGGCGAGCAGGCGGGCGATCCCGCCTCGATTGAGTTCTTCCAAAAGGCCGGTGTCGATTACGTCTCGGTGTCGCCGTACCGCCTGCCGATTGCGCGGCTGGCTACGGCCCAGGCGGCCCTTACCCAGAAGGGCTAGCCACATCTTGTGGGGTGGCCGGGTTATGCCGCAGAATATGGTAGTTCGGTACCCCGTTCTGCGTAGTAACCCGTTCTTCGATGGCCACCGCACCCAACGCCCGCACCCTTCGCCTCGGCGACGCCGAGGTCCCCTACGAACTGATCCGCAGTCCAAAGCGGCGCCGCACAATTGCCTTTGCGGTCGAGGGCCGCGAGGGCCTGATTGTGCGTGCCCCGATGAAGGCGAGCTTCAAGTCGATCGAGGAAGTCGCTCAGCAGTTCAGCCACTGGATCATGCGGCGGCTGGCCGAGATCAAGGACGTGGCGCCACCCCGGCCGATGGAGTCCGGCGGGTGCATTCCTGTGCTGGGTGGCGAGGTGCGCCTGCGGGTTCTTACGGGCGCAGGTCGCAAGGCTGCCTGTGCCCGCCGCGACGACCTTTTGGAAATCCGTGTGCCGCCGCATGTGCCGAGCGACGATTACGCCAAGGCCATCCAGGACGCGGTGTTGGATTGGTATCGCGCATTGGCGCTCGAGGAGTTCCGGGCGCGCACTGTCGTTTGGGCCGAGCGATTGAAGGTCACGCCCGGCCGCATCCTCGTGTCGAGCCCCAAGGCGCGCTGGGGCAGCTGCGACGTGAACAACAACATTCGCCTGAACTGGCGTCTGGTGATGGCGCCGCCCGATCTCGTCGATTACGTGGTGGCGCACGAGCTGTGCCACGTCGTGCACAAGAACCACTCGCGCCGGTTTTGGAACAAGCTCGCCACCGTCATGCCGGATTGGCAGGAGCGGCGAAGCGAGTTGCGGCGCCGGGGGCCAGGCCTGTCCCTGTGACGGGAACCATGGACAGCGGCTACTTCAGCTGCTGGTAGCGGAAGCAGCCTGCGACGTGGTCGTTGACCATGCCGACGGCCTGCATGAAGGCGTAGCAGATGGTCGGGCCGCAGAACTTGAAGCCCTCCGCCTTCAGCGCCTTACTCATGGCGACACTCTCCGCTGACTGCGGGGGAATTTCTTTCCACGTGCGCCAGCGGTTGTGCAGCGTGCGGCCATCGGTGAATTGCCACAGGAATTGATCGAGGGTCTGGCCGGATTCGACCAGCGCGAGGTACGCCTTGGCGCTTGCGACCGCGCCTTCGATCTTGGCGCGATTGCGCACGATGCCGGCGTCGGCCATCAAGCGCGCGACGTCCTTGGCGCCATACCGCGCGATGCGCTCCGGCTCGAATCCGTGGAAAGCGCTGCGGAAATTCTCGCGCTTGCGCAGGATGGTGATCCACGACAGGCCCGCCTGGAAGCCGTCGAGGATCAGCTTCTCGTACAGCGCGCGATCGTCGTGCTCGGGCACGCCCCATTCCTCGTCGTGGTAGGCGACGTAGAGCGGGTCTTCGCCCGGCCAGGTGCAGCGGGTCTGCTTATTGCTTACGGATGGCATCGACCGTCGGTAGCGTGCGCGCCAACCACTCCGGAGGCTGCGGCACGATCGTGGCGTCGCCAGCGCGCAGCACGCCCTTGGCGGCGCGCGCTTCGTCCAGCGTGTCGAGGCGCAACAGGGCCATTCCGACATCGCCCTGCGAGGAACGCATCTCACCCGCTTCGATGGTGCCGAACATCACCGGGGTACCTGACGCGGGTGTCGTTCCGGCGATGTGCACCGGCATCAGGCGTTTGCGTACCGTGCCGCGATAGTGCGTGCGGGCGGTCAACTCCTGCCCGACGTAGCAGCCCTTGCCGTAGTCGATCGCGTGCAGCTCATCGAGCGCCGCCTCGAGCGGGAACGAACGCTCGACGGCAAGATCCCGACTTGAATCCGGCACGCCCTCCTGCAGGCGCAAAGCCTCGTAGGCACTCTCCTCGCCGAGGCGAAGTCCAAGCTCGGCCGCGACGCCCGCTACGTGGCTGCGAGGCAGGATGAACCTTGCGCCGAGGCGAACGACACGCGGATCGGCAAACACAACGCCCCCGCCAAGCGCCTGCGCCGCACCTCCGGAGTTCCCCAACTGCAGATTTGCCGCGCCTACGATGGCGCCCACCGTGTAGCGATCGGACAGGTCGGCAAGCACCACATCGGCACGCAGCTTATACAGCGTCAGGCGCCGCAGAAGGTCGGCTGCTCGGTCGCGTTCCACGTCCAGCACCAGCGTGGTGCCGGCCTCCAGGTCGGCGTGCTCCGCCAGGAAGAAGTCGTGCAGGTATTTGCCCTGTGGCGTCAGCAGCAACGCGTACAGCGCCATGTCGGGCGCCAGCCGCCGCACGTCATTCGAGATCAAGTTCTGCAGGAAGGTGCGGGCTTCGCTCCCGCCGATGCCGAGCACGCCTCTGCGCTCCAGAGGAACGTAAAAAGGCCCCGTTTGGTTGATCATTGGCTATGAAGTAAAGGCGGTCCCCCGCCTTGGCAAGCTCCGGCCCGGCCCTGGCCCACCGGGGCCCGCCTTGGAAGCCCCGGCCAATCGGCGTATAACCCGCGGTGGAGCGCCAGGGGCCGGGCCTCCGTGCACTAGTGGTTGGGGCGGGGGAGGTGCTGCGGCAGAGCGGGGCGCAGGCATGAAGCTACTCTTCATTACGTCGAACCGTATTGGCGACGCGGTCCTTTCGACCGGCCTGCTGAACCACATCCTGTGCACGCACAAAGACGTCCGCTGCACGATCGCCTGCGGCCCCGCCGCGGCGCCGCTCTTCAGCGAAGTTCCAGGCCTTGATCGGATCATCGTGTTGCAGAAGCAGCGGCGCGCGAAACACTGGCGCGGACTGTGGCGCGAAGTGGTGCGCACGCGGTGGGACATGGTCGTCGACTTGCGCGCCTCCGCCATCGCGTACTTCCTGCTCACCCGCCGCCGCAAGGTCTTCCGGCCGTCGAACGAGCCGATGCATCAGGTGATGCAGCTGTCGCGCTTGTTCAACTTGCCCGACCCGGCTGCACCCGGATTGTGGTTCGGACAGAAGCAGGTGATGGCGGCCAAGCGCGCCATCCCCCCAGGCTCCCCGGTGCTGGCAATCGGTCCGACGGCAAATTGGCCTGGCAAGCAGTGGCCGGCAGGCAGCTTTGCGGAGCTGGTCAATCGACTGACAGCGCCCGGCGCGATCTTCGAGGACGCACGCATCGCGGTGTTTGGCGCTGAGAACGAGCGCCTCGCGGCGCGAACGCTGCTCGACCGCATTCCGAAAGACCGCCGGCTGGATCTCATTGGGCGCTTCGACATCTTGACGGCCGGTGCGGCGCTGCAGGAATGCGCGATGTACATCGGCAATGACTCCGGCCTGATGCACATCGCGGCGGCCACGTATATGCCGACGCTCGGCCTGTTCGGTCCGAGTCGCGATGAAATTTACGCGCCGTGGGGCGAGCACTGTGCCGCGGTGCGGACAAAACTGTCGTTTGCAGAGCTTTCGGCATTGCCGGGCTACAACCCGGCGCACCGGCAGTCCTTGATGGGCTCTCTCGCCGTCGAGACGGTAGAAGCGGCCGCGATCGACCTTTGGCGCCGTTGCCATCCGGCCCCGGCAATCCAGGCCGTCGCGGGCCTGCACTAGCCCTTGCGCGTCGTCCAAGTCATGGCCGGCGCCGCCGTCGGCGGCGCTGAAACGTATTTTGTCGACATGGTCACGGCACTTGCTCGTGCGGGACTCGATCAGCGCGTCGTCATCCGCGCCGAGCCGCGGCGTGCAGCGCAGTTGCGGCAGGCCGGACTCGATCCGCTTGAGTTGCCCTTTGGCGGATTGCTCGACTTCTCGACCAAGCGTGCGCTCCGCCGGCACATCACTTCCCTGCGCCCGGCCATCGTGCAGACGTGGATGAGCCGCGCGACGGAATTCTGTTCGCGCGGCGGCTTCGTGCATGTAGGTTGGCTCGGCGGCTACTATAAGCCTGCGACGTTCCGCGGCTGTGACCACTCGGTCGGCGTAACGACCGACATCGTGCGTCACCTGCGCGAAGGCGGCCTGCCGCAAGAACGAACACATTACATTCCGACCTTTGCCGTGCATCGCGATGCAGTGCCGGTGTCGCGCGCCAGCCTGCAGACGCCGGACGGCGTTCCGCTTCTGCTCGCGCTCGGGCGGTTGCATCCGAAGAAGGGGTTCGACGTCCTGCTGAAGGCGCTTGCTCAGGTGGAAGGCGTTTGGCTGTGGTTGGCGGGCGAAGGCGAGTTGCGGGGCCAACTCGAAGCGCTGGCAGCATCCGCGGGCGTCGCGGATCGCGTACGCTTTCTTGGCTGGCGCACCGACCGCGAAGCCTTGCTGGCGACCTGCGATGCGTGCGTCATGCCCTCGCGCTACGAGCCCTTCGGCACCGTCATGATCGAAGCGTGGGCGGCGACGAAGCCCCTGGTGGTGACGGCCGCGGCTGGCCCAAGGGGCCTTGTCCGCGACGGGGTCGATGCCCTGTTGGTGCCGATCGACGACGTGGACGCGCTGGCGGGCGCTATACGGCGCGTTACCGCTGACCGCGGCCTCGCCGGAACGCTTGCACAAAACGGACACGGCGCGTACGTCGAGCGCTTCACCGAGCAGGCCGTCGTGCGCCAGTACCTGCGGTTCTACGAGGGCATTCTGCAATGACGGAACGGTTCGATCTTATTCTACGCGGCGGCGAATGTGTGCTTCCCGAAGGCCCCAAGCCGGCCGACATCGGTGTCGTGGGCGGCCGCATTGCGGCCATCGGGGCGCTGGGAAATGTGGCAGCGGATGAGACCTTCGACGCACGCGGGCTCACCATTCTGCCCGGCGCGATCGACACGCAGGTGCACTTCCGCGAACCGGGCAACACCCATAAGGAAGACCTGGATACCGGCACGCGCGCAGCGATCCTCGGTGGCATCACGGCGGTGTTCGAAATGCCGAACACCGATCCGCCGACCACGACCGTCGCGGCACTGAACGACAAGCTCGCCCGCGCCAAGGGCCGGGCCTGGTGCGACCACGCCTTCTACGCCGGCGCCACCACCGACAACGCCGATCAGTTGGCGGAAATCGAGCGCGTGCCCGGCTGCTGCGGCGTGAAGGTCTTCATGGGATCTTCTACCGGCAGCCTGCTGGTGCCGGATGACGAGCATGTGCGCGACGTCCTGGCCAAGACCACGCGGCGCGCCGCATTCCATTCCGAAGACGAAGAACGCCTGCGCGAACGCAAGGAGATCGCCGAGAAATCCGGCGACGTGCACGACCATCCGGTGTGGCGTGATGCGCAGACCGCACTGCGCTCAACCACCCGTCTTTTGAAGATCGCGCGGTCTCTGAACCGAAGAATTCACGTTCTGCACGTCACGACGGGCGAGGAAATCGCGTTGCTGGCGGCCAACAAGGACATCGCCAGCGTCGAGGTCACGCCGCAGCACCTGACGCTTTCGGCGCCCGATTGCTACGACCGTCTCGGCACGTTCGCGCAGATGAATCCACCCATTCGCGACCGCAGCCACCAGGACCGCCTGTGGAAGGGCCTGCAAAGCGGTGTTGTCGATATCATCGGCTCCGATCACGCGCCGCACACGCGCGAAGAGAAGGCGAAGCGCTACCCCGCATCGCCGTCGGGCATGCCCGGCGTGCAGACGCTAATCCCCGTGATGTTGGACCACGTCAACGCCGGACGGCTGACGCTTTCGCGCCTCGTCGAGTTGACGGCGGTGACGCCGGCACGGCTGTTTGGTCTGGTGAACAAGGGTTCGTTGGCCGTCGGGCGCGACGCCGACCTGACGATTGTCGATCTGCGCGCCAAGCGCACGATCACCGACGCGTGGATCGCCAGCCGCTGCGGCTGGACGCCGTTCAGCGGCATGCAGGTGACGGGCTGGCCGAAGGCAACGGTGATCCGCGGCGCGTTCGTGATGCGGGAGGACCAGGTGCTTGGCCCGGCGGCGGGGCAGCCGCTGCGGTTCGCGGGAGTCTAGGTGCGGCCGTAGGCTATGTAGCCGGGGTTCTTGAATATCGGCTTGGCGTATCCGAGTTCGCCGCCCTCGCGCGTCAGGACTTTGCCGCCCGCTGCATTGAGGATGGCGTGTCCCGCCGCGGTGTCCCACTCGTTGGTGGTGCCGAAGCGCGGATAGAGGTCGGCCTCGCCGGCGGCCACCAGGCAGAACTTCAACGAGCTGCCGGCAGAGGTGACGCTCCTTACCGGCAATGTCTTTAGGTACGCGTCCTCATCGGAGGAACTGTGCGAGCGGCTGGCGACGACCACGTATCCGTCGGCAGGCTTGTTGCGCGCGGCGATCTGCACCGGCTTGCCGTCCTTCTGGGTGAAGGCGCGGCCGGGGCCTTCGCTCCAGAACAGGCGATCGACGGCAGGCGCGTAAACGACGCCGAGCGTGGGTCGGCCGTTCTCGATCAGGCCGACGTTCACGGTGAACTCGCCGTTGCGGCTGATGAACTCCTTGGTGCCGTCGAGGGGATCGACCAGCCAGAACGCGCCGCCGGAAACGTCGGGGATGTTGCCTTGCGCAACGCCTTCCTCGCCGACGACGGGCAGGCTCGGCGATAGCTTCGTCAGCGCTGCGGCAATCAGGCGCTCGGCGGCTTCGTCGGCCTCGGTCACCGGGGAGCGGTCCGCCTTGGTGCGCACCTCGAACGGGGTACGATAGACCGTCATGATCTGTTCGCCGGCGCGTAGCACGATATCGCGTACGGCAGCGGCCAACGCACTGTGAGACAACGTGCGGCTCATGCGGAGCTATCCCGGTATCCGGACGGCGAAAGGGCGCGGAGTGGAACACTCCGGGCTGGTAGGGGTCAACGAGCTTTGAGCGGAACGCGAGTTATTCTCGTCATCGACGACGATCCGGGCATCCGCTTCGTCTTGCGCAAGGCGCTGGAGCGCGCGGGCTACGTTGTGCACGAGGCCGGCGATGGTCAGGTCGGCCTGCAGCGTTTCCGCGAACTGCAGCCCGATCTTGTCATCACCGACATCATCATGCCCGAGCGGGAAGGGGTGGAGACCATCGTCGCGCTGCGGCGCGAGGTCCCCTCCATGCCCATCATTGCCATGTCGGGCGGTGGGGGAGGCGGGGCCGACTATCTCGCGATGGCCGAGAAGCTCGGTGCGGCGCGTACTCTCCACAAGCCGTTCTCCCTTGCCGAGGCCCTGGAGGCGGTGGACGAGGTGCTGGCCGAGCGGGAGGAAAGCCGGCTGCCTTGACTCAGGTCCGCCGGAAGATTAGAACAAAACAAGAACATCTATTCGAGTGCCCGTGATGAGCCTTGCCCACCGCCTGGAACACCTGAAGGCCCAAGTCCGGGCCATCGAGGTGCCAAAGCTCCACCCGGCCGTCTCTCTTGGCGACAGGGCATTGGATGAAGCGTTGCCCTGGGGTGGGTTGCCGGTTGCTTGCCAGCACGAGATCGCCGGCCTTCCCGGCGACCGCGGCGGAGCATTCGGGTTTGCGCTCGGGCTGCTGGTTCGCCTTGGCGGCACGGCGCCGATCCTGTGGTGCCAGCGTGCCGATGCGAGCGGCGAGACCGGTTCTTTGTATGCGCCGGGTTTGGCCGGCTTTGGTCTCGCTGCCGGGCGCGTGCTCGTGGTGCGGGCGCAGAACACGGCCCAGGTGCTTTGGGCCATGGAAGAAGGCCTGCGCAGCAGCGGTCTCGCTGCTGTCGTAGGCGAAGTGGATGCGGTGGGCTTTGCCGAAAGTCGTCGGCTGCAGCTCGCCGCGGAGGCTGGGGGCGTCACCGCGTTGACGATCGTTCCGCACCAGACCGCCATCTCTGGTGCGGTAACACGGTGGTCGGTTGCTTCCTCTGGGAGGAGGGAAGCCGACCGCTGGGAGTGGGCACCTCGCTGGCACGTCGCTTTGACGCGTGCCCGCGGTGGCGCCCCAGCTGCTTGGGAAGTGGAGTGGAACCGTGCGCAGAGTCATTTCTCTGTGGCTGCCGGCGTTTTCGACCGATCGGCTCAGCCGCAGCCAGCGCAAATGGCGGGTTAAGCCCTTCGCCACCGTGGCCGCCAGTGCAGGCGGCCTGCGCATCGCAGCAATGAACACCCATGCCGCCGACGGTGGGGTGCATCCGGGCATGCCCCTTGCCGATGCGCGCGCGTTGTCGCCGGCACTGGAAGTGGCCGCAGCAGATCCTGCCGGCGACGCCGAGACCCTGACCAAGCTCGCAGCCTGGTGCGGCAGCTTCAGTCCATGGACGGCGCCTGACTCCGCCGGCGCAGCGGAAGGCGCCGGCATCTGGCTCGATGCGACAGGCTGCGCGCATCTGTTCGGCGGTGAAACCGAACTGCTGCAGGAGCTGCTTGCCCGTGTCGAGCGCATGGGATTTGCCGCGCGCGCCGCCATCGCCGACAGCGCCGGAGCTGCCTGGGCCATGGTGCGCTTTGCTCCCGGCGGCCGCGCCATCGTCGCTCCGGCGGCGGGTGCGCGCGAGGCGCTCGCCGAACTGCCCGTGGCGGGATTGCGTCTTGCCCCCGGCACGATCGATGGCTTGGCGACGCTCGGCTTGCGCCGTATCGGCGATTTGTACGAGGTCGCGCGGGCGCCCTTGGTGGCGCGTTTCGGCAAACAACTGGCGGAACGCCTCGACCGTGCCCTTGGCGTTGCAAGCGAACCGCTGTCGCCGCTCCTGCACGAAGTTCCTTACCGCGAGCGCCTCGGCCTCGCCGAGCCGATCGGCACGCGGCCGGATATCGATGCGGCTCTCACCCATTTGCTGGAGGCGTTGTGCACGCGTCTTGCACGAGAGCATCGCGGTGCGCGGCGGCTGGAGTTCGCACTGTTCCGCGTCGATGGTTCGGTAGCACGGGTGCATATCGGCACCAGCCGGCCGGTGCGCGAGCCCCGGCACTTGCAGCGCCTGTTTGCCGAGCATCTCGATCAGCTCGATCTCGGCGAGGGGATCGAGGTGCTGACGCTGGCCGCGCCGGTCGTGGAAGAATTGGCAACCGCACAGCTCGACATGACGGCGCAAGCCTCGGCCGTGGCTGCAGCAAGCGTCGCCGACCTGGTCGATCGCCTCGCCAACCGGCTCGGTAATGAGGCCGTGGTGCGCGTAGTGGAAAGGCCGAGCCACATTCCTGAACGTGCGGGCGCTGCAATCCCCGCTGCGCAGAACGCCAAGTTCGAAGTCGTCGAGCCGCCGCCCGGCCGGGGCGAGCGTCCTTTGCGCTTGTTTCCCAACCCGCTGCCGGTGGAGGCCGTGGCGCCCGTGCCGGATGGTCCGCCCGTGCTGTTCCGCTGGCGTCGTGTCGTGCATCGCATCGCCCGTGCCGAAGGCCCGGAGCGTATCGCCCCCGAATGGTGGCGCTCGTCGTTGCCTTGGACGACAGCATGGGAGGAAACCACGCGCGACTATTATCGCGTCGAGGACGACAAAGGCCGCCGCTTCTGGCTGTACCGCGAGGGCCTATACCCGCTGAACGGCGGTGTGGGCACCACTACGCCACGCTGGTTCATGCACGGCTTGTTTGCCTAGGAGGCCGCAATGAGCGTGCCGGCCTACGCCGAGCTGCAGGTTGCCTCGAACTTCTCCTTCCTGCGCGGCGCGTCGCACCCCGAGGAAATGGTGGCTGCCGCTGCTGCGCTCGGACACGCAGCCGTTGCCATCACCGACCGCAACACCTTGGCCGGTGTCGTGCGCGCGCACGGGCAGGCCAAGGTGTCCGGCATCAAGCTGCTGGTCGGCGCCCGCCTCGATGTCGAGGACGGCCCGAGCCTTCTGTGCTTTCCGCGCACGCGCAAAGCCTATGGGCAGCTTTGCCGTCTGCTAACGCTGGGACAGCGGCGCGCCGTCAAAGGCTCTTGCTCGTTGTTTCTCGACGATGTCTTCGGCCCCGAGAACAACGGTGCTGCCGAGCAGGTTCTGATCGTGCTGGCACCGGAGACGTCGCTCGATGATTTCGAGGACGTGCTGCAGGGCATCCGCAAGCGTATGCCGCAGCACCTGTATCTTGCGGTGCATCGCCTGTATCGCGGCGACGATGCCCGCCGCCTGCGGGATCTCGCTCGCATTGGCCAGGGCTGCGGTGTTCCGCTCGTTGCCACCAACGACGTGCATGCCCATGAGGCGGCGCGGCGGCCCTTGCAGGACGTGCTGTGGTGCATTCGCGAGCATTGCACGGTGGACCAGGCAGGGCTCCGCCTGCTGGCCAATGCCGAGCGTCATCTGAAGCCTGCGGCCGAAATGCTGCGCCTGTTCGAGGGGTATGAGGAGGCCGTGGCCCGCACGGTGGAAGTGGCGAACCTCATCCGCTTCTCGCTGGAGGAGCTGCGCTACGAGTATCCCATCGACGGCGTGCCGGCCGGCGAAACCCCGCAATCGATGTTGGAGAAGCTAGCTTGGGAAGGCGCGCGCCGCCGCTATGGCAATGATTTGCCACAGAAGGTGTGCGACCTGCTCAACCACGAGCTTACCTTGGTCGGCAAGCTGCAGTACGCGCCATACTTCCTGACGGTGCATGACATCGTTCAGTTCGCGCGCAGCCAGGCAATTCTATGCCAGGGGCGCGGCTCGGCGGCGAACTCGGTGATTTGCTACAGCATGGGCATCACCGAAGTCGACCCGGCCGCCGGCGACCTGCTGTTCGAGCGCTTCGTCTCGCCGGAGCGGGGCGAGCCGCCCGACATCGACGTCGACTTCGAGCACGAACGGCGCGAAGAGGTGATCCAGTACATTTACAGGAAGTACGGCCGCCACCGCGCCGGCATGACCGCCACCGTCATTCGCTACCGTACGCGCAGCGCCATGCGCGAGGTGGCTAAGGCGCTTGGCCTGTCCCAGGATGTTGCCGGTGCGCTTGTCGGCATGGTGTGGGGGCAGGATCGCGTCGGGCCTAGGGAAGCGCGCGAGACCGGTCTCGATCCGAGCGAGCCACGGCTTGCCCAGGCATTGGACATGGCGCGCACGCTATACGGCTTTCCGCGCCACTTGTCGCAGCACGTCGGTGGCTTCGTGCTTACGGCGGGCCCGTTGTGCGAGGTGGTGCCGATCGCCAACGCGGCCATGGATGACCGCACGATGGTTGAATGGGACAAGGACGACCTCGACGCGCTCGGCATCCTCAAGGTCGATGTGCTCGGCCTCGGCATGCTGACGTGCATCCGCAAGGCATTTGCGCTGATCCAGCAGCACTATGGCAGAACGTGCACCATCGCCACCACGCCGCCTGACGATCAAGCCGTCTACGGCATGTTGTCGAGAGCCGACTCGATCGGCGTGTTCCAGGTCGAGAGCCGTGCGCAGATGAGCATGTTGCCCAGGCTCCAGCCCAAGAAGTTCTACGACCTCGTTATCGAAGTGGCCATCGTGCGTCCCGGCCCCATTCAGGGGGACATGGTGCATCCATATTTGCGCCGGCGCCAAGGCATCGAGAAGGTCGAGTATCCATCCGAAGCTTTGCGCGAGGTGCTGGGCAAGACACTCGGCGTGCCTTTGTTCCAGGAGCAGGCGATGCGCATCGCCATCGTCGCGGCGGGGTTCAGTGCAGTCGAGGCCGACCGCTTGCGCCGCGCCATGGCCGCCTTCCGGCGCAGCGGCGCCATCGATCAGTTCCGCGACAAGTTCCTGGCTGGCATGCATAAGAACGGCTACGCGCCGGAGTTCGCCGAGCGCTGCTTCCAGCAGCTGCAGGGCTTCGGCGAGTACGGCTTTCCCGAGTCGCACGCCGCGAGCTTTGCGCTGCTCGTGTACGTCTCGGCGTGGCTCAAGCACTACTATCCGGCGGTGTTCGCCTGCGCACTCTTGAATGCGCAGCCCATGGGCTTCTATGCCCCTGCGCAGATCGTGCGCGATTTGCGCGATCACCAAGGCCGCGTGCTGCCGGTGGACATCAACTACAGCCATTGTGACTGCACGCTGGAGCCCGATGCGGATGGCACGCTTGCGCTGCGCCTGGGATTCCGTCAGGTGGACGGCCTGCGCGAGGCGGAAGTGAAGAAGCTCGTCGATGCGCGCGGCAAGTGCTACGCCGATGCGGCCGACTTGTGGCGTCGCGCGCGCGTCCTCCCGCAGACACTGGAGAAGCTCGCGGAGGCCGATGCCTTCGGCTCGGTCGGAATGTCGCGCCGCCAAGCCTTGTGGGCGGTGCGCCCGCTCGGCAAAGAATTGCTGCCGCTGTTTGCGGCGGCCGAGGCGGAGCCGGCCCAGGAACCCGCGCCGGAGTTCATCGAGCCCCGGGTGCAGTTGCCGGTGGCCGGCCTCGGCGAGGAGGTGATCCGCGACTACCGCACCGTGCGCCTGTCGCTGAAGGAGCATCCCATGGCGCTGCTGCGGCCGCGGCTCAAAGGCTCGGTACCGGCTGCCGCGCTCTCGACGTTGGAGACCGATTCCTGGGTGACGGTGGCAGGCGTGGTGACATGTCGCCAGCGTCCCGGCACGGCGAGCGGCGTCATTTTCATGACGCTCGAGGACGAGAGCGGCTTCGCCAATATCATCGTGTGGCCGAAGATCTTCGATCTCTTCCGTAAGGCGGTGCTGGGCGGCCGCGTCGTCGCCGTGACCGGCCGCATGCAGAAAGAAGGCATCGTCATCCACGTGGTGGCGAACCGCGTCCAGGACCTGTCGCACCGCCTGAGCGAGCTCAAGGACCCGCTGCCGCCGCTAGCGCCGGGATTCACCGCGACCGCAACCTCCCTGGAATCGGGCTTTGCCTCGCGCGATTTCCATTAGGTGCCGTCCGTTGAAGGGGACGCGCGGCCGCTTTCCGATCCGGTTGCTTACCTCGGTGCTGCCGGGAAGGGCCCCGCCACCGCGCATACGCGCACGGTCTTGTCGTGCACCGACTCCACCGTGAGCAACCCGCCGCCGGTGGCTGTGTCGCTGACCAAGTTCACCAGGATGAAGTCTCCGGCGCGCAGCATGTCGGCGCTGGCGTCGAAGTACTTTGGGGCGACGATGTCCGCCGCCGAATCGCGGCTGCGGAAGTGCCAAAGCGTCGCCCCGTTGGCGTAACCGAGCGGGTCACGACCGCGGCGCAGAACATCGCCAGCCTGATGGCGGCGCTGCCGGAAGAGCTGTGGTGGGTGTTTGGTGTGGGCTATCTCGGCTACACCGGCGCCCGCAGCTTCGACAAACGGCGCCGCGTCACCCGCTGAGGGCTCCGCCGCCGGTAGGGCGCAGATGGTAGGGGAGGGCGGTGGTGGGGCTGCCTGGGATCGAACCAGGGACTTCTCGCATGTGAAACGAGCGCTCTACCGCTGAGCTACAACCCCATGCCGCGGCGGCCCGGAGAGTCGGTTGCCGACCGTTGAATGTCAAGAAAGCCGCGCTGCGGGCTCTGCGCCAAATTGCCAGGCCCATCGCCAGGCCCAAGGCGGCCGCCCGCCTAGTGCGTCGGCGGCGCCAGCTTCTCGTTCAGTTGGGAAAAGCCGCGGATCACCATGTCGGCGCCCAAGTCCTTCACCGGAATCTCGGTATAGCCGCCTTCCACCAGGATCACCGGCAGTCCGGCGGCGCGGGCCAGCTTCACGTCGGTCTCGCTGTCGCCCACCAGCACGGCGGCCTCGGGCGCAAAGCCGCCCAGCTTCTTCAGCACCTCGCGCGCCATCTGCGGGTGCGGCTTTTTTACGGGCAGGCTGTCGCCGCCCACCACCACCGCCAGGTACTTATCCAGACCGAGCGCAGCCAGCAGCTTCTTCGATGCTGCGGTGGGCTTGTTGGTGCAGACGCCCATCTTGGTGCCGCGCTGGGACAGGCCGCGCAGCGCCTCCAGCACGCCGGGGTACGGCTTGCTCTTGTCGGCGACGTGCTCCTCGTAGTCGGTGCGGGCGTTCTTCACGATCTCGTCGTACTGAACCTGGGGGATCGGGCCGCCGGTGGCCTCGAGTCCCTTCATCACCAGGTTGGGCAGGCCGCCGCCAATCATGCCCCGCACCTGCTGGACCGTAACGGGGGGGCGGCCGACGCTCTTGAGAGCGCGGTTGAGCGCCCCACACAGGTCCTCGGCGGTATCTACCAGGGTGCCGTCTAGGTCGAACAAAATGGCGTCACCAGGGAATCGCACGGGCAAACCTCGTGGTAAAACCTGACTTGGCGGGGGCCGACGCGTGTGGCACGGTCGCCATCACCGCCTTCCCCTCAGCGATGGTGGTATAGACAGCCCCGCCCGGATGACCAAGCGAAAAACGTCTGAAAATCGGGCCTTTGCCGCCATCGTTCTGGCAGCAGGCCGTAGCACGCGTATGCAGTCCGACCTGCCCAAGGTCCTGCACAAAGTCGCTGGCCGCACCATCCTCGGCCATCTCGTGGACAACCTCGCCCGCCTCGAGCCGGCGCGCACCTACGTCGTGGTGTCGCCCGATGGGGAGGCGGTCGCCCACGCGGCGCCGGGCGCTACGCCCATCGTGCAGACCGAGGCCCGCGGCACGGGCGATGCGGTGCTGCGCGCCCGGGAATCGCTCGCCGACTTCGACGGCGACGTGCTCGTACTCTACGGCGACTCGCCGTTCCTCAAGGCCGACACCATGCAGGCGATGCTCGCCGAACTGCGCAGCGCCGCCGAACCCGCGGTCGTCGTGCTCGGCTTCGAAGCACCCCTGCCGCACGAGTACGGCCGCCTGGTGCTGGACGCGCAGGGTCGCCTGACGCGTATCGTCGCCGCGCGCGACGCCAACGCCGAAGAGAAACGCATCACGCTTTGCAACTCCGGCATGATGGCCGGCGACCGCGCAACGCTGTTTGACCTTCTTTCCCAAGTGGGCACCGACAATGCCCAGGGCGAGGTCTACCTCACCGACGTGGTCGAGATCGGCGCCAAGAAGGGCCGGCCCAGCGCCGTGATCCGCGGCGACATCACCGAGATGCTCGGCGTCAACAACCGCGCCGAGCTCGCGGTGGCCGAAGGCGTCATGCAGGACCAGCTGCGCGCCACGGCAATGGCGGGCGGCGCCACGCTGATCGATCCGAAGACCGTCTATTTCTCGTTCGACACGCGCATTGGCCGCGACGTCGTGATCGAGCCCAATGTGGTGTTCGGCAAGGGCGTGACGATCGCATCGGGCGTCACGATCAAGGCGTTCTCGCACATCGAGGGCGCGTCGATCGCCACGGGCGCAAGCGTCGGTCCGTTTGCCCGCTTGCGGCCAGGCACACGCTTGGAGGCCGGGGCCCGCATCGGCAACTTCGTCGAGGTGAAGAACTCGGTGATCGGCCCGGGCGCCAAGGCCAATCACCTGAGCTACCTCGGCGATGCTACGGTAGGCGAGCGCGCCAACGTCGGCGCGGGCTCCATTACCTGCAACTACGACGGTTACCAGAAGGCGCACACGACCATCGGCGCGCACGCATTCGTGGGCTCCAACAGCGCCCTGGTGGCGCCGGTGAATGTCGGCGAAGGTGCGGTCATCGGCGCCGGCAGCGTGATCACCCGCGACGTGAAGCCGGGCGCGCTGGCGATCACGCGCGCCAACCAGCAGCAGATCGACGGCTGGGCCGACGAACGCCGCAAGATGCGCGCCAGGGACGACGAAGAGAAAGCCAAAGAGGACCATTAGGCATGTGCGGAATCGTCGGTGTGGTGGGCAGCAAGCAGGCAGCGACACTTCTCGCCGAAGGCCTGAAGCGCCTCGAATACCGCGGCTACGACTCGGCTGGCATCGCCACGCTGGTCAATGGCTCGATCGAGCGCCGCCGCGCCAAGGGCAAGCTGTCGAACCTCGAACTGCTGCTGCAGACCAATCCGCTGCAGGGTGCCACCGGCATCGGCCACACGCGCTGGGCGACGCATGGCATCGCCAATGAAACCAACGCGCATCCGCACGCCACTCGCCGCGTCGCGCTGGTGCACAACGGCATCATCGAGAATTACCGCCAGCTGCGCGACGAGCTCACCGCGCAGGGCTACGTGTTCGAGAGCGAGACGGACACCGAGGCAGCCGTTCAGCTCATCACCAGCTATCTCGACCAGGGCCTGGATCCGCGCGAGGCGACCCGGCGCGCGCTCGAACGGCTCGAGGGCGCCTTCGCCCTCGGCATCGTGTTCGCCGGCCATGAAGACCTGCTCATTGCCGCGCGCCGCGGCAGTCCGCTCGTCATCGGCTGGGGCGACGGGGCGATGTACCTCGGCTCCGATGCCATGGCGCTGGCGCCCTTCACCGACAAGGTGACGTACCTGCGCGACGGCGACTGGGCCGTGCTCTCGCGCAACGGCGCCGACGTGCGCGACGAGAATGGCAACCAGATCTCGCCGCAGGTGAAGCAGACGGCGCTGACCGGCGCGCAGGTGGGCAAGGGTGGCTTCCGCCACTTCATGCTGAAGGAAATCTACGAGCAGCCGTCCGTCATCGGCGAAACGCTCAACACGTACTTCAATCCGGCGACGCGTACGGTACTGCTGCCGCAGATGCCGTTCGACCTCGCCACCGTGCCCAAGATCACCATCGTCGCGTGCGGCACGTCGTATTACGCCGCCGTGGTGGCCAAGTACTGGTTCGAGCAGGTCGCGCGCGTGCCGGTGGAAGTCGACGTCGCATCCGAGTTCCGCTACCGCGGTGCGCCCCTGGTGCCGGGTGGCCTGGCGATCTTCGTTTCGCAATCCGGTGAAACGGTCGATACGCTTGCCGCATTGCGCTATGCACGCGCCAACGGCCAACACATTGCGGCAGTCGTGAACGTCGCCGAAAGTGCGATGGCGCGCGAATCCGACGTCGTCCTGCGCACCCAGGCCGGGCCTGAGATCGGCGTCGCCTCGACCAAGGCATTCACCTGCCAGCTCGTCGTGCTGGCCTGCCTCGCCATCGCCACGGGTTCCGCGCGCCGGACACTGTCGAATGCGGACGAGCAGCGCCTGTGCAACGCCATCGCCGAGGTCCCGGCGCGTGCCGCCGAGGTTCTGAACCACGATGCCGCGCTCAAGGAGCTCGCGGCGGAGATTTCAGAAGCCGAGGATGTCCTCTACATCGGCCGCGGCACATCGGCGGCGATCTCGCTCGAAGGCGCACTGAAGCTGAAGGAGATCAGCTACATCCACGCCGAGGGCTTCCCGGCCGGCGAACTGAAGCACGGCCCCATCGCATTGATCGACGAGACTGTGCCGGTGATCGTGCTGGCGCCGTCGGACAACGTGTTCGCCAAGACCGCCTCCAACATGGAAGAGGTCATCGCGCGCGGCGGCAAGGTCGTGCTGTTTTCGGACAAGAAGGGCATCGCCGCCACCGGCGAACTGGCCTGGCGCAATCTGACGCTGCCGGAGGTGGACCCGTTCGTGACGCCGATCCTGTACGCGATCCCGGTGCAGCTGCTCGCCTACCACGTCGCGGTGCACAAGGGCACCGACGTGGACCAGCCGCGCAACCTCGCGAAGTCCGTCACCGTAGAATAGGCGCGGGCCGCTTAGGCGGCCGCGTCTCTACCTGCCAACGCCGATGCCAAGTCCGAAGGTGACGCCTGGGGTCGCCCGCGTGGGCTTGTCCAGCTCCAGCATGCAGTTGGCGAACGCGTCGGTGCCGCGCTGGAAGCCGTACCGCTCGCATTGAGCCATCTGCGTTGCCTGGCGCTCCTCTGCGCTCTGACAGGCGGTCAGGGTGGCGGCGGCGAGGCAGATCATCAGCGTCTTTGGCCACATCTCGGGCAATCCTCGTCAGGAGCCTATCGCGCCAGGATGGCGCATTCCTCTCCCCGGACAACGCTTCGTTTGCCTGAGGTGCAGGGCAAAAGTGTAGCGTAGACGCCCGATTCAAACCGGAGGCGCCAGTGGACTTCGATCTTTTCGTTATCGGCGCAGGCTCAGGCGGGGTCGCCGCCAGCCGCCGCGCCGCAGTCCACGGTGCCCGCGTCGGCATCGTCGAGATGGGCCGTATCGGCGGCACCTGCGTGAACCGCGGCTGCATTCCGAAGAAGCTGTTCACCTACGCTGCGCACTACAGCGAGGATTTTCGCGAGGCAGCAGGCTTCGGCTGGCAGGAAGTGCAGCCGAAGTTCGCCTGGCGCGATCTGGTTGCCGCGAAGGATCGTGAGGTCGCTCGCCTCAACCAGGTCTACGAAGGCCTGCTGCACTCCGGCAACGTGCAGCTCTTGCGCGGTCGCGCCCGCCTGCGCGATGCAAACACCATCGACGTGGACGGTGAAACGGTCCGCGCCAAGCACATCCTCCTCGCCACCGGCAGCCATGCCGTGGTGCCGGAGATCGAAGGCGAAGAATTCGGCTTCACCTCCGATGCGGCGTTCGACCTGCCGCAGTTGCCGAAGCGCGTTGTCATCGTCGGGGGCGGCTACGTCGCCGTGGAGTTTGCCAGCATCTTCCGCGGCTTGGGCGTGGCGGTCACCGTTGTGCACCGCGCCGACGGCATTCTCCGCGGGTTCGATGACGACGTGCGCACCTTCCTTACCGATGAGCTGCGCAAGAAGGACATCGCCTTCCGCGCCCGCCAGTCGGTGAAGCGCATCACGAACAAGGGCAGCACGCTGCAGGTCCACACCGACACCAACGAGTCGCTGGCCGCCGACGGCGTCCTGTTCGCGACGGGACGCGCCGCCAACACCGGTGACCTCGGTCTCGATCTTGCCGGTGTCCGCCTCAACGAGAACCGCGCCGTCCAGGTGGATGCCGACTCGCGCACCAGTACGCCCAACATCTTCGCCATCGGCGACCTCACGAATCGCAAGCAGTTGACGCCGGTGGCGATCGCCGAGGGCAGGGCGGTGGCCGACCTGCTCTTTGGTCCGGGCGGGCGCCACCTGAACTACGATCTCGTCCCATCGGCCGTCTTCAGCCTGCCGCCGGTCGGTACGGTGGGCCTGAGCGAGGAGCAGGCCCGCGCTCGCTTTGGCGCAGTCGATGTCTACCGCAGCAGCTTCCGCCCGCTGCGCCACACCGCCTCCGGCAGCGACGAACGCGCCCTGACGAAGCTGGTGGTGGACCCCGCCACCGACCGGGTCCTCGGCGCCCACATGGTCGGCCCCGAGGCGGGCGAGATCATCCAGGGCCTCGCGGTCGCCCTCACCGCCGGTGCCACCAAGGCCCAGTTCGACGCCACCCTGGCCATTCACCCCACCGCGGCCGAGGAATTCGTCCTGCTGCGGACCAAGGCCGCCCCCAAAGCCGCCTGACAGGGGCCGCATGACGGGGACCGCCTGAAACCCAAGCTTCGCCCTGGCCGGGCGGGGGTTGGCAATCCATATCCGTGCGGCGTATACCCGCCCCGCGTGGTACGGATAGGGAACCATGAAGCGCAATTGGAGCCCCGATAGCTGGCGCAATAAGGTCGCCAGCCAGGTGCCGGATTACCCGGACGCCGCCGCGCTCGCCCGCGTCGAGGCGGAGTTGCGCCGCTATCCGCCGCTGGTGTTCGCCGGCGAGGCCCGCAAGCTGAAGGCCCGCCTCGCCAACGTCGCCGAGGGGAAGGCGTTTCTGCTCCAGGGCGGCGACTGCGCCGAGAGCTTCGCCGAATTCACGGCCGACAACATCCGCGACACCTTCCGCGTCATCCTCCAGATGGCGGTGGTGCTGACGTTCGGCGCCGCCATGCCGGTGGTGAAGGTCGGCCGTCTCGCCGGCCAGTTCGCCAAGCCGCGCACCCAGCCGATGGAGCGCCGCGGCGACGTGGAGCTGCCGGCCTATCGGGGCGACATCGTCAACGGCATCGAGTTCACACCCGAATCGCGCATCCCCGATCCGCAGCGCCAGGTCCGCGCCTACAGCCAATCGGCGGCGACCCTGAACCTGCTGCGCGCGTTTGCCACCGGCGGCTACGCCGACCTGCACCGCGTGCACCGCTGGACGTTGGGCTTCGTCGACTCGAGCCCGGTGGCCGCCAAGTTCCGCGATCTCGCTGACCGCACCACCGAAGCCCTGGCCTTCATGGAGGCCTGCGGCATCGATTCGACCAACTACGCCGGCCTGCGCGAAACCGAGTTCTACACCTCGCACGAGGCGCTGCTGCTCGGCTACGAGGAGGCGCTGACGCGCGTCGACTCCACTTCGGGCGATTGGTACGACACGTCGGCCCACATGCTGTGGGTGGGCGATCGCACGCGCGATCTGGACGGCTCGCACATCGAATTCCTGCGCGGCATCGCAAATCCGGTCGCCTGCAAGGTTGGCCCTTCGACCAAGGCCGAGAACCTCGTCCGCCTCACCGAGATCTTGAATCCGCGCAACGAAGCGGGGCGCCTGACGCTCATCACGCGCTTCGGCCATGGCAAGGTCATGGACAACCTGCCCAACCTTGTGCGTGCCATCGAGCGCGAAGGCCGCAAGGTTGCGTGGGTGTGCGATCCGATGCACGGCAACACACAGGTCTCGGACAACGGCTACAAGACGCGCGTGTTCGACCGCATCCTCAGCGAAGTGCGGGACTTCTTCACCGTTCACCGCGCCGAAGGCACCTATCCGGGCGGCGTCCACTTCGAGTTGACCGGGCAGGACGTGACCGAGTGCCTGGGCGGTGCGCAGGCGATCACCGAAAGCTCGCTGTCGGACCGCTATCACACGCACTGCGACCCGCGCCTGAATGCATCCCAAAGCCTGGAACTCGCGTTTCTGGTCGCCGAGATGCTGAAGGCGCAGCGTGCCGCGCAACCGGCCAAGGTTGCGGAAGCTTCCTGACGCGTCTGCCGCCTGCCGTGCGGCTCTCGCGCCCTGAAGCTCCCGGTCGATCATGGCCGAGCCCCTGCACATCGTTCTCGCCCAGCTGAATCCGACGGTCGGCGACCTTGCCGGCAATCGCGATAAGCTGCTCGCCCTGCACACGGATTCGGCCGGAGCCGACCTGATTTTGGCGCCGGAGCTGTTCGTCTCCGGCTATCCGCCCGAGGACCTCGTGCTGCGCCCCGGCTTCCACACCGCCGTGCGCGCCGTGGTCGACGACCTCGCGCGCGCGACGGTGCGCGGGCCTGCCATCCTGGTGGGCGCGCCGTGGGCCGATGGCGCCACCGTTCGCAATGCCGCGCTGCTGCTGGACGGCGGCCGCATCGCGGCCACGCAGTACAAGCACGACCTGCCGAACTACGGCGTATTCGACGAAAAGCGCGTCTTCGCGGCCGGACCGGTGCCGCAGGCGATCGCATTTCGTGGCCGCAAGCTCGGCCTGCTGATTTGCGAGGACATGTGGACACCCGAGCCCGCCGCAGCCCTGAGGGCCGCGGGTGCCGAGCTTCTCGTGGTCATCAATGCCTCGCCCTTCAACGCCGGCAAGCAGAGCGAGCGCCTTGGCGCCGCCCAGGCGCGCGTGCGCGAGACCGGGCTGGCGATGGTCTACGTCAACCAGTTCGGCGGCCAGGACGAGATCGTGTTCGACGGCAACTCGTTCGCGCTGAATGCCGACGGCTCCGTCGCCCTGCGCCTGCCCGCCTTCAAAAGCGCGACGGCCACTGCGCTCCTCGCCGGCGGCGTCATCGCGACGGGCGACATCGCGCCGCCGCTCGATGACCTCGATGCGTTGTACCTAGCTCTCGTGACGGGCCTGCGCGATTACATCGGCAAGAACGGCTTCCAAGGCGTGCTGATTGGCTTCTCCGGCGGCATCGACTCGGCGCTCACTGGCGCCATCGCCGTCGATGCGCTCGGCGCCGCCAACGTTCACTGTGTGATGATGCCGTCGCAGTTCACGTCGCAGGAAAGCCTCGACGATGCCGCCGCCTGCGCCGGCGCGCTCGGCGTGGCCTACGACGTGATTCCGATCGGTGCCCCGACGGCGGCCTTCGAGCGCGCGCTGGCAGGATCCTTCAAGGGTCGCGCAGCCGACGTCACGGAAGAGAACCTGCAGGCGCGCGCCCGCGGCATCATCCTGATGGCGCTGTCGAACAAGTTTGGCCACCTCGTGCTCAGCACGGGCAACAAGTCCGAGCTCGCGGTGGGCTACGCCACGCTGTACGGCGACATGGTCGGTGCTTTCAACGTGCTGAAGGACGTCTACAAGACCACCGTCTACAGGCTCGCAGGCTGGCGCAATGCGCACGTTCCCGCGGGCGCGCTCGGCCCCGCCACGGCCGTGATTCCCGCCAACATCCTGGTGCGCGAGCCGACCGCCGAGTTGCGCGCCAACCAGAAGGATAGCGACACGCTGCCGCCGTACGACCAGCTCGATCCCATCCTCGAAGGGCTGGTCGAACAGGAGTTGCCGTTCGAGCAGATCGTTGCCCAGGGCTTTCCGCCGGCCATCGTCGCGCGCGTCGAATCCATGCTGTATGCCAGCGAGTATAAGCGGCGCCAATCCGCGCCGGGCGTGCGCGTGACGCGCCGCTACTTCGGCGAGGACCGCCGCTATCCGATCACCAACCGCTTCCGCGAAGGCCGCCGTGGCTAGCGCCGTCACCGTTCGATTTGCGCCGAGCCCAACGGGGCTCCTGCACATGGGCAACGCTCGCCCGGCGGTGCTCAACTGGTTGTTCGCGCGCAAGCATGGCGGCACGTTCCTGCTGCGCCACGACGATACCGACGCCGAACGCTCGCGCGAGGAATACGTCACGGCCATTGAAGGCGATCTGCGCTGGCTCGGCCTCGATTGGGACCGCCGCGAACGCCAGTCCAGCCGCCTCGCGCGCTACGGCGAGGTGCTGGAGCGGCTGAAGCAGTCCGGCCACGTCTACGCGGCATACGAAAGCGCCGAGGAGCTGTCGCTCAAGCGCAAGGCGCAGCTCAACGCCGGCCGTCCGCCGGTATACGACCGCGCCGCGCTCCGGCTCACCGAGGCGCAGCGTACCGAGCTGGAGGCGCAGGGGCACAAGCCGCACTGGCGCTTCAAGCTCGCGCCCGGCACGGTGCGCTGGGCCGACGTAATCCACGGCGACATGGCCGTCCCGTCCGAATCGCTGAGCGACCCGGTACTGGTGCGCGAGGACGGAACGCCGCTCTACGTGTTCACGTCGGTGGTGGATGACATCGATTTCGGCATCACGCACATCATCCGTGGCGACGAGCATCTGATGAACACGGTGCCGCAGCTTCAGCTGTTCGCAGCTCTTGGGGCGGCGGCGCCGGTGTTCGCGCACTTTGCGTTGCTGGTAGGCCCGCAGGGCGAAAAGCTGTCCAAGCGTCTCGGCGCCCTCAGCCTCGGCGAGCTGCGCGAGCAGGGCATCGAGCCGCTCGCCATCGCCAGCATGCTGGCGCGCCTCGGTTCTTCCGATCCCATCGAGCCGCGGGCCGCATTGGCGGATTTGGTCGCCGGCTTCGACCTGTCGCACTTTGGCCGCGCGCCTGCGCATTTCGACCCGGATGAACTCGCCGTGCTCAACCCCAAGGTGCTGCACCAGCTGCCCTACGCGGTGGTGGCAGAGCGCCTGGCCGGGTGGGGCATCCGCGATGCGGAGCGCCTGTGGCTCGCTGTCCGCGGCAACCTCGCCGGCCTTGGGGAGGTCAAGGATTGGGCGCGGGTTGTCGCCGGTCCCCTCGCCGGTACTCTCGAGGACCCTTCCTTCACCGATCGCGCCGCAGCCGCGCTGCCGGCGGAGCCGTGGACCGACGCCACCTGGTCGGCTTGGACCCGCGCGGTGACCGAGGCCACCGGCGCCAAGGGCCGCGCGCTGTTCCATCCCCTGCGGCTGGCGCTGACCGCCCGCGAGAACGGGCCGGAAATGAAGTCGCTCCTGCCTCTCATCGGCCGCGAACGGGCCCTCGCGCGCCTGCGTGGGCAGACGGCATAATCCGGCCATGGCGCTCACGCTCTACAACTCGCTCAGCCACGCCAAGGAGCCGTTTAGGCCCCTGCGGCCCGATGCGGTCGGCATGTATGCCTGCGGGCCAACGGTCTGGGACTTCGCGCACATCGGCAACGCGCGCATGGTGGTGGTGTTCGATCTGCTGTACCGCCTGCTGCGGCACTCGTTCCGCACCGTCACCTACGTGCGCAACATCACCGACGTGGACGACAAGATCATCGACGCCGCGCGCCGCAACGGCGAGGCGATCGATGCGCTGACCAAGCGCACGGCCGATGCGTTCCACGCCCACATGGCCGCACTGGGCGCGCTGCCGCCGACCATCGAGCCGCGCGCGACTGAGCACATCGGCGAAATGGTCGCCATGATCCAGGCCCTCATCGCCAAGGGCCACGCCTACGAGGCGCAAGGCCACGTCCTGTTCGCGGTGCAGACCGACACGCACTACGGGCACCTATCGCGCCAGACCCAGGAGGGCATCCTGGAAGGCGCGCGTGTCGAGGTCGCGCCCTACAAACGCGATCCCGCCGACTTCGTGCTGTGGAAGCCTTCGACCGGCGACCAGCCGGGCTGGGACAGCCCGTGGGGCCGCGGCCGTCCCGGCTGGCACATCGAGTGCTCGGCGATGGCGGAGCGCTACCTCGGCGAGACGTTCGACATTCACGGCGGCGGGCGCGACCTGATCTTCCCGCACCACGAGAACGAGATTGCCCAATCGAGTTGCGCCCACGGCGGCAAGCCGCTCGCGCGCACCTGGGTGCACAACGGCTTCATCACCGTGCGCGGCGAGAAGATGGCGAAATCGGTCGGCAACATCGTCACCGTGAACGACCTGCTGCCGCGCTATGACGGCGAGACCATCCGTCTCACGCTGCTGTCCGCGCAGTACCGCCAGGGCCTCGACTGGACCGACGACGCGGTCGAGCAGGCCAAGAAGTCGCTCGATCGGTGGTATCGTGCGGCCGGCAATGCCCGCCCGGCGGCCACCGTCGATGCGACGTTCCTGGCCGCGCTGGAGGACGACCTGAACACGCCGGAAGCCTTCGCCCGCCTGCATGGTCTCGCCGATGCCGCCCTCGCGGGCGACGCATCCGCCGCCGCGTCGCTGAAGGCGTCCGCCAACCTCATGGGAGTGTTGGACAAGGACGCCGACGCCTGGTTCCGCGCCGTGCCGGTCGGCACCGGCAAGGACCAGATCGAAGGCCTGATCGCCGAGCGCACGGCGGCCAAGAAATCGAAGAACTTCGCCGAGGCGGACCGCATCCGCAAACTCCTGTTGGACCAGGGCATCGTGCTCGAGGACGCCGCGAACGGCACGACATGGAGACGCTCGTCGTGACGAAAGAGCGTCTCTACCTCTTCGATACGACGCTGCGCGACGGCAACCAGAGTCAGGGCGTCGACTTCAGTGTCGAGGATAAGCGCACCCTGGCGCACGCCCTCGACGCGCTGGGCGTCGACTACGTCGAAGGCGGCTGGCCGGGCGCCAATCCGACCGACACCGCATTCTTCGCCGAACCGCCGAAGCTAAAGCGCGCCAAACTCACCGCCTTCGGCATGACGCGCCGTCCCGGCCGTAGCGTGTCGAACGATCCCGGCCTCAAAGCCGTGTTGGATGCCGAAGTTCCCGCCGCCTGCCTCGTCGGCAAGACGTGGGACTGGCACGTGGACCTTGCGCTTGGCACGACCAACGAAGAGGCGGTCAAGCTCATCCGCGAAAGCATCGCCGCCGCCAAGTCGCGCGGCCGCGAGCCGCTGTTCGACGCCGAGCACTTCTTCGACGGCTGGAAGGCCAACCGTGCCTTCACGCTCGAATGCGTGCAGGCCGCGTTTGACGCCGGCGCGCGATGGGTCGTGCTGTGCGACACCAACGGCGGCACGCTGCCGCACGAGGTCGAGCGCATCGTGGCCGAAGTGGCGCAGCACATCCCGGGTGATCGCCTCGGTATCCACGCGCAGAACGATACCGACAACGCCGTCGCCAACAGCCTCGCTGCCGTGCGCGGTGGCGTGCGGCACGTGCAGGGCACGCTCAACGGCATCGGTGAGCGCTGCGGAAACGCCAACCTCGTGTCGATCATTCCGACCCTGCTGCTCAAGCCGGAGTTCGCCGACCGCTTCGAGACCGGCATCTCGGTCGACAACCTGAAGCAGCTGACGCACGTCTCGCGGCTGCTCGATGAGTTGCTCAATCGCGCGCCGAACCTGCATGCGCCTTACGTCGGCGACAACGCGTTCGCGCACAAGGGCGGCCTGCACGGCTCGGCGGTGGCAAAGGACCCTCGCACCTACGAACACATCGCGCCCGAGGCCGTCGGCAACCGCCGCCGCGTCCTGGTCTCCGATCAGGCCGGCAAGGCCAACGTGCTGGGCCGCCTCAAGGAGGTCGGCATCGAGGTGAACGCGGACGATCCGCGTCTTACCAAGCTGATTGCCGACATGAAGGAGCGCCACCACCAGGGCTATGCCTACGATGGCGCCGAAGCGAGCTTTGAGTTGATGGCGCTGCGCGCGCTCGGCCGCCTGCCCGACTATTTCCATGTGGCGAGCTTCCGGGTGATCGTCGAGCGCCGTTACAACCACCGCGGCGAGCTGGTCACGACGTCGGACGCCATGGTGAAAAGCGTCGTCGATGGCGAAACGCTGCTTTCGGTGGGCGAGGGCAACGGCCCGGTGAATGCCCTCGACTGCGCCTTGCGTCAGGAACTCGGCAAGTACTCGGGCTTTCTCGCCGATCTCGAACTCGTGGATTACAAGGTGCGCATTCTGACCCAAGGCACGGGCGCCGTGACGCGCGTGATGGTGGAAAGCCGCGACCGCCACGGGCACCGATGGACCACCGTCGGCGTGTCGGCCAACATCATTGACGCCTCGTTCCAGGCGTTGTTCGACGCCATCGTCTACAAGCTGCACCGGGAGGGGGCGCCCGCCGGCGTCATCCAGGCCGCCGAGTGAGCGTCGACGCGTACGAGACCCTGCGCGAATGGCAGGAAGGCCTGGCGATCCTGGTCGGTTTCCTGCTGCTCGTTCTGGCGTTCCTGATCAACGGCCGCCTGATGCGCCGGCGCGACCGCGAGCACCGCCGCAACGAGGCTCGCGCCATCATCGCCGCGCTCTACGGCGAAATCGTCGTGCTGCGCGAGAAGGTGGCGCAGGTCGCGCGCCTTGTCGCCGAGAAGACGACGACCCGTGCCGAGATCGGCGATCAGTTTGTCGCCGAGAACATGCCGCCGCCGCCCGCGTTGTTCGAACGCCTGGTGGACAAGCTCGGACTTCTGCCCGCGTCCAACGTGCTGCGCATCGTCAGTTTCTATGCCAGTTACGAGGAGGCGCGGGGCGGCCTGCGCATGCTGGCCCCGCACAACGGACTGTCCTATGCGGTCACCACTTTCCTCGGTCCCGCCCTGATGGCGGTGCAGGAGAGCGAAGGCCTCTTGCGGCGGATGGAGCACGAAATCGGCGCCGAGCAGGCGCCGGACTGCGATCTCGGCGATGCGGAAGCCGTCGTCGACATGATCGAAAAACAGTACCGGCGCTAGCTCCGTGACCGCATCAGAGCCCCCGCACGAGGGAGGCGAGGGCCGGCCCGCAGCGCGGGGCAACAAAGACGCGCGGATCGGCATTGCCTTTGCCCTGACGGCGATCTTCGTCTGGGGCTTCATCCCCATTCTGTACAAGATCCTCGCGGTAGTGCCGCCGGGCGAGGTGCTGGCGCACCGCGTGCTGTGGTCGCTCGCCGTGGTGCTGCCGTTGTGCGCCATCCAGGATGGGGGCCGCTCGCTGTTGCGCCACTTGCAGGACCGGCGCAGCCTGGTCCTGCTCGCCGTCACTGCGGCGCTTATTGCGTCCAATTGGATGGGCTTCATCGTTGCCGTGAACACCAGCCAGGTGCTGCAGTCTTCGCTCGGCTACTTCATCAGTCCGCTGATGAGCGTCGCCATGGGCATCGTGTTGCTGCGCGAACGGCTCACCTGGACCCAGGGCGCGGCGTTCGCGCTTGCCGCCATCGGTGTGCTGAACCACGCCGTCGCCTTCGGTGCGCCGCCCTGGATCGCGCTGTGGCTGGCGTCCTCGTTCGCCCTGTACTCGTACCTGCGCAAGATCACCCGCGCCGAGGCGCTCGAAGGCCTCACCTTCGAGATGCTGTGCCTGGCGCCGCTCGCCGTTGGCTACGTCGTCTGGCTCGGCGGCGCGGGCGCCTTCGGCCCCTCGCAGCCCGGCCTGAGCTTCGCGCTCGTCCTCGCGGGGATCAGCACGTCGTTGCCCCTGGTGTGGTTCACCGCCGGCGCCCGCCGCCTGCGGCTTGCCACCATCGGCTTCCTGCAGTTCCTGTCGCCTTCGATCCAGTTCCTGCTGGCGGTGCTCTACTTCGGCGAGCCGTTCGCTGCCGCCGACTTCCTCACCTTCGGCTGCATCTGGGTCGCCATCGCGCTGTACATGTGGCCCCGTCCGCGCGCCGTGGCGGCGGCCTGATATGGCTGGCACCGACCGCAGCCAGGAACTGCTCACGGGCGGCCCGGCGTTCATCCTGATGCGCCCGCAACTCGGCGAGAACATCGGCAGCGCCGCGCGCGCCATGCTGAACTTCGGCATCTCCGACCTGCGCCTGGTCAGCCCGCGCGACCCATGGCCCAACGAACGCGCCATCGCCTCCTCGTCGGGCGCGGAAGCCGTCACGTCGCGCGCGCGCCTCTACGAATCGGGCCCACAAGCGCTTGCCGACCTGAAGCACGTCTATGCCAGCAGCGCGCGCCCGCGCGACATGCAGAAGCCGATCCTGACGGCGCAGGAGGGTGCCCGCCGCCTGCGCGAGCACATCGCTGCCGGCGAAACTGCCGGCGTGATCTTTGGGCCGGAACGCACCGGCCTCACCAACGACGATCTCTCCCTGGCCGAAGCGATCATCGAAATTCCCGCCAATCCGGGCTTCGCGTCGCTGAACCTCGCGCACGCCGTGCTGCTGATCGGGTACGAGTGGTACGTGTCGGCGGAACAAAACGTCGCCCGACCGCCGCTCAAGCGCCGCCACCGCCGCAGCAGCAAGGCCTCCAACGATGACGTGCTCGGCTTCTTCGAGCATCTCGAGCGCGAGCTCGACGCTGCAGGATTCCTGTATCCGCCTGAAAAGGCGCCGCGCATGGTGCGCAACCTGCGCAACCTGTTCCACCGCGCCACCCTCACCGAACAGGATGTCCGCACGCTGCGCGGCGTGGTGAAGGCACTGGTGGAAGGCGGCCCGGGCCGCTTCCGCAACAAGAAGGACTAGCGCTCGTGCGGCCGCTTCTTGCGCCGCTGCAGAGATTTCGCCGTGTACTCAAGGTCCGCCGCCGTATCGATCAGCTCGATACAGCTGAGGCCATATTCGCCGGTCAGCTCGCCGATGTTCCAGCTTCCGGCCAAGACCTCGATCCCCACCAGGTCGGCGACGCCGAAGCAGCGCCAGTCCCCGCCTGGCTTCAGGCCGCCACCCGAGCCGCCGGCCGATTGCCAGCCGAACACCCGCCACTGGCCGTCCTTGGTGCCCAGCACATGGGGCGAGAACTCCCGCGCCTGCCCTTTGGCCCGGAAAGCCAGGACCTGGCGGTGCTGGATGGCCTGGCGCAGGGCGGCCAGGGTTGCGGTGGGGGCGACCATGGACCCAGGAAAGCGCCAAACCCGCCCTCCCGCTGTGGTTCAATTCGCACGCCGCCGACGTAAACGGGCGCCTGGACGCCCGCTGCGGGTTGACGCCCCCCGGGTCCCAGGCTAGAAAGCGCGGCCCGCGGGGCTGTGGCTCCCGGGTCTTAAGAACCTTTTTTGCAGCCAGTTGGCTGGTCCGAGGGGGCCGGAGACGGGCTGCGTACTCCGGGAACTCATGACCAAGCGCGCCACATCCAAGTACAAAGTCAACCGTTCGCTGGGCGTGAACCTCTGGGGCCGCGCCAAGAGCCCCGTCGGTGGCCGCCGCGACTACCGCCCGGGCCAGCACGGCCAGGCCCGCCGGCGCCGCTTGTCCGACTACGGCAACCAGCTCGCCGCCAAGCAGAAGCTCAAGAACTACTACGGCGAAATCTCCGAGCGGCAGTTCCGCAATCTGTACCGCGAAGCCATCCGCCTGCCGGGTGACACGTCCGAGTACCTGATCGGCCTGCTCGAGCGCCGCCTCTCGACCGTCGTCTACCGCATGAAGTTCGCGGTCACCCCGTTTGCAACGCGCCAGCTGATCAACCACGGCCATGTGCGCGTCAACGGCAAGCGCGTCAACGTCGGCGGCTACATGCTGACGGCGGGCGACGTGGTCGAGATCGAGCCGGCCATGCGCGAGAACACGCAGCTCTTGGCTGCAACCCAGTCCGCCGAACGCGACATCCCGGACTTCCTCCAGGTCGACCACAAGTCGATGAAGGGCACGTTCGTGCGCATTCCGTCGTTCGCCGAGGTTCCGTACCCGGTGCAGATGCAACCGCACCTCGTCGTCGAGTTCTACTCGCGCTAACGCGCGGCGAACCTCCGCCGAAGATCAAGAGCCGCAGGGGAAACCCTGCGGCTCTTTTCGTTGGAGGCCTTTCGTATTGCGCGGTCCATCGCACGCAGCGCCGCATGCCGCTGACAACAAAAAGGGCGCCACTGGGGCGCCCTTTTTGCATCGAAAGTCGTTGCTGCTTACGCGGAGCCGACCTTGGCGGTGTTCGGAATGCCTTTGTCGTTGAACAAGGCGGCGAGCTCGCCGCTCGCCTGCATCTCGCGCACGATGTCGCAACCGCCGATGAACTCGCCCTTGATGTAGAGCTGCGGGATCGTCGGCCAGTCGGAGAATTCTTTGATGCCCTGGCGCAGGGACGGGTCGGTCAGCACGTCGATGCCCTTGTACTGCACGCCCATGTTGTTGAGCGCCTGCACCACGGCGGCCGAGAAGCCGCACATCGGGAACGCCGGCGAGCCCTTCATGAACAGAACGACGTTGTTGTCCTTGATCTCCTGGCGGATGCGGTCGTGGACCGGATTGGCCGCCTGGTTGCTGGTCATCTCGTTCATGGCAGTTCCTTTCTGGCTCAGCGGGGCGCTTCCGTCTGCAGCGCGAGGGCATGCAGCTGGCCGCCCATCCGGCCCTTGAGTGCCGAGTATACCATTTGGTGTTGCCGCACCCGCGGCACACCCACGAAGGCCTTGGAGATCACGCGGGCGGCGTAGTGGTCGCCGTCGCCGCGCAGGTCCTCGATCGTCACGATGGCGTCCGGAAACGCCTCTTTGATCATCTGCTCGATTTCCGAGGCTTGCATGGCCATGGTCGTAACCCTCTGATCTTTAAGCTTTTCCGGCCATGTAGGCGGGCAGCCACGCTTCGTTGGCGACCTTCAAGTCGCCAACGGATATGGCCCAGGCACCATTGACTGTCAACGCAGCGCCGCCGGTGGTGCCGATTTTCGCGGCCGGCACGTCCTCGGCCTTGGCACGCGCCAGGATGCCGGCGACGTCCGCCTCGGGCACCTCCAGCACGTAGCGGGCCTGGTCCTCGCCGAACAGGAACGCATGCAGCGGCACGGTGCTTGCCGGAATGGTCAGCGCGGCACCGATCCCGCCCGCCATCGCCATCTCTGCGACCGCGATCAGAAGGCCGCCGTCCGAGCAGTCGTGGGTCGCAAGCGGCCTGCCGGTCCGGATCGTATCGCGCACGAAATCGCCGTTGCGCCGCTCGGCGGTCAGATCGACCGGTGGGGGCGCCCCGTCCTCGCGCTGCGCGACCTCGCGCAGGTACAAGGACGCGCCGAGATGCCCCTTGGTCTCGCCGATCAGCAGCAGCGCGTTGCCCGCGGCCTTGATGGCGATCGTCTGCATCACGCGCAAATTGTCGAGAATGCCGACGCCGCCGATCGCCGGAGTCGGCTGAACGCCGACAGCGCCCGTGTCGTTGTAAAGCGACACGTTGCCCGACACGACCGGGAAGTCGAGTGCCTTGCACGCTTCCGCCATGCCCTCGATGCAGCCCGCGAACTGGCCCATGATCTCGGGCCGCTCGGGATTGCCGAAGTTCATGCAGTCGGTAACGGCGAGCGGCTTGGCGCCGACCGCGGTGATGTTGCGCCACGTCTCGGCCACTGCCTGGGCGCCGCCCATCTTCGGGTCGGCGTCGCAGTAGCGCGGCGTGCAGTCGGTGACCAGGGCGAGGCCACGGTCGCTGCCGTGGATGCGCACGACGGCTGCGTCGCCGCCGGGGCGCTGCAGCGTATCGGCCATCACCATGTGGTCGTACTGCTCGTAGATCCAGCGCTTCGACGCGATGTCGGGGCAGGAGATGAGTGTCCGCAGCGCCGCAGCGATATCGTCGGGCGCCGGCACGGTGCTCGCATCCACCATGGGGCGCGGCGGGCTCGGCACCCACGGGCGGGCATACTCCGGCATCTGTTCCGACAGCGGCGCCACGGGCATGTCGGCCGCGACCTGGCCCTTGTGCTTCAGCACCAGGCGGCCGGTGTCGGTCAGCGTGCCGACGACGGCGAAATCGAGTTCCCACTTCTTGAAGATGCGTTCGGCCTCGCCCTCACGACCCTGCTTCAGCACCATGAGCATGCGCTCCTGGCTCTCCGACAGCATGATCTCGTAGGGGCTCATGCCGGTCTCGCGCTGCGGCACCTTGTCGAGGTCGATCTCGATGCCAAGGCCGCCTTTGCCCGCCATCTCGAACGACGATGACGTGAGTCCGGCAGCGCCCATGTCCTGGATCGCGACGATGGCGTCCGTTGCCATCAGCTCGAGGCAGGCTTCGATCAGCAGCTTCTCGGTGAACGGATCGCCGACCTGCACGGTGGGTCGTTTGGCTTCCACCTCGGCGCCGAACACCGCCGATGCCATCGTGGCGCCGTGGATGCCGTCGCGGCCGGTCTTGGAGCCGACGTACACCACCGGGTTGCCGATGCCCGCGGCGCGCGCATAGAACACCTTGTCCTTGCGCGCGAGGCCTACGGTCATGGCGTTGACGAGGATGTTGCCGTTGAAGCGCGGGTGGAACGTGCACTCGCCGCCCACCGTCGGCACGCCCACGCAGTTGCCGTAGCCGCCGATGCCGGCGACGACGCCGGACACCAGTTGGCGGGTCTTTGGATGCTTCGGATCGCCAAAGCGCAACGCGTTGAGGTTGGCGATGGGGCGTGCGCCCATGGTGAAGACGTCGCGCAGAATTCCGCCGACGCCGGTGGCAGCGCCTTGGTACGGTTCGATGAAGCTCGGATGGTTGTGCGACTCCATCTTGAAGATCGCCACCATGCCGTCGCCGATGTCGATCACGCCGGCGTTCTCGCCGGGACCGCACACCACCCACGGCGCGGTGGTCGGCAGCTTGCGCAGCCACTTCTTCGAGCTCTTGTAGGAGCAGTGCTCGCTCCACATCACCGAGAAGATGCCAAGTTCGGTGACGTTGGGCGTGCGGCCCATGATCTCGACCGACAGCGCGTACTCCTCCGCCGACATGCCGAACTCGCGCGCCAGCGTTTCCATGTTCGCTTCTGGGCGCACGGTCATGCTGCGATTCCTTCGAAGAACGCGCGGCCATCCGAGCCACCCAGCAGCTGCTCGATGGCGCGCTCCGGATGTGGCATCAGGCCCAGCACTGTGCGCTTCTCGTTGAAGATGCCGGCGATGTTGTTGGCCGATCCGTTTGGGTTGCCCTGCTCGGTGGCCTCGCCTTTGGCGTTCACGTAGCGGAACGCGACGCGGCCCTCGCCTTCCAGGCGCCTCAGGGTCTCGGCGTCGGCGCGGTAGTTGCCGTCGGCGTGGGCGATCGGGATCTTGATCTGCTGGCCCTTCTTGTAGCGGCGCGTGAACATCGAATCCGCGCTCTCGACCTTCAGGTGCACGTCGCGGCAAATGAAGTGCAGCCCGACATTGCGCACCAGCGCGCCCGGCAGCAGTCCGGACTCCGTCAGTATCTGGAAGCCGTTACAGATGCCCAATACCGGCACACCCTTCGCCGCGCGCGTCTTCACTTCGCCCATGACCGGCGAGTGTGCGGCAATAGCGCCCGTGCGCAGGTAATCGCCGTACGAAAACCCGCCTGGCAGCACGATCAGGTCGACGTTCGGGATGGCTTGGTCGCCGTGCCAGACCATGGCCGGCGCGGTGCCGGTGATGCGCGTCAGCGCGACGGCGACGTCCCGGTCGCAATTGGACCCGGGAAAGACAATGACGGCCGACTTCACTTCACAAGCTCTACGGCGTAGTCCTCGATGACGGTGTTGGCGAGGAGGCGCTCGCACATGGTGCGCACCTCTTTCTCGGCCGCGGCCCTATCCGTGCTCTTCAGGTCGAGTTCCAGGAACTTGCCCTGGCGCACGCCTTCAACGCCGGCGAACCCCATGTGGTGCAGGGCGCTGGCGATCGCCTTGCCCTGCGGATCGAGCACGCCCTGCTTGAGCGTGATGTGGACTCTGGCTTTCACGAACGTCTCTCCAAGCCGCTATTGCATCACTTTCGGGCCCGGCATGTCGCGCGGGCCGCTCTCGGGCAGGATGCCCAACCGTTGCGCCACTTCCTGATAGGCCTCGGCGACGCCGCCCATGTCCTTGCGGAAGCGATCCTTGTCCATCTTGTCGTTGGTGCGCACGTCCCACAGCCGGCAAGAGTCGGGGCTGATCTCGTCGGCGAGGATGATGCTCATCTCGTCGTTCTGGTTGTAGTAGCGGCCGAACTCGACCTTGAAGTCGATCAGGCGGATGCCGACGCCGAGGAACAGGCCGCACAGGAAGTCGTTTACGCGCAGCGAGAGCGACATGATCTCGTCGAGCTCTTGCGGCGTCGCCCAGCCGAATGCGGTGATGTGCTCCTCGGACACGAACGGGTCGTTGAGCTCGTCGGCCTTGTAGCAGAACTCGACGATCGAGCGCGGCAGGCTGGTGCCCTCGGGGATGCCGAGGCGCTTCGAGATCGAACCGGCCGCCACGTTGCGCACGATCACCTCGAGCGGGATGATCTCGACCTCACGGATCAGTTGTTCGCGCATGTTCAGGCGGCGCACGAAGTGCGTCGGGATGCCGATCTCGCCGAGCTTGGTCATCAAGTACTCGGAGATGCGGTTGTTGAGCACACCCTTGCCGGTGATGGTGCCCTTCTTCTGGTTGTTAAAGGCCGTGGCGTCGTCCTTGAAGTACTGAACGAGCGTGCCGGGCTCAGGACCCTCGAACAGGATCTTGGCCTTGCCTTCGTAAATCTGTTTGCGTCGGCTCATCCGATCTTCCTGGAAAGCAGAAGGGCCGGGCGGGCCTGGTTAGGGCGCCCTAAAGGGCAAGAGTACGCCTTGTGCCGGGGAGGGGGACCTTAACCCAACCCACTGGCCCATACAACGCGGGGAAAGTGGCGGAATTCTGCAGTTTTCCGACTGGTTCCGGACCCGTATAAGGGTCCTCCCTAATTGCGCCAGGGCACCCCATATAGCTATGGCTCAGGCAACCAACGATCAGGAGCGCCGACCGATGCCGTTCGAAGATCGCCAAAAGGCTTTCGAAGACAAGTACGCCCACGACACCGAGTTGCAGTTCAAGGTAGGCGCCCGCCGCAACAAGCTTCTCGGCCTGTGGGCCGCCGAGCAGATGGGCATGCACGGCGATGCCGCAGCCCAATACGCCCGCTCGGTCGTCGAATCCGACTTCGAGCAGGCAGGCGATGAAGACGTCTTCCGCAAGGTCGCCGGCGACCTCAAGGCGAAGAAGGTCGATGTCTCGGACCACCGCCTGCGCAAGCGCATGGAAGAACTGCTGCAGGAAGCCCGCAAGCAGCTGATGAACGAGTAGCGCTACTGCTCCCTCTCCCCGCCCGGGGGAGAGGGCCTGTTGGCGGGCTGATCCCGCCTCCGACTACTTCCGCGCCTTGCCCTTCGCCTTGGCGGGCGCTTTGGCGCTGCCAAACACGCGCTTGAAGATCGTGTCGACGTGGCGCGTGTGCCGCGAATAGTCGAACGCCGCGTCCAGCTGCTTTTTGCCGAGCAGCTTCTGCACCTCCGGATCCTTGCTCAGGTTGTCGCGGAAGCTGCCGCCCTTGTCCCACACCGGCAGCGCGTTGCGCTGCACGACGCGATAGGCGTCCTCGCGCGCCATGCCGGCTTCGGTCAGCGCCAGCAGCACGGTGCCGGAGAACACCAGGCCGCCGTTGGAATCCAGGTTCGCGCGCATGCGGTCGGGATACACGACCAGCTTGTCGATGACACCGGTGAGGCGCGCCAGCGCAAAATCCAGCGCGATGGTCGTGTCCGGCGCCTGCACACGCTCCACGGCCGAATGCGAGATGTCGCGCTCGTGCCACAGCGCCACGTTTTCCAGCGCCGGCACCACGGCGGCGCGCACGAGGCGCGCTAGGCCGGTGAGGTTCTCGGTGAGAATCGGGTTGCGCTTGTGCGGCATCGCCGACGAGCCCTTCTGGCCCACCGAGAAATGCTCCTCCGCCTCGCGTACTTCCGAACGCTGCAGATGGCGGATCTCGATGGAAAGCCGCTCGATCGAGCTTGCGATCACGGCGAGCGTGGCGAAGAACATCGCGTGGCGGTCGCGCGGAATGACCTGGGTAGAGACGGGCTCCGCCTTCAGCCCCAGCTTTTCCGCGACGTATTCCTCGACGCGCGGATCGACGTTGGCGAACGTGCCGACCGCACCCGAAATGGCACAGGTGCCGACGTCGGCGCGCGCGGCCACCAGGCGCTCGCGGGCGCGCGTGAATTCAGCGTAGGCGGAGGCCAGCTTCAGGCCGAACGTCGTCGGCTCGGCATGGATGCCATGGCTGCGGCCGATGGTGATGTCGTCTTTGTGCTCGAACGCGCGGCGCTTGAGCGCTGCCAGCAGACCGTCGAGGTCCTTCAACAGGATGTCGGCCGCGCGCGTGAGCTGCACCGCAAAGCACGTGTCGAGCACGTCCGATGACGTCATGCCCTGGTGCACGAAGCGCGAGTCGGGCCCGACGTATTCGGCGACGTTGGTGAGGAACGCGATGACGTCGTGCTTCACCTCGCGCTCGATCTCGTCGATGCGCGCGACATCGAACTTCGCTTTGGCGCGCAGCGACTTCGGCACCGACTTCGGCACCTGCCCGAGCTTGGCCATTGCCTCGGCGGCCAGCGTCTCGATCTCGAGCCAGATGGAGAAGCGTGTCTCCGGCTCCCAAAGGGCGGTCATTTCCGGGCGGCTGTAGCGCGGGATCATCGGGTCTTCCCTGGCGTCGGCGGTGCTATCATCGGCGCGTCGCTTGGGGGAGAGCCATGCAGCAAACCGTCCTTCGCACCGTATTGGCAGTGTTTCTCACGGTCGCGCCAACGTTCGCAAGTGCTGCCGACCTCTTCTTTTGTGAAGAAGCCGACTCGGTCGGCTTTCACTTAGAGGCCCAGGCGCCGGAGCGCGTCCGTTTCGTGGCCGCCCGCTTCACGCTGCTGCTCGATCTGCCCGCCGGCACGGTCACCGTCCAGGGAACGCGCCCGTGGGCAATGCACTGCGACGGCGACGAGCACGTGCTGTCCTGCACCGATGCGCTGCGCCTTCTGGTGGTGCAGCGCGAGAGCGGCCAGTTCGCGTTCAGCCGCCTGGCCGGCCTGGTGCTCGCCGAGCAGCCCAACCTGACCATGGCCCGCGAGCCCCTGTCGGTCAGCTGGGGCACCTGCCAGAAGTAGCGCCGCCTAGGCGACTGCCGCGCCGAACAGCGCGCCGATCACCGCCGTTGCGGCCATCGCCATCGCGCCCCAAAAGGTGACCCGCACCGTCGCGCGGATCATGGGCGCGCGTCCCGCGCGGGCGCCAATTGCGCCGAGACCGGCAAGCAGCACCAGCGAGGCGGCGGAAACCAGCCACACGAGGACGCTGGCTGGCGCCAGCGGCACGATGGCGAGCGGCAACGCAGCGCCGGTCGCGAAGGTCGCGGCCGAGGCCACGGCCGCTTGCACCGGCCGCGCGATGGTGTGTTCCGAAATGCCGAGTTCGTCGCGCGCGTGGGCCCCCAGGGCATCCTTCGCCATCAACTGCGTGGCGACCTGCCGCGCCAGCGCGGGATCCAGCCCGCGCTCGACGTAGATCGACGTCAGTTCCGTCAGCTCCTGCTCGGGCAGATCGCGCAACTCGCGGCGCTCGCGCGCCAGATCAGCGCCTTCGCTATCGGCCTGCGAACTCACCGACACGTACTCGCCCGCGGCCATCGACATCGCACCGGCCACCAGCCCGGCGATGCCGGATAGAAGAATCTGTGCATCTGGCGCGCCGGCTGCGGCGACGCCGACGATCAGGCTGGCGGTCGACACGATGCCATCGTTGGCACCCATCACCGCCGCCCGCAGCCAGCCGATGCGGTCCACCGCATGACGCTCGCCGTGCGCTTTCAGCCGCGCCATGTTCAGAGCAGTCCCAGCGAACGGAAGCTCGCGTTGCTGCCGCGGCCGATCACCACGTGATCGTGCAGCAGGAGGCCGAGCTTGGAACAGGCATCCTGCACCTCACGGGTCATGGCGATGTCGGCCTGGGACGGTTTGGGGTCGCCGCTCGGGTGGTTGTGCACCAGGATCAGTGCGGAGGCTGACAGTTCCAGCGCGCGTTTCACCACCTCGCGCGGATACACCGGCGTGTGGTCCACGGTGCCCTTCTGCTGCGCCTCGTCGGCGATCACGCCGTTCTTGCGATCGAGGTAGAGAACGCGGAACTCCTCGACCGGGTTGTAGGCCATTGCCGCCGTGCAGTAGGCGAGCACCGCATCCCACGAGCTCAGCGCGTCGCGCTTGCGCGTTTCCGCGCGGGCAAGGCGCAGGCCGCCGGCGTGTACCGCCTTCAGCATCGCCACGATGGTCTCGCTGAGGCCATGATCCGTGAGCCGGCGCGCGTCGGCCGACAACAGGTCGCCGAGCGAGCCGAAATCTTTCAGCAGCTGCTTGGCCCTGGGCTTGGTGTCTTGGCGCGGAATGACGAATCCGAGCAGCATTTCCAGCAGCTCGTAGTCGGGCAGCGCGTCGGGCGCCTGCAGGAATCGCGCGCGCAGGCGTTTGCGATGACCGAGGTAGTCCGGGTCGTCCGGCTTGTCGATGTCAGGCACCGAATGGCGGCCGGTGCAGTCCGGCGCTTAGGCGGAGTAGGGCGGCCGATCGAGGCCGGTGGGCGAGGTCGTGAAGATCTCGTAGCCGGTCGCCGTCACGCCAACGCAATGCTCGAACTGCGCCGACAGCGACCGGTCGCGCGTTACCGCGGTCCAGCCGTCCGGCATCATGCGCACTTCCCATTTGCCGAGGTTGATCATCGGCTCGACGGTGAACATCATGCCTTCCACCAGGCGCACGCCGGTACCGCGCTCGCCGTAGTGCACGATGTTCGGCGGCTCGTGGAAGATTTTGCCGATGCCGTGCCCGCAGAAATCGCGCACCACCGAATAGCGGTGGCCCTCGGCGAACGACTGAATGGCGTGGCCGATGTCGCCCGTGGTGGCGCCGGGCCGCACCGCCTCGATGCCGCGCATCATCGCGTCGTAGGTGATTTCGCACAGGCGCGCCGCTTTGCGCGGTACGTCGCCGACAAAATACATGCGGCTCGAGTCGCCGTGCCAGCCATCGAGGATGACCGTGATGTCGATGTTCAGGATGTCGCCGTTCTTCACGACCTTGTCGGCCGGGATGCCGTGGCACACCACATGGTTCACCGACGTGCACACCGACTTCGGAAAGCCGCGATAGAACAGCGGTGCCGGCAGCGCGCCGCGCTGCACGATGAAGTCATGGCACAACTGGTCGAGCGCGTCCGTCGTCACACCCGGCTGCACGAACGGCGTGATGTAGTCGAGTGCTTCGGCCACCAGCCGGCCCGCATTGCGCATGCCGGCAAACGCCTCCGGTCCGTGCACCTTGATGGGCGAGGGATACCGCGGCGACTGGAATGTGGGGGCCTCGTCGGCCTCGTCGATCGCAATGGAAGTGCGGTTCATCAAATCTCCTCGCGGCCCTAGGCGGCGACGGGTAGGGACCTGTCTAGCACAATTTGCTCGGGCGAGAGAGCGCACCCGTAGCACAGGGTCTCTACCCCGGCCGCGCGGGCGGCTTTCAGCCCCGCGGCAAATGCCGGATCGAGGTCGCCGGCCACGGCGAACGAATGGGCGTCGCCGCGCTGTACCACGAACAGCACAACCGCCCGGACGCCTTTCGCGGCGAGCCCCGCCAGCTCCTTGAGGTGCTTGGCACCGCGGGCAGTCACGCAATCTGGGAATTCGGCCAGGCCGCGTTCGCGCATCAGATGCACGTTCTTGATCTCGACATAGCATTGCTCGCCGTTCCGGCGGCCCAATACCAGGTCGACGCGGCTGTTCTCGCCGTACCTCACCTCGCGCCGGATGGTGTCGTAGCCGGTGAGTTCGGCGACGGCGCCGCCGGCGATGGCTTCCTCCGCCAGCCGATTCGGGCGTGCAGTATTGATGCCGACGAGTCCGCCCTGGTGACTCGCCAGCTCCCAGGACCACGGCAGCACGCGCTTGGGGTCGTCCGATCGCGACAGCCACACCTCGGTTTCGGCGTCGGTCAGGCCCAGCATGGCGCCGGGGTTTGGGCAGTGAGCAACCACGGTCTCGCCGCCGGCGAGGCGGACGTCGGCCAGGAATCGCTTGTAGCGGCGGACGAGCCGTCCGGTGACGAGGGGGGCTGCAAATCGCATGTGCGGTGCAAAGGTAACCCTGGCCTGCTCGCTTTCAAGCGCCGAAATCCGTGGGAATGGCGGCGATCGCCCTCGCGCCAAGGTTCCACCGGATAGGAAGCCCGGCCGCAGCGCGCTACAGTGTGGAGGCTTGGTTCGGGACAACAGGGTTGGGGCACACGGTGGCCACCGAATTCCGCGTCCGAAAGGCGGCGCCGCTCGATGCCAGCGCCATCGCCCACGTCTACGTCAACAGCTGGCGCACATCGTACGTCGGCTTGTTGCCGGACTCGATCCTGCGCGGCATGAGCGAGGTGCGGGAGACGCTGTTTTGGTGGACCGCGTTGTGCTCGCCGCGCAGCCAGGCGGTTACCCTGGTCGTCCAAGACCCCGACGGCAAAGTTGTCGGCTTCCTCTCGGCGGGCGCGGAGCGCGCGCAGGGGCCAGCCCGCCGGGCCGAGGTGTACACGCTGTACCTGCTGGAGTCGCACCAGCGCCGCGGCTTCGGCTCGTGGCTGCTGCGCGCCGCAACCGAACGCCTGCGCGATCTCGGCTTTACGTCCCTGATGGTCTGGGTGCTGGCCGGCAACCCGGCGCGGACGTTCTACGAATCGCTCGGCGCGGCACCGATGGCAGCTCGCACCATTCGCATGGGTGGCCGCTCCATCCAGGAAATCGCCTACGCCTGGCCCGAGCTGGCGCTCGCCCAGGCCCCTGCGTCGCGCGGCCGCTCCTCGGTCTGAGCGGCGGCGCAGCTTCCGTCAGTGCTATGGTGCGGTCCGCGCTATCGCCTGGGCCCGCTTGGCGGAATTGGCAGACGCAAGGGACTTAAAATCCCTCGGCCGCAAGGCCATGCCGGTTCGACCCCGGCAGCGGGCACCACGAACGTTGATAGGCTAGCCGACCGCCAATCCGCGCCACGCAGCGCCCGGCGCCCGGCTGCTTGCGCGAGAGGTCAAGGCAGCGCCGCTGGTTCGGGAGCGAAGACCTCGGCCATGGCGGCGACGAGTTCGCTCGGAACAAAAGGCTTCTTGATGCGCCGGGCGGCCCGAATGATCGGAATGTCGGTCTCTCGGCTGGGATAGCCGGTGACGAGGATGAACGGGGTGCCTCGCTTCTGGAGTTCCTCCGCGACCGGCAGGACATCCTTCCCCTGCAGGTTTACGTCCAGGAGTGCGCCGTCGATCTGGCGCGTCTTGACGCAGCGAAGTGCCACCTCGACGGTTGATGCAGGGCCTACGACCTCGCAGCCGCGATCCATCAGGAGGTTCTCAATCTCCATGGCAACCAGTGCCTGGTCCTCGACGACCAGCACGCGCAGGCCCTTGAGTGCGCCAGCGTCGCTCATCGATGCTCCGCCCGAGGAGGAATAGGGAGCAAGGGGAACGTCAGTACGCAGGTGAGGCCCGTCGGACTGAACTCCAGAACGGCTCGCCCGTGCAATTCATGCTGAGCGCTGCGTTCGATCAAGCGCGTACCGAATCCGGTACGACTTGGGCGGCTGACTTTGGGGCCGCCCGTCTCTTTCCACTGCAACCGCACACTGGCACCCTTCATCACTTCCCAGGTCAAATCGAGGCGGCCATCCGGCGTCGATAGGGCGCCGTACTTCGCGGCGTTGGTTGCGAGCTCGTGCAAGATCAGCACCAATGCCAAGGTGGCTTCCGGATGCACCTGGAGGGATGGGCCGGTAATGGCGATCCGTGGGGTGCCTGAAACCTCGGAATCATGCGCCTTGAGCGTCGCGTGCGCCAATTCGGCCATGTCGGCGCCGATCCACTCCGCCGAGAGGAGCAGGTCATTGGCGCCCGCGAGGGCGCGCAGACGGCCCTCGAACGCACTCATGAAACTCTTGACCGAGCGTGCGCCGCGCGCGCTTACCGCGGCGAGGGCCTGGACTGCCGCAAGGGTGTTCTTCACCCGGTGGTTCAGTTCGGCGACCAGCACATCCTTGCGCTCCGCCGCCCGTACTTGATGCGTGATGTCCTCGATCGCAAGCAGTATGCGTTGCGTCTTGCGGCCGTAGTCCTCAATACGCCTGGCGTTGAGGAGCAACGAGCGGTCGCCGATTTCTTTGAACTCATGATTGACCGCGAAGTCTTCGATGACGTTGCTCGTCGGCAGCACCTCCACAAGAAGCTTTCGCAGGGCGGGTAAATCCCACTGGCCTCCGCCGAGTTCGAAGAACACCCGGCCAATGGTCTCCCGCGGTTCAACGCCGAACGCACGGTAGAAGGCCCGATTGGCGCTTTCAACATGCAGCGCTGCGTCCAGCACGAGCAGTGGCTCGCGCACGGTATCGATCGTGCTCTCGGCGAGGTCGCGTGCAGCCGCAATCAGCGCCTCGGTGCGCTTGAGGGTGCTGATGTCCAACAGAACCACGACCGCTCCGTCCACCTTGTTGTTGAGGGTCAGGTAGGGGAGGACCCGCAGGGAGTACCATTGCCCGCGCTTGTCCTGCACCTCGCGCTCGCGCGCGCTAACGCTGTCGATGACGCCGGCAACGAATTCCTCCAGGTCAGGCACGAGGACATCGTGTCGGATGTTGCCGATGGGACGGCCGATATCCGTGGATCGCAGGCTGAAATGCTTCTCGGCCTCGGCACTGAAGCTCCGGATGGTCAAGTCGCGGGCCAAGAGCACGATGGGAAGGTGGGCAGCGAGTTGCAGATTGCGCAGGTCGCCATTGACGCGATTGAGCTCGGAATTGCGGCTGGCCAATTCCTCGTTGACGGTGACCAACTCCTCATTCGCCGACTCCAGTTCCTCCTTGGATGTCTGCAGTTCCTCGTTGAGGCTCTGCAGTTCCTCGTTTGCGGATTGGCCCTCCTCGTTCGAGGCCTGCAACTCCTCACTGGCCGCCTCGTGCTCCTCCAGCGCCGACTGGAGTTGCTTGTGGGCCTCCGTCAGTTCCTGCTCCATCTCCGCGATGCGGCGTAACGCCTGCGCTAGGTCGATGCGGTTGGGATTGGCTGCCTTGGTGCTGCGCTTGGCGGTTGTTGCCGATGCCGGCGCAGCGCCTTCTCCGGCATCCTGAAACGTGATCAGGAAGTAGCGTTCGTCCAGGTTCCTGAGCGGGATCACCTGCACGGTGACGGGGTGCGCACGGTCATTGTGACCCATCCGCACGTTGTCGGTGCGAACAGGCTTCCCGCCCTTGCGGGCCCGGGTGATGGCCGCGTGCAGCGGAAGTGCAAGGCCGCTGCGCGCCATCTTCAGCACATCGAAGCTCGCCTTGCCGGCCGGCGGGGAAAGGTAGGCGCCGGTGGTCCCGCGGAACTGCAGCACCTGCAGGTTTGCGTCCACGAGAACCGCCGGCGGTGCAAACTGAGCCATGGTTACACGGTCGGCCTCGCGCTGCGCCGCAACCTGATTGGGCACTCTCGTGCCGGCTTCGTGCCCGCCGTCACGTGCGACAGGCGCCGTCCGCGCGGCCGCGCCGCGCACCCCATGACCGGAGGCTTGCGGCAGGTGCAAGGATGGGGTGGGTGCATGCTGGCGGGCGTAGATGCGGTGACTCTTGTCTACCGGTTCGAAGAGGTCCGTGAATGTGCCGACCGATTCGGATCCGCCCAAAAACAAGAATCCACCCGGCTTCAGCGCATAGTGGAACTTCGCTAACGCCGTCTTCTGCACCTTCGAGTCGAGGTAGATCAGGACGTTGCGGCAACTGACGAGGTCGAGCCGCGAAAACGGCGGGTCGCTGATGAGGTCTTGTCTCGCGAAAACGACCATCTGGCGCAGCGCCTTGCTTATGCGGTAGCCGCCCTCCTCCTCGACAAAGAAGCGACGCAGCCGTCCGGGCGAAACCCCCTCAACGACGCTCCTGGCATACAGGCCGTGGCGGGCCGTCGCCAAGGGCGCCTCGTGCGCGTCGGTGGCAAACACCTGGATCCGGCGCGTGCTGTGCGCGCGCTCCGCTGCCTCGACGAACGTCATTGCTATGGAATACGCCTCCTGTCCGGTCGAGCAGCCCAGGACCCAGGCTCGCACCGGATCGTCGGTGCGCTGGTGCAGCAGGCTCGGAAACACGGTGCGGCCCAGCGTTTCAAAGGCCTCCGGGTTGCGAAAGAAAGTCGTTACGCCGATAAGGGCGTCAGCGTAGAGGGCGTCCAATTCCTTTGCGTTCCCGCGCAATAAGCGAGCGTACGACTCCGTGGTTCGCTGCTTTGTCAGCACCATACGGCGCGCGACCCGGCGCTCGATGGTGGAACGTCTGTAGAGCGAAAAGTCCACGCCGGAATGGCTGCGAAGGAGCAACAGAATCTTCTTGAAGCCCGCCTCTTCCTTCCCTTCGTAGTGGCCAGCTCCGTCCAATTCATTCTCTGCCGCCTCGGCCTTCGGCGCACTCGCGCGCGGCGGCTTCCGCATAGCCAGCGGATGCTGGGCGATGTGCGCCAGTTCCCGGGCGATGTCCTTTGGCTTGAGAACGAGATCGACGCAGCCCGCGGCAATTGCGCTCCGCGGCATCGAGTCGTATTTGGCCGACGCGTCCTGCGCGAACGTGAAACCCCCGTCGGCCTTGATCGCCTCCAGGCCCAGCGATCCGTCGGTCGCGGCTCCGGAGAGAATGACGCCGATGGCGCGTTCGCCTTGGTCCCGCGCCAACGACTCCAGGAAGAAGTCGATCGTGCCGGGCGTGCCGCTTGCAACGGCACGGGGATGAAGCTTCAGTACGCCGCCCTCGATGCTGAGGTCCGCATTCGGTGGAATAACGTAGACGTGGTTCGGCTTGACGAGTTGGTCCTGGGTGATCTCGCGGACCGGCATCGCGGTCGCGCGCGCGAGCAGTTCTGTCAGCGCGCTCTCGTGTGTGCGATCGAGGTGCTGCACCAGCACGAAGGCCAAGCCGGTATCGATGGGCAGGTTGCCCAGCAATTCGGTGAACGCCTCCAGTCCCCCCGCCGACGCGCCGATGCCGACGATCGGGAATGCAGTTCGGCGGGCCTGCCTCGGAGGCGGGCGTTTCGCCCTTGGGCTGCTCGGCCGCGGATTACCCTTGGCGACAGTCGATTGTCGAAGGGTCCGCGAGCCTCGGTTCGTGCTTTTCCGTTTCAGGGTGGCAACTCCGCGGGGGGCGTCACGACGTGATCGTATACAACGCGGAGGGAGGAACGCGCCGTGACCTTCGACAGCGCGCACTTGAATGCGCGAGGCATCCTCCACCATTCCAGGGGCCAGTGGTGCGCTTACTTGTCGCCAAGAGCCTCATCCCTCGGCCGTAAGACCCGGACCCCGGCGGCGGGCACCAAGAACGTCGATAGGAGGCTTGGTCAGCCGACCGGCTACCCCGACCGAGCCGAAACTATAATAAATCGATGTGTTACCGGCGAGGCGCGCCGGTTCGCGGCTGTTGCCCGTTCGCGCCGGCTGATCGGGTTCAGCCCCGATACTGCTTGCTGCGGTGGCGGCTTAACTTGCAGGCCCATGTCTCTGGCGACGCGGCTTTTCCTCCTTACGCTCCTCACAGCGCTACCGATCTTCGTGATCCTGTTTGCGCTCGAACGGGTGCAGATCGCCGACCGCCGCACGGAGGTGATTGCGTCCGCACGCTCGGCAGCGGCCTTGGCCGTTGTACGCCAGAACCGCAACCCGAACTCGGCCGCGGCCGTGCTGAGCCTCGTTGCGCGCATCCCCGCCGTCCGCAATCGGGAAGCGGAGCAGTGCGCGGCGGAGCTCGCGCGCTTCGTTGCCACGCTTCCTGGCGTACTCGGTCTCGCCGCGTATTCGCCGAACGGGCAGGCGGTTTGCGCTTCCGACGACGCGGTGACGAGCCTGCAGCCGCACCTCCAGCCCTACTTTGGGGAGGCGGCGAAGTCAGGGCAGACGTTGATGAGCGCGTACGCGAATGATCCGCGCAACGGCGCGGGCGTCGTGACGTTCGTGCATCCCGTGCTGGCCGAGAACGGCGCCGCGCAGACTTTGCTCGTGCTGCCGGTCACGGTGCAGACGCTTTCTGCTTCGCTCAACGATCCGCCGCTGCCGGCGGGCGCTTTCGCGGCCACCGTCGATGACGCCGGTACCATCACGATGCGCTGGCCGAATCCCGAAGCGTGGACCGGCAAGCGCCTGCAGGACATGCCGTGGGCCGCCGCGCTTGCGGCCGGTGCGCAGACCTTCACAGAAGGCGGCGTGGAGTATGCGTTGGCTTCCGGCCGCACCACCGAGGCGGCCGGACTCGCAGTGGTCGTCGCGCTGCCGATCACGCCAACGCTGCAAATGGTGCAACGCCAGTTCGAGCAGTCGATCGGCCTGATCATCGCTGCATTCCTTGCAGCGGCGCTTGCGGCGCTGCTATTGGCGCGCGTGTGGGTTGGCCGTCCGATGCAGGCGCTGCAAGCGGCGGCGGACGCTGTTGCCAAAGGCGACTTGAAGGCCCGGCCGCCGCACGCGTCGATCCCCGAAGTCCAGGCGCTGTCGCGGCGGTTCGGTCAGATGGCGGAAGCCCTTGAGCTGCGCTTGCACGAAAAGGACGTCCTGCTACGCGAAGTGAATCACCGCGTAAAGAACAGCCTGCAGCTCGTGTCCAGTATGCTCATGCTGCACCGCTCGCAGCTGCGCGATGCGTCTGCCAAGGAGCAGTTTGATTCGGTTGCGAGCAAGGTCGCCACGATCGGCCGTGTCCACCAGCGCCTGTACCAGGGCGAAGATCTCGATGCGATTGCCTTCGGCACGTTCCTCACCGAGATGGTCAAAGATCTCGATGAGATGATGGGTGCGCCGACTGTGACGTGTCACGCCGAGGCCGTGCGGCTCACCACCGACCGTGCCATTCCGCTTGCGCTGATCGTCAACGAACTCGTCACCAACGCAGCCAAGCACTCCGACCCGTCGGGCTGCGTTCGCGTCACACTGGTACGGGACGGCGGCATGGCTGTTCTCTCGGTAGAAGACGAGGCTCCGCTGCCGTCCGACTTTACGCTGGAGCGTGCGCCGGGGTTGGGGCTGCGGGTCATCACCAGCTTGGTTCGTCAGTTGGGTGGCACGCTCAGCGTCGAGCCGCGCGGCGCGGGCAAGGCTTTCGTGGTCAAGGTGCCGGTCGGGTGATCGCCGAAGCCGAAGCGAGACGGTCAACTGCCGTGAGCCTCGAAGGCGCGCGCATCCTCGTCGTCGAGGACGAGGCGCTGATTGCTCTCAGCATCGAGCAGACGCTGCGCGACTTTGGCTGCACGGTCGTCGCCCTCGCAATGCACATCGACGACGCGCTGCTGATCGCGCAGTCCGGGGATGTGGATGCCGCGATGCTCGACGTGAATGTCGGAGGACGGGAGGTGTTTCCTGTCGCCGATGTCCTGATCCGCCGGCGCATCCCGGTGCTGTTTGCGACGGGATATGGGGCAGAAGCCTTGCGCTCCGACCTGCGCGGCAGGCCCATCATCCGGAAGCCCTTCCAGGCGCGCGAACTTCGCCAGGCGTTGGAGCGGGCTCTCTCCTCGCGCTGAGAGAGGAACCCAGCGCGCGCCCGCGGCGCGCCTTCAGAAATGAAAAGAGCCGCCCCCTGCAGGCCAGCGTGACGCCGGCCGGCAGGGATGGCGGCTCGTTCCGTTACGAGCGGGTGTGCGCTCGATTTAGAACGTGAACACCACCTTGGCGCCGCCTACGAAACGCTCTTCGTAGTTCTGGCCCAGGCCGTGGTCGTCGGTGTCATGGTAGCGGCCGTCCAGTTCGAGCCACGGGATCGGACGCCACACCAAGCCGACGTTCCAGGTGTTGTAGTCGCCGGGTCCTTCGACCGACTGGTGACCGTAGGCGCCGGTGATTGCGAGGTTCTTGACCATCGTCAGCGGGACGTTGGCGTTGACCTCGTAGTAGGTGGCTTCGTTGCTGCCGGTGCCCGTAAAGTTGGGGCTCCAGAACACGGCACCGCCAATCGTGGCAAAGCCGAGGTTCTTCGCAGCGGCAAGCTTGAGCTCGTAGAAGCTCCAGTTGGCAGTGTCGGGCGCACCGATGTAGCGATAGGCGATTGCGCCGATATCGAGCGTCAGGCCCATCCACTCCGGACGCCAGCCGCCGTACACATCGACTTCCGTATCGGTGCCGTCACCGAAATCGACGGTGGAACCCCACACGCCGAAGTAGCCGTTGGCCGGAAGGCCCATCTCGACGCCGCCCTGCAGAGCGCCGCCTTCATTGGTCTGGCTGATGCCGCGGAACACATAGTCCGACACAACGCCGACGTTCAGCGTGGCTTGCGCCTGCGCCGGTGCCGAAAAGCCGGCCGCAAGGGCGAGCCCGAACGCAGCGGCAGCAAAGAGGTTGGTGGATTTCATTTCGGTCGCCTTTCCAGATTGGCAATAAACGTTACGCTTCAGGTACGCGTTGTTCTTTGCCTGCACGGCATTGCCGTGTTGCATGACAGACTCCTCTCGTCGCGCGCCCGGCCAGTGCCGAAGGCGACACCCAGCACTGGTTACAAACGCTGTGCCGAGTCGGCGAGCAGGCTATCTCTTTGGTTGAATACAACAATTTCGATTGAATGGAGAACAGTAGATGCACGAATGCCTCTCCGTGCGTCATCGATGTCACCTGATCTGCCTAGAAATAAGGCAATTCGGAAGAGTCGAAGGATGACGCAGAGGCGCCGCGGCTGCTGCAACCTGCGGACGCAGAAGTGCAAGCAGTCCTCCCGGTTTTCGCCACGATTGTGCGGCAACCGGTTCCGCGTGGTTGCAGCCGCAAACGGGGGCCCGATGCCCAACTAGCCGACACGGGCCGTTCGGCGCACGGCAATCTCCGGCCCGCCGCGGCGTTGACGGACCTGCCCCGTTGGCGGAGTTGTATGCGTCGCCGTGCGGCGCCACATGACAAGCAGACCGCCGCTGCATCTAGCGGCGCGACCATGGAGGCGTGCTTTGATTAAACCCGTCGTCAGCTGGGTCGTTGTCGCCGACGCGTCGCGTGCGCGCGTCTTGGTCAACGACGGACCGAACCACGGCCTCACGGTGGAGCGGGAGTTTGAACAGGAGGTCAAGAAGTCGCGCGACATTCTCTCGGACCCTGATCGCATGGGTTACGCCAAGCATGCGACGGAGCCGGTGGATCAGGTGCGGGAACAGAAGCGCAGGTTCGCGCGGGAGATTGCGCGCGCACTCGACGATGCGCGCAAACAGAACGCGTTCGAGCGCCTGTACCTCGTGGCGCCGCCGCAGGTCCTGGGCGAGCTTCGTTCCGAACTGACGCCGGAGCTCGGCAAGATGGTGGTGGGCGAATTGAACAAGGACCTCACCAAGATCCCGCTGCGCGACCTGCCGGGGCATCTGGGGCCGCTGCTCCCGGTCTAGCCGCTGGGCGACAGCGCTTGAGGGCGGGCGGTGGTGCGGCGCAGGGGGGGGGGGCGCTCCGCCGTTCCCCGCGCGCGGACCTTTACATCTTGTTACATGCTGCGGCTCTGTGGGCTTTGACTTGCCCAAACCGCGTCCGTACAGTCCAAACAATGCCCTCCGGGGCGACACAGGCTGCGCGCGCTGCCCAGCGGCCCGCCAATCCTCCCGACCTTGACCGTCTGCTGAGTTCGGCCCTCACGCTGATGCTGCGCGGCGGCATTCGCTCAACGGCGTTTGGCGACGTCGTGCAGGCGTCCGGCTTGTCGGAAGACACCGTGCGCAAGTACTGCTCCGACTGGGAGTCGCTCCTTCTCAAACTCCTCGAGAATATCGAGCAGGATGTAATTGAGGCGATGATCGCCGAAGTGTCGAAGGCGCCGCCCACTGCCGAGGCAAAACTCGGCGCGTTCGTCGAATCGATCACCAAGGCCACACCCGGCCGCGTGGCTCGGCTTTCGTTGCTGGTGATGGTCGGGGCGGAATTCGGCAACGGCGAGGGCCGCATTGCGGCCCGCGCCAACCGCCTCTACACCCACCTTTACCGGACGATCGAAGGCATCATCCAGTTCGGGTGGTTGCGCGGCACGTTCCGCACCGACATACCGGTGAAGGACCTGACGATGTCACTCGTCGGCGCGCTGACCGGCACTGTGCTGGAAGCGCGTCGCCTGGGTGGCTCGGTGATCGACCCGGTGCAGTTCGATCGTGCTGTCCGCCTCGTTCTGCTGCGCGGCATAGAAGACCGGCTCTCGCTCGAGCGTGTGCTTTCCGGCTACAGCGCGCCCGGCTACCACCCCTAAAGCCGCGCCGCGCTACGGGCGCGAGGTCGCGATGGTCGTGTCGGGTGGTGGTTCCAGCGGCGCGTGGTTCTGCTTCCCCACCGGCGTTACGGTCGATGCCTGTGGGCCTTGCTCACCCATGGTTTCCGCGAAGCGCACCTCGGCGCCGACTTCCAGCTTCTCGAACTCGCCGTTGATCACGGCGTGGCGGTGGAAATAGAACTCGCGGCCATCGCCCGCGCGGATGAACCCGTGGTCGGGGAACATCGACAGGATGCGGGCATGCGGTTGCCCTTCGTGATGCTTTACGTCGCCGCGCTGGCGCTGCTTGTGGTCGGCGAGGCGCCGGCGCGCTTCATCGAATGCATCGCGGATGCAGACGTAAATATCCTCGTGTGCGGCGCTAGTGCCCGGGTGGCGAGTGACCTTGATGTCCTCGCCGGGGACTTCGATGTAGATGCCGACGTGGAACGTGTTGCCCTTGGCTTTGTGCTTATGCGGCTGTTCGAGCACCACACGCACGGAAACGATGCGCGGGTAATAGCGGCCGAGTTTCTCGGCCTCCTCTTCGACCCGGGCCTTTACCGCATCGGATGAATCGAAATCGCGGAACGTGATTTGGAGCGGGACCGGCATTACACCACCGCCTTATTCTGTTTCTGCTGCTTAGGTACACCTGGGGACGAACCGATCAGGCTGCAATGGCCGGAAATCCAGGCGCAGAAGACGAGTTAGGGCCGAAGAGCTAGCCGTAGGAGGCGAGCCACAATCGGTGGGGTTGCCTAAGAGGCGAACTGCTCGCGCAGGATGCGCTCTTCCAGGTTGTGCTCGCGATCGAACAGCAGCGTGACCGTGCGGTCCTTGGCCTCCGCAACCTCGAGTTCCACCACATTCGTCACCGCGCGATGGTCGGCGGTGGCGTTCACCGGTCGCTTCTCCGGCTCCAGGGTCTCGAAGCGGATGGTGGCGTTGGCCGGCAGGATGGCGCCGCGCCAATGCCGCGGACGGTGCGCGCTGATCGGCGTCAGCGCGATCAGGCGCGAGCCGAGCGGCAAGATGGGGCCATGCGCCGACAGGTTGTAGGCGGTCGATCCCGCCGTGGTGCAGGCGAGCGCACCGTCGCATGCCAGTTCCGGCAGGCGCTCGACCCCATCGACGGAAATGCGCAACTTCGCCATCTGGCCGGTGGCGCGCAGCAGCGACACCTCGTTGATCGCCAGTGCGCTGTGACGCTTGCCGGATTTGGTGCGGGCGGTCATCTGCAGCGGGTGCAGCTTGACCGTCACGGCGCGCGCCAAACGCTCCTGCAGGCCGTCGGGCCGGTATTCGTTCATCAGGAAACCGACGGTGCCGACGTTCATTCCGAAGATCGGCGCGCCGTCGATGTGCCCATGCAGCGTGTGCAGCATGAAGCCGTCGCCGCCCAGCGCCACCACGATGTGCGCCTCGTCCGCTGGCGCGTTGCCATAGGCCCTCACGCACGCCCGCTTGGCCTCGCGCGCGGCGGCGGTGGTGTCGGCCACGAAGGCGATCTTGGGCACGGCGCGGGCGGCCGTACCCTTGGGGGCGGTTTTGAGAGGCTTGGAGGAGGGCATGGAGGAGCAACGCCTACGGCGTTAGGGGGTAGGGCGCAAGTATACTCCCTGAGCGCAGAAATGCGGGCGCTGCGCTACTGTTATGACTTGGGCGTGACGGCCCTAGGCTGACCCGGACCCGAGCGCACGCCATGATCCCGCTGCACGACGACCTGCCGTCCAATACGCCGCCGCGCGTCACGGTAGGGATCATCGTTGCCTGCGTGGTGGTGTTCCTCCTGCAACTCACCGGCGGCGAGGCGGCGTTCTACTCCTACGGGCTGGTTCCCGCCGTGCTGTTCGGCGAGGCGAGCCTGCCGCCCGATCTGGTCGCGATTCCGGCGTGGCTCACGATCTTCACGTCGATGTTCATGCATGGCGGGTTCATGCACCTCGCCGGCAACATGCTGTACCTCTGGATCTTCGGAAACAACGTCGAGGACTCGATGGGGCACACGCGCTTCATCGTGTTCTACGTCCTGTGCGGCATCGGCGCCGCCATGGCGCAGGCGTTCGCCGACCCTGGCTCCGAGGTGCCGATGATCGGCGCATCGGGCGCAATCGGCGGCGTGCTCGGCGCCTATTTCCTGCTGCATCCGAATGCGCGCGTACTGGTGGTGATCCCGCTCGGCATCATCATCCATCCGATGCGCATCCCAGCGTTTGTCGTGCTGGGCCTGTGGTTCGTGTTCCAGCTCCTTGCCGGCGGTGCGCCGACCGAGGGCGGGGGCGGCGTCGCCTATTGGGCGCATGTCGGCGGCTTCGTCGCCGGCGCGCTGCTGGTGATCGTATTCAAGCGCCGCGACGTGAAGCTCTGGAACTTCCGCGGCCCGCACCTGTCGGCGCCGCCGGGCTTCGAAGACGTCGCCTACGAGGAAGAACGCAAACGCGGTGAGACCCGCACGCGCAACCCCTTCCGTAGCGACCCCAATCGCCGCCACTTCAACCCGTTCGACCGCGACCCGCGCTAGCGCCGCTGCCACCGCCGCGTTGATGTGTCGCGCGGTGGCGCGACCGAGCTGTATTACCCGCCCGTAACGCTCATGTGCCGCGACACCGCCGGGCCCTTGTGGCGGCGGTCGATGATGAAGTCGTGGCCCTTTGGCTTGCGGCCGATCGCCTCGTCGATGGCGGCTTCCAACAGCTCGTCCGAATCCTTCATCACGCGCATGGGGAAGCGCAGGTCGGCAGCGTCGTTCTGGCCAAGGCACATGTACAGCGTGCCTGTGCAGGTCAGGCGCACGCGGTTGCACGATTCGCAGAAATTGTGGCTGAGCGGCGTGATGAAGCCGATCTTGCGGCCGGTTTCCTTCACGCGGACGTAGCGCGCGGGGCCGCCCGAGTTGTAGTCGAGGTCTTCGAGCGTCCACTTTTCGGCCAGGCGCGCGCGCACCAGGCTCAGCGGCAGGTAGTGGTCGGTACGGTCGTGATCGACCTCGCCCATCGGCATGGTCTCGATCAGCGTCATGTCGGTCTGCGTTTCGCCGCACCAGCGGATCATGTCGTCGTATTCGTCGTCGTTGACGCCCTTGAGCGCCACGGCGTTGATCTTCACCGCGATGCCCACGTCGCGCGCCGCCTTGATGCCGGCCAGCACGACGTCCAGGTCGCCGCGCCGCGTGATCTCGCGAAAGCGATCCGCCTTGAGTGAATCGACCGACACGTTGATGCGCTTGATGCCGGCGTCGGCCAACTGCGGCGCCAGCTTGGTCAGCTGGCTGCCGTTGGTGGTGACGGTGAGTTCCCGCAGCGCGCCCGACTTCAGGTGGCGCGACAGGCGGTTCACCAGCACCATGATGTCCTTGCGTACCAGCGGCTCGCCGCCGGTCAGTCGGATCTTCTCGACGCCTTTGTGCACGAACGCCGTGCACACACGGTCCAACTCTTCGAGCGAGAGGACCTCGGACTTCGGCAGGAAGGTCATGTCTTCCGCCATGCAGTACTGGCAGCGGAAGTCGCAGCGGTCGGTCACCGACACGCGCAGATATTTCACCGTGCGGCCGAATGGATCGACCAGTTTGGGTGCCGCCGCGGTGGAGGTCTTGTCGATGGTCGTACAGCCGCCGTCCATTGGCCCTCCCGAGGTCTCGCCCAAAGCACCTCGTCCCAGGTGCCGGACCCCCGCCAGCCGGCCGGGGTCGTTATAGTCGTAGGACTATAGCCAGTCGCGTCAGTAGCCGACAATCACGATAGGGGGTACGGTCCGTGACCCGCCGGTTTCCTATGCCTGAAGCTTCCCGCACCGCCCTGAAAGCCAATCGCCCGCCCAGGCCCAAGGTTCACGCCGCCCCCCAGGTCCGCATCCTGTTCGGGCAGAGCTATCCGCTGGGGCCTGGCAAGGTGAAGCTATTGGAGGCTGTCGCCCGCACCGGCTCGATCTCGGCCGCCGCGCGCGAGGCGGGCATGTCCTATCGCCGCGCCTGGGTCCTCATCGACGAGATGAACCACCTGTTCAAAGGGCCGCTGGTGGAAACGACGACCGGCGGCAAGGGCGGAGGCGGCGCGAACGTCACCGAACTCGGCCAGGAGGCGCTCGCGCGCTACCGCGCCATCGAGGCGAAGGTGCTTTCGGTGGTGGAATCGGAGGTCGCCGCCATCGGCGAGCTGCTGGCCCCGGACACGGCCAAGGCGCGCAGGGCGGCCAAGGCCGCGGGCTGAATGCCGACCTCCTGATGACCAACACCGACGAACTGACACTCGCCTCCCTGCTCGTTTCTCGCCTAATGCACGACCTCGCCGCTTCGGCCGGTGCCGTCAGCAACGGCGTCGAAATGCTGAAGGAGGAGGGCAGCGATGCCGGTGCCATCGAGCTGCTCGAGTTCAGCGCCGCCGAAACGGTGCGCCGCCTCGAGTTCTTTCGCCTGGCGTTCGGCGCCGCGGGTGGCCTCGGCGTACGCCAGCCGCTCGACGAGGCGCGTGCCAAGACCCACGCCTTCTTCGAGGGCCGCCGCGTCCGCATCGAATGGCCAACAGGCGCGATCGCCGACGCGCCGCAGCCAGTGGTTAAGCTGATCCTCAACCTGGTGCTGCTCGGTGCCGAAGCGCTGCCCAAGGGCGGCACGGTGACGGTTGCGGTGGGCGATCGCCTGCTCGCTGTCATCGCCGCCGGCAGCGCCGCCGCACTCACCGACGAGAAGAAGTCTGCCCTTTCCGGCACGCCCGGCGCGCTCAATGCACGCCTGGTGCAGCCGTACTACGCCGGCGCGCTCGCCCGTGCCCTGCAGACGACGGTCGCCTGCGAGGAAATGCCCGACCGCCTGGCGCTCTCGGTCGCCCTCGCGGGTTAGGTTCGCCAAACGAAAACGGGCGCCCCAGGGCGCCCGTGTCCGTCGTCTCCGTTAAAACTGGCCTAGTGGCGCTGCTCGTCCGGGTTGCCTTCGCCGAAGTGCAGCAGTCCGCGCTCGCCGGTGCCGCCGCGGCGCTGGATGCCGGCATGGTCGAGGCGGACCACGTTCGGGCCCAGGCGCGGGCGTCTCAGCGCGCGGCGCCCGTCGCGGGCGTGCCGCGAGGCGGGGTGGTGGCGGTGGCCTTGTCTGCGTGCTGCCATACCTATGCCGCGTGGGTTGCGGATTGCGTGGCGGGGTCACGCAGCACATAGCCGCGGCCCCAAACGGTCTCGATGTAGTGCTCGCCGCCGGTGACGTTCGCGAGCTTCTTACGCAGCTTGCAGACGAACACGTCGATGATCTTCAGCTCCGGCTCATCCATGCCGCCATACAGGTGATTGAGGAACATCTCTTTGGTGAGCGTTGTCCCTTTGCGGAGCGCGAGCAGCTCGAGCACGCTGTATTCCTTGCCGGTCAGGTGCACCGGCTTGCCCTCCGCTTCGACCGTGTGCGCGTCGAGATTGACCGACAGCTTGCCCACGTTGATGACGGATTCGGCGTGACCCTTGGAGCGGCGCACAATGGCGTGGAGGCGTGCAACCAACTCCGCCTTGTTGAACGGCTTGGTTAGGTAATCGTCGGCCCCGAACACCAGGCCCTTCACCTTGTCGTCAGGCTCCGAATCGCCCGACAGGATCAGGATCGGCGTGCGCACTTTTGCGCTGCGCAGGCGCTTCAGAACCTCATACCCATGCATGTCGGGGAGGTTCAGATCGAGGACGATGATGTCGTAGTCGTAGAGCTTGCCGAGATCGAGACCTTCCTCACCGAGGTCGGTCGTGTAGACATTGAAACCTTCGCCGCCGAGCATCTTTTCGACGCTGCGGGCGGTAACCGGATCGTCCTCAACGAGAAGCACGCGCATCGGCATCCCCTCCGCTGCTGCCATGGCGGCGCACGGTACCCCCGGCGGCACGCCATTAATTAACGTTAATACCCTACCATAGTGATAGGCGCGTTGCACCAACGAGGTAGGGGACTCCCCGAATGGGGTAGGAGCTTGGGCTAATCCTTTCGAAGGGTGCCGAAGCGAGCCCAAGCTGGCGCAGGGCGCAGCTTTACGGTCCATTAAGCGCGTGCGGGCACAGTGGGGTTAGGAACCCAGGGAATCTGCCGATCTCGCCATGGAAAGCCTTCTCGCCGAACTCTCCCGCATCTCCGACTACGGCACCTATGGCCGCGTCGCGGGCGTGCAGGGCTTGCTGATCGAGGTCGCCGGCCTTTACGGCACCGTCAGCGTCGGCACCCGGGTGAACCTAACCGGCCGCCGCGGCTCCAAGGTGCCGGGTGAGGTGGTTGGCTTCCGTAACGGCCGCGCGCTTGTCATGCCCTTCGGTTCGCTGGACGGCATTGGACTGGGCGCCAAGGCGCTGGTCGCCGAGCAGGACGCCGTCATCTATCCGCACGCCACCTGGCTCGGCCGCGTGATGAATGCTCTCGGCGAGCCGATCGACGGCGAGCTGCCGGTTGCCCAAGGCCCCAAGGGCTATGCCCTGCGCGCTGCGGCACCGGTGGCCGCCAAGCGCAAGCGGCTCGGCAAGAAGATCGACCTCGGCGTGCGCAGCATCAACACGTTCACCACCGTCTGCCTCGGCCAGCGCATGGGCATCTTCGCCGGTTCCGGCATCGGTAAGTCGGTACTGCTGTCGATGATGGCGAGGTACGCCTCCAGCGACGTCGCCGTCATCGGCCTGGTCGGCGAGCGCGGCCGCGAGGTGAAGGAATTCATCGAGGACTACTTGGGGCCTGAGGGCCTGAAGCGCGCCGTCATCATCGTCGCCACCGGCGATGAGTCTGCGCTCATGCGCCGCCAGGCGGCGTACATGACTCTCGCCGTGTCGGAATTCTTCCGCGACCAGGGCAAGAACGTGCTGTGCATGATCGACTCGGTCACGCGCTTCGCCATGGCGCAGCGCGAGATCGGCCTGTCGGGCGGCGAACCGCCGGCCAGCAAAGGCTACACGCCGACCGTGTTTGCCGAGTTGCCGCGCCTGCTGGAGCGCGCGGGTCCCGGCACGGGTGAAGGCACCATCACCGGCCTCTTCACCGTGCTGGTGGAAGGCGACGACCACAACGAACCGGTCGCGGATGCCGTGCGCGGCATTCTCGATGGTCACGTCGTCATGGACCGCTCGATCGCCGAGCGCGGACGCTATCCCCCGGTCAACATCCTGCGCAGCGTCTCGCGCAGCATGCCGGACTGCAACACCAAGGAGGAGAACGACTTAGTGTCGCGCGCCCGCAGTCTCATCTCTACGTATGAGGAGATGGCCGACATGATCCGCCTCGGCGCCTATCGCGCCGGCTCGGACGCGGCCATCGACGAGTCCATTCGTCACCGCGACGGCCTCGAGAAATTCCTCGCGCAGGGCAAGACAGAGCGCGCCGACCTTGCATCTGGCTACGCGGCGTTGGCCAAAGTGGTGGGAGCGCCCAAAGCCGCCCCCACGGCAGCACCGGCAAAGAAGTGAGCGGTAGTCCATGAAAGGTCTCGCCGCTCTCATTCGCCTGAACAAGTGGACGCTGGAAGAGAAGCGCCGCGCGCTGGCCTCGTTGCAGGGCCTACGCGCGGATCTTGTCCGCCAGGGCAAGGACCTCGAGGCCGAAGTGGTGCGCGAGCAGCAGCAGGCCAGGAACGATGCGCACGGTGCCTGGGCGTACTCCGAATACGCCAAGCTGGTGATCGCGCGCCGCGCCAAGCTCGCGCGCTCGGTGGTCGAGTGCGACAAGCGCATCGATGACGCGCGCGACGAGGTGGCTTCTGCCTGGCGCGAACTGCGCAAGTACGAGCTGGCCGAGGAACGCGAGCAGGCGCGCCTCGCGCTGGAGGCAGCGAAGATCGAGCGTCAGGAGCTCGACGAAATCGCCCTGACGCAGAATCGCTTGAAGCGGGCGCAGCAGCAGGAACCATGACCGGCGCCGCCGATTGCCCCAAGGCGGTGAGCGTGACGCCGGCGCTGCTGTTGCTGGGGTTGCTGCTTGCGGCGCGCCCGTCGCATGGCCAGCAACTGCAGCTCGAAGTGCCGGTCGATTGCGACTTCCTAACCACCTGCGTGGTGCAGAACTACGTCGATCACGATCCCGGCGCGGTAGCGGACGACTACACCTGCGGCGACCTCACCTACAACGGTCACGACGGGACGGACTTCCGCGTTCCCAATCTCGCCTACGTCGA